>CAVAPI010000006.1:0-44384 GCA_963590445.1 Lachnospiraceae bacterium | reverse complement strand
AATACAATTAGCGGCAAAATAAGGTATATTTTATTCTGCCGCTAATTGTGGTTTTTTGGTTTGCTATGCTTGTTTTTACTTTTTGCTTACCAGTCTGCCTCTGGTAGTTTTATAATATTATTTAACGTGTTCTCCATTCGTTGTATGGCTTCTTTTAGATATCTTTCCTTTTTAATGTTTGCTTCTTCAGCCTTCTCCTTCTTTTTCTTTCTTGTATAAATAGCTTTGTCACGATTAATGCGAACTGCAATTTCGAAACCAAAATCTGATATTTCTAAATTTTTTTTATTTCCATTAAGGTCTATTATAGAAAATATTCCATCCATTATAGGCATATCTATTTTTGCTTTTCCGTCCTTTATCTCAATATTTAATTTATAATATCCTGCGACAGAAAAATCACCATTGTAAAAACTTCCACTTTTAAACGCATCAACGGCTAAACTTACTCCAACAGTTACATAAGCTAATGCAGCCTTACCCAAAGTTAATTTTTTAGGTTCCTTCCACCAACAGAAATCTATGAGAGGGTCTGCGAAAGCCCTAACACTAATAACCTTGTCTGGGACAGAGTTAGTTACATTCTTTGCATCATTATAGATTTTTACTATATTGGTATAGAGACCTTCATAAATTTCATGGGCTGTCTTTCCTGGATATTCTACAATAAAATAAGACTTATCGTCAGATGTTACAAACTCACAACTATCGTTTAATTCCAATTTTATGTTTTGTGAGTATACACCTAATGGCATGAAAGCGAAGAATAAAAGGATAAATGTTTTTTTTATTTTCATATAATGCGCCCGTCATGCCGATAGCTAAGCTTAAATGTTTAAAGATTAGAATAATCCCTGATTTTTTAAGCACAAAAAAGCGTGGAATCGTTCTGTTGCCCATTCCACTCTCTGAGGCTCTAGCAATTGCCTATTTTGGTTGAACAGACAACGTTAGAGCCCACGCCGATATGAAAATTCAATATAATGTGTAGATATATGCAAAACCACTGTATCGGTAAGAGTACAATGGTGGCTTGCAATTAAAACCACACATGATTGATATAATCACATCTGGGACATCTACCGTTGACCATGTCCAAGACCAAAATTACTGTGAACTTGCTAGATTTACAGAGAGTCTCAAACACAGCGTCGAGTAAACGCCTTCATTATGTCGCACCCCGTTATCCACCTTAGCCTCCTGCCGTACGACTTGCGCACATGAAAGGCTCGGCGTGGATGAGGCGTGGATGCATCGGCTTCATGCGCTTATAAAGTGCAATCCGCAAAATTATCCACTTGCAAAGATAAAGAATTTTACCGAAGAAAAGAAAGAAAAACTAACAAAATGAAAGGTGGCCTATGTGAATTGTAAACACTTGTGTGTCATTCCTATACAGTCTCTTGAAAAGATTGCATTCATTTTCGGCAAAAATCATATATATCTTTGCATAAGATAATATACATTTATACGCATCAGTGCGGCAATATAAATAAATGTATTTAGCGGAAGATTAATAAAATGCAGTGGAATACGCACTACAAATTCAGCACTTGATACGGCCAAGCCCGGCTGCTCCGGCAATAAAAAAAGGGGCAGAGCCGGTCAGGACTGCAAATTTGCAGTAACCAGTCCGGTCTGCCCCAACCTCAGACGCAGGTTCTCCGTCTGCGTGCGTGAGGTTACTTCACTATCTTCTTTCCGTCAACGATGTAGATGCCGTGAGGCAGGTCGTCAAGGCTTTTGATGCCGGTGCCAACTTGCCGCCCGTCGAGGGTGAACACCTTGCCTGACGACTTCCGCTCCTGCTTTTCTATGGTCTTTATGGCCGTCACGTCGTCCTTGGACATACGCCCGAAGAAGAGAAGGCGGAAGTTGTCGAATATGCACCAGTACTCTGACGGGGCGGAAATGATGCTAAGCCCCATCTTGAGTGACTTGCCGCTCTCGGCGAGTGTTGTGGTTACGCAGTTTTCATACAGCCCTTTGGCGAAGTAAGCAGCCGCTGCCTCCATGTTGTCAGGGATGTAAATGCCTGTGGTTGCCTCCGCTTCCCTACCCTTGCCGAGCTTCTGCGACTGCGCATCCTTGCAGATGTTGCACAGTTTCGCCTTGTCTGAGCCGGCGTAGAGGTAGGCCGTGACGTTGTCGGTGCCGCTATTGTAGGGTTCATATACGGCAGTATAGTCTCCCGGACGCTGGAATGCGTTGGCACGGAACTGGTATGTACCGGCGGGAAGTCCGCTGATGGTCTGGTTCATGTTGGCGGTCTTTTCGTAGAACTCGCCGCAGGAATAGTCGAGAGTGGGGGCGGTTGACCATCCGTCTGCGGCATCCATGCCCGGATTGGCCAGCAGATAGGTCAGGTCGAACGGGTTTTCTATGTCCGTAGGCGTGGCTCCGTTGAGGAAGTCGAGCACTGCTGCCTTCACTTCAGCCATCAGTTTCTGTGCGTCATACGGGGTCTTGATGTTGGCGGAAGCCTGTTCCACGCTGCTGATTGTGGCGTTGGCTTTCTCGTCAGTGCCGGCCGCATCCTCTGTATGCTGCACTGCCATGAGCTTTTTGAGCGATGCGAGGGCTTCTTCTATCTGGCTCTTCAGTCCGCTGACGGCATACTGTTCCGTCTGTGTCATCTCTTCCTGAGTGAGAATGAGCCACCGCTGAGCCGTAGCGCTGTTGGCTATGCTGAACGTTGCGGCAGATGTCGTTCCGTCGGAGCTTGCCTGCAAACACTGGGGAGTCCAGTTGCTTGTGGGGTGTATCACCCAGTAGCCGCGCTTCTGCGTATTGGTGCTTCCCATCTTCACGTCCACGCGTCCTTTCATCAGCTGGAAGTCTTCGCTGCTGGTCGGTGTGCCGCTGACAGCCACGGTCTTTATGCCGTTGGCGCCGCTGCTTGCGTAGCTCATGTAGCGGCCTGTGGCCGCGTTGCGCAACTGATAGTACTGGTTGCCGGGCGTGAACGTCATGTTCCATGCCGCACTGTCGTTTGCCGCTGCCTCCTCTGCGCTCATGATGCGCCAAACGAGGTTGCCCGTTTGGTCAGGCACGAGGTAAGAACTTAGCAGTCCGCCGTCCTCAGACTCGTTCTTGAGGTAGTATTTCGTCCCGTCCTGCTGGCTGAACGAATAGTATGGACGGGCAAAGCTCTTTGACGTGTGCTGCAAACCGTCCTCTCCCAAAGCCTGACAAACCAGTCCGTTGCCTATGTAGAGCACTTCGGTGCCTTTGTCCTCGTGTGCGCCGTTGATACCGTAAGGCCACATGTGCTGATAGTCACCGTTCAGCTGCGTGGTGGTGCTGTTGTCCCAGAAGCGGAGTACCTCTGTCACCCTGTCGCCCAGCCAAAGGCCGGTGCCGTAGCCGTCGTTGTTGACCGAGGCGCGCAGGTTGTGGCGGCTCCATTCGGTGTCTGCCCACGGTATTACGCCCACGCCGTGGAGCAACTCGTGGAGTATCGTTCCAGTGGCTTGGTATGACGTGTTGGAACCCACGCTCATCCAGCCGCCGTAGGAACATTCGGCCGTGGGAACTCCGCTGTTGTAGCCCACGCTCGTGGTGAGTCCGGAGATGGAAGTGAGGTTGTTCCAGTAGTTCACGGCGTCTTTCACAGCCGCCGTTATGCGCTTCACGGCATCGGCATCGCCTCCTTCGCGTATTGTATAGGCTATTGTCCCCTTGGGAATGGTGCTGAACTTTATCACGTCGCCGTAGCCTACCTGCCGTCCCTTGGTTATTGCGTAGGCGCGCATGTAGTACATCGTGCCCGGAAGAAGCTGGTCCAGACAGTATATCCTGCCGTTGTTCTCCAGATACTTGGTGGTACGGTTGTCGTCGATGGTGGGGTTGTCGTTCTCAGCCCAGCAGATGCCCTGTTCGGTGATGCCGCTGCCGGTGGCAGTCATGCGTGCGAAGGCCATGGTTGCACCGCGTGCGAAGCGCGGGTCGGTGGTTACTGTCGGCGCATCGCCCGTGGGGTTCTTCCAGAGATAGGCTTCCATGGCCGCATTGAGGCTTTCTATGGATGCCTTTACGGCATCTGTCGTGGCGTTGTCGTCGTCCTTGGCGCCCTTGGCGGCGTCTATGGCCGTCTTCAGTGCCGCAGCTTCGTTGCCCGAACCGTCGCCGTAGAGAGTCTCGGCCTCGGTTATCACAGGCGAGAGCTTGTCTTTCCACACATCCACGTCTGTCTTGCCGATGGGAGTGTCGCGCAACAGCTTCACGAAGTCCACCACTATCTTGGCCGAATTGGCCGACCCTTGGCCGCCGGCCTGGTATCCTATCTGAATATTGCCTGCCGTTGCAGCCGTTATCTCGAACCACACGGTGTCGGTGACCCATGTCTGAGTGGGGAACTCGCCCACTTTGGACAGCACAGCCGTACCCCCGTCGGGCAGCCAGCCCATCTTGCTCGTGCCTACGGCGCTTGTGCCGCAGTTATACACCGCCGACACCAATCCGTACTTGCCTGCCGGCAGAGTCACCTGCTGCACAAAGAGCATGGATTGCGTCCATCCGGTGCTCAGGGCGAGGCATCCGCCATTGGCAGTGCCGTCATATCCGTTGGCCGGAACGGCTGCGCCGTTGAACGTCTTGGCCGTACCGAACTGATAGACACCCGTAATAGTATAGTTGACGCTGATATTTTTAGTCCATCCGTCAATCTCAAGTATCTCCTGAGACACGTTTCCCTCGTCGCCTACCTTGTAGTTGTAGTTGGAATCAAAGCCTGTGTTCTGCAGGTAGTCGCCGCTTATGTCGTGGAAGTCATCGGCTGCCACCGGCAAAACGACCCAACAAGGCAGGAGGAATGTCAAGACAGCTCTTCGCATATAATAAGTTATAGTTGTTAGAATTCTGTTATTCTGTTTGCAAAGATAACAAAAAATAGCGATACCCGCTCGTTTTCCCCAAAAAAAGTGCCGGTTTGTGAGTGACAAACCGCCCGTTCAAGACCCGCAACCCGGCTGTTTACGGGCAAAAACCGGGGCGGTTCACTGTCCGGAAAACAGCACCTGCACCACTGTCTGCCCCACTGCCAGCAGCGTGTTGCGGTCTATGTTGTCCATAGTGTCGGCAATGGTGTGCCACGTGGGGCCGAAACTGCTCTGCTGGCAGTCGGGATAGTATGGAATAATGTCGATTGTGGGTATGCCGGCCAGCTCGTTTACCGGCACATGGTCGTCGGTTATCATGCCTCCGGCGGCCGTCGGGAAGTAGCTGCCGTAGCCCACAGTCTGCGCAGCAGCCCACACCTTGTCGATAATGGCCTGTGCGTATTGCCGGGAATACAGCTCCTGATAGAACTTCGCGCCCTGTCCGCCCACCATATCGAGCAGTATTCCGAAGTCGGCACGGTAGTTTGGCCTGTGCGGATTGGCCGCCCAGTACTTCGCGCCCAACGCCCACGTGCCGCTGTCGTCCTGTTTGTCGCTCCATTGCGGCGTTCCCCAGTCCTCGGCATCGAAGCATACGAAGTCTATACCTACGGCCAGCGTGTCGCTTGCGGCCAGCAGACGGGCTATTTCCAGCATCACCGCCACTCCGCTCGCACCGTCGTTGGCCGCCATGACGGGCTTTTTCCAGTTGGCACTGTCGGGGTCGTTGTCGGCCCAGGGGCGGCTGTCCCAGTGGGCGCACAGCAGTATGCGCGCGGAAAGCTCCGGCTTGTAGCTCGCAATGATGTTGGTGCATTGCAGTTCCGTGCCGTCCCAGCCGCCTAGAGAGGCCTTCTGCTCGGTCACTTCAAGGCCGTACTGCCTGAATTTGGCCGCTATCCACTCGCCGCAGCGGCGGTGTGCCTCGCTGTTCATGGTTCTTGGCCCGAACGAGCACTGTGCTTCGCAGAAGGCATAGGCACTGTCGGCGTTGAACGCGGGGCCAACTTGCTGGGCTGTGCCGCCGTCTTGCGCACCCGGTTTCTTCGAGTTGCCGCAGGCAATGAGCAGCACGGCTATTACAAAGAGTATTGTTGCATGTTTTTTCATAATCGTTGGTTGGTGGAATGTGTGTTGTCTGAGGCAAGCAAAGATGCGGTTGCGCATCCTTACTGTGGCGGATTGAACCGAAACAGTGCGGAGAAACGGTTTGGAAACCGCTGTCAGACGCTCTTCGAACCCTGCACCTGCGCCATGACGCGCATGAAGTTTCCGCCCCAAATGCGCTGTATGTCGGCCTTGTTGTAACGCTTTGCGAGCAGCATCCGCGTGAAGTTGATTGTCTCAGACGAGTCGTTGAGGCCGCGAACGCCGCCGTCTCCGTCAAAGTCGGTGCCTATTCCCACGTGCTCGATGCCCATTATGCGTATGGCGTGTTCAAGGTGTGCGATCGCGTCGAGCACGGTTGCCTCGCCTTCGCTGCGCAGAAAGCCGCGGTAGATGGTGGTCTGGGCCACGCCGCCGGCCTTTGCGAGGGCGCGCATCTGGTCGTCCGTGAGGTTGCGGGGGTGGTCGCAGAGGGCGCGGGAGCTGCTGTGGCTGCACACAATGGGCTGCGTGCTGATGTCCAGAGCGTCGTAAAAGCTCTTCTCACTGGCGTGGCTGAGGTCAGCCATTATGCCATTGCGGTTCATTTCCCGTATCACTTCCGCCCCGAAACGGCTCACTCCGTTGTGCGTGTTGCAGCCCTTTGCACTGTCGCAAATGTCGTTGTCGCCGTTGTGACACAGCGTTATATAGACCACACCCCGCTGTGCGAAGCGCTTTATGTTGGCCGGATTGCCGTTGAGTGCAAGGCCGTTTTCGATGGCAAGCATTATGGATTTGCGCCCGTGACGCTTGTCTTCGTACAGGTCGGAGGGCGTTCGGGCTATGCTGATGTAGTCCTTGTGCTTGCGGACTATGTCCTCTATCTTGTCGAAAATGAGTTCTGCGTACTCGGTAGGGCACGCTACAGGGAAGTCAACCTTTGAGGAAAAGGTCTCTCCGGGCTTGGGTTGCGGCAGGTAGGCCACCATTATCGTGGCGTCTTGCCGCCCCTCGGCCATCTTGTGCAGGTCAACCTTTATGCGCGGGTCGCGGCTTCCGAAGTCTATGCCCTGCGGAAAGAACATGGGAGTGTCGCAGTGGGTGTCGAGAACGAGCAGCTTGTCGTGCAGCCGGTTGGCCTGTCGGAAGTGGGCAGCCTGCTTCACGAGCCACTGAAACAGCGGCAATCCGTTGTCCAGACACTCCGGATGCCACTGCACACCCATGATGGATTTGAACTCGCGGCTTTCGATTGCCTCGATGAAACCGTCGGGTGACGTTGCCGTAGCCTTGAATTTTTGCCCCGTTTCCGCCACGGCTTGATGGTGGAAGGAGTTGACTGCGATGGTGTCGCAGCCGTAGATGGAGTGCAGGATGGTGCCGTCCGCTATATTGACCGTATGGGTTGGCTCGCTCCGGTCGGCATCCTGGCTGTGCTTGACGGCGGCCTTAGGCTCGATGTCCTGCTCCACCCGTCCTCCGAGAGCCATGGCCAGCGTCTGTATTCCGCGGCATATGCCGAGCATGGGTATCTGCCTGTTGTAGGCCAAACGGGTGATCAGCAGTTCGGGAAGGTCGCGCTCGCTGTTGATGGAGTGCAGCTTTGGCGAGGGTTCCTCGCCGCAATAGAGGGGGTTGAAGTCGCCCCCGCCGCTCAGGAGCAGTCCGTCTATGCGGCTGAGGGTATTGACTATTGCGTCGGTATCGGCCAAGGGGGGTATTATAACAGGTACGCCTCCGGCCTTCAGCACCGACTTGTAGTAGGTCTCGGCGAGCCTGTTTTCACGCTCGGCATAGTTGCCCGTGATGCCTATCACGGGCTTTTGCGCCGCTTCGGGAAACGATGCATACACGCTGTCGAGGCGCTTTTGCCAATCGAAACGCTCCATACGTGTGTGTTATTCCTTGTCTGTCTTGACCGGTATCTCGCGCTTTATGCTCTGTTCGAGCGATATTAGCGTCTCCGTAGCCACCACTCCCGGTATGTCCTGCAGCTGTCCGTTGAGCAAATCCATGAGCTGCTCGTTGTCGCGGGCGTAGAGTTTCACGAGCATGGTGTAGGGTCCGGTGGTGAAATGGCACTCCACAATCTCAGGAATGTGCCACAACCGCTCCACAACGTCCTTGTACATGCTGCCCCTCTCGAGCGTTATGCCCACGTAAGTGCACGTGGAATAGCCCAGGCTCTTGGGGTTTACGTCGAAGCCGCTGCCCATTATCACTCCGCCTTCAATCAGGTGTTGCACTCTCTGGTGTATGGCTGCGCGCGACACACCGCACTCTGCGGCCACGTCCTTGAACGGTATTCGGGCGTTTTTCGACAGGATTCCGAGTATCTTCTTGTCGAGATTGTCTATCTTTTCCATCTGGTTCGCTTTCGTTAAAGATGTGTTTATGCTTTACAAACTGTAAAGCAAAAGTAGTCATTTCCCCCGTAACGGACAACAACAAGGCGCATAATTTTTGCAAAATGCCGCAATCAGGCTGCCAAAATGCCGCATTTTGGTTGTCAACATACCGTCTTTGGACAGGGAAAGCGTAGGAATGGAGCTGGGGAAGAGGCCGTTCATGCACCGTAAATGCCCCGTTTACGACCCGTAAATGCTCTGTTTAGACTATCTAAATGCCGTGTTTGCTGTAGCCAGACCGCCTGTTTGGCAGTTCTGGACAGGCGGTTTATGGCAAAAAACATGGCGCAAAGGAGGGTGGGAACCGCCCCTTTGCGCCATGCGGGTGTTGTGGTTGTCAGGCCGTAACGGTGGTTCCGGGTGGCGGCAAAGCCGTTTCCAGAACCGCCGGTATGCCTTATTTCTTTGCTGCGTTGGCCTTCTTTGCTGCCTTGAGAGCCTTCTTTGCTGCGGCCTTGGTCGATGCTATGGTGCCCGAAGCCTTGTCTTTAGCGGCAGACTTGGCGGCTTCTTCAGTATTGGCCGCCTTGTTCTCTATGCCGACAAGCTCCACGTCGAACACAAGTGCGCTGAATGGCTTTATCTGACCCATGTTGCGCTCGCCGTAAGCGAGGTTGTAGGGGATGAAAAGCTGCCACTTGCTGCCCACGGGCATCATGGTCAGAGCCTCTGTCCAGCCCTTTATCACCTGCGAAGGACTGAATACGGCAGGCTTGGAGCCGTGCTTGCCGGAGCTGTCGAACACCGTTCCGTCAACGAGACGGCCTTCATAGTTCACCTCAACGCGGTCGCCGGCTGTCGGAACTGCACCGTCGCCCTTCACGAGCACCTTGTACTGCAGTCCGCTGGGCAGTGTTATAACGCTGTCTTTCTTGGCGTTTTCGGCCAGAAACTGCTCTCCTGCCTCGCGGTTAGCGCCGTACAGCTTCTCGTCCTTTGCCGTCTTGTTGCTCTCGCGCTTGGCTTTGAACAGTGCTTCGGCGTTGGTTACGGTGAAGTTAACCGTGTCGTTTGCGAGCGCATCGGTAAAGCCTCTGAACACGAGAGCGTCCACTACCGAGTCGGGAGTGTCGGTAAACTCGCCCTTCATGCCCTTGAGCATCTGCCCGCTGAGCCGCGATGCGATGTTCATACCCACGGAATAGGCCTTCTGCTTGGGGTCGTTGCTCTTCTCAATCATCTCGTTGAAGCCGCGCAGGAAGTCGGCCATGTAGGCGGTATCCATGCCTTCCGACTGCACAAGGTAGGGAATGAGGCCGTTTGTCATGCTCATTCCGGCCACGTAACTCAGCGTGTCAGACGAGGTTTTCAGCTGCACGGGCATCACCACTGCCTTGGCCTTTGCGTCTGTCTTCTTTTTCTTCGGGGCGGCAGAAGCCGTGTTCAGCATGCCAAATGCTACCGCTGCAACAGCAATCAATGCTAACTTTTTCATAATCCTGTGTGTTTATTAACGGCAGAGGCGGATGTTGTCTATCCGCCCCGCCCGTATTGTTGTCGTATATGGTCTATTTGCTGTTTATGGAAATCAGCTCTATCTTGAATATAAGCGCGGAGAACGGCTTTATCTGACCCTGCTCGCGGTCGCCATAGGCCAGCTCCTGCGGGATATACACTTCCCATACCGAGCCTGCGGGCATGTGTACGAGAGCGTCACCCCAGCCCTTTATCACCTGATTGCAGCGCAGGGTGAGGGGATCCTTGCGCTTGTAGGAGCTGTCGAACACGTTTCCGTCGAGCGTGCGGCCTTCATAGTTCACCTTAACCCACGACGTGTCGGCAGGAACGGGGCCGTTGCCTTCCTTTATCACCTTGTACTGCACTCCGCTGGGCAGTGTTACCACGCCCTCTTTCTTCTTGTTGGCAGCGAGGAAGTCCTCTCCCTTCTTCTTGTTCTCGCCGTATTTGGCCTCCATGGTCTTCTTTCTTACCTCGTCCATCTTGGTCTGGGCCACTGTCTGTGCCTGTTCGGGGGTCATAAGTCCCTTGGTGCCAGTCGTGCCGCTGACGAATCCGGCCATGAAGTTCTTCAGAGAGATGGTCTTAGTGGAGTCATCGCCGAACGCCTGCTGGTTGATTCCCTTCATCATCTGGCCGCCTATCTGCTGTCCGATCTGTATTCCGGCATAGTAGGCTGCCTTCTTTTTGTCGTCTCCGGCGTTGGCTCCCTCGTTCAAACCCTTGATGAACGCGTCCATATATGTGGTGTCTATACCGAGACCGTTGACGAGATATTCCTTCAAACCCTGCGATTGTGCCATACCGATGGCATAGCTCATTGAGTCGATGTCACTCTTCAGGTTGGCCTTGGGAGTGGAGTTGCCGCACGAAACCATTGATGCGGCGGCGATAGCCGTTGCGGCTACGAATGTCAGTTTCTTCATTTCTATCTTGTTTTTGTTGTTTTCACTGTTTTATTGGCGGCTGTGGGGCGTGCCTTACATTACCTTTATAAGCTCCACGTCGAACACCAGGGTCGAGTAGGGCGGTATTGACGCTCCGGCACCCGACGCTCCGTAGCCCAGCATGTACGGGATGAAGAAGCGGTACTTGCCCCCTTCGCTCATCAGCTGCAGGCCTTCCGTCCATCCGGCTATCACTTGCTGCAGTCCGAACACCGCCGGCTCGCCGCGCTGCACACTGCTGTCGAACAGAGTGCCGTCGATGAGGAAGCCTTCGTAGTGGCATTTCACCTTGTCAGTCTTTGCCGGCTTCTTGCCGTCGCCCTCTTTGAGCACCTTGTATTGCAGTCCGCTGGGCAGTGTCACCACCCCTTCCTTCTTTGCATTGTCGGCCAGATACTTTTCACCGTCCGCTTTGGCAGCCTTGCCCTTCTCTGTGCGCTCGGCATTGAGCCGCTCTTCCTGCTTTGCGAAGAAGTCTTTCACGATGGTTTGCGCCTCACTGTGGGTCATTTGCAGCTTGTTGCCGTTGAGCACGTCCCTTATTGACTGTGCAAAGTCGTCCACATTAAGGCCGTTGGCGCCCATTTGCGCCAGCTGTTGCCCTATGCCCAAGCCTAAAGCATAGCTCAGTTTGTCCATTTTGTCGTTCTATTATAATTAATGTGTTGTGCCTTAAAAGCGTGCAAAGATACTTATTTTATCCGACTATGCTAATCCATTTGCATAAAAATCACTATTTTTGTGCATATTTAATGGGCGTTTTGGCGTGGTCAAAGCGGCCGTTTTCAACAGGAAAGGACTAAGGTTATGAAGAAAGTGGTGCTGCTTACAGGAGCAGGAATGTCGGCAGAGAGCGGACTCAGCACGTTCCGTGACGCCGGCGGACTGTGGGAGAATTACCCCGTACAGCAGGTGGCTTCGCACGAGGGATGGCTGGCTGACCCTGCGCTTGTCACCGGGTTTTACAATGCAAGGCGGCGGGAACTGCTCAAGGCAAGCCCCAACGAGGGCCACAGGCTCGTGGCTTCGCTGGAGGAGAGGTATGACGTTGCGGTGGTCACACAGAACGTTGACAACCTGCACGAGCGCGCCGGCTCGTCGAAAGTGATACACCTGCACGGCGAACTGATGAAGGTTTGCTCCAGCAACGACCCCGACGACCCGCGCTGGCAGCAGACCCTGACAGAGGGAAACTGCGACGTTGCGCCCGGCACAAAGGCCGGCGACGGTTCGCTGCTGCGCCCCTTCATCGTCTTTTTCGGCGAAGCTGTGCCCATGATGGAGGCAGCTGCGCGCGAAGCGATGGCCGCCGACGTGTTCATAATCATCGGTACGTCGCTTAACGTCTATCCTGCTGCGGGTCTTGTCCGCTACGTCAAGCCCGGCGTTCCCGTCTATCTGATAGACCCAAACCATGTGGTAGCCGCCGGAAGACCGGACGTTATACACATACAGAAGGGCGCATCGGAGGGCATGCGCGAGCTTGTTGCAATGCTCTGACCGCCCTGCCGTACCGCACACCCCGCGAAAACCGCAAGCGAAACCATGCGTTTTGCCTGCGGTTTTTCCGTATATTCCGGCAGGAAAAGCGATGTGCAAGCAAAGCGGGACGGTTTGCTTACGGAATGAAAGCCGCCGGGTTTCTATGGGAAATCAGGCAACTTTCGCACCGCAATCAGGCCACTTGCCGGGCGCAAACAGGCGGGTTGTCGGACGCAATGGGGCATCTTTGGGGGCTTTTCCTTTGCCGTTCGGGCTAATTGCACTAACTTTGTGGCAAAGAAACACCGCACAATCATGCAGGAAACACGACAGAACAGAATAGCGAGGCTGCTTCAGAAGGAGCTGAGCCTGATATTCCAGCAGCAGACAAGGGCCACCCGCGGGGTGATGGTCAGCGTTACGCGCGTCAGAATATCGCCCGACCTGAGCATATGCACGGCATATCTGAGCATTTTCCCAAGCGCAAAGGGTGGGGAAATACTGGAGAACATATCGGCAAGCGAGAAGACCATCCGCTATGAACTGGGCACACGCGTGCGCCACCAGCTGCGCATCATACCGGAACTGCGCTTCTTCATCGACGATTCTCTGGACTATATCGAGCACATCGACGAACTCTTGAAGAAGAAATGAACTTCCCCTTCTACATAGCAAGGCGGTATCTGTTCTCGAAAAAGAGCACCCACGCCATCAATGTCATAAGCGCGATAAGCGCAGTGGGGGTGGCCGTGGCCACAATGGCGCTGGTGGTGACTCTCAGCGTGTTCAACGGCTTCCACGATATGGTGGCCTCGTTCTTCACGTCCTTTGACCCGCAGCTGAAAATCACACCTGTGGAGGGCAAGACCGCACCGGCCGACGACCCGATACTCACGAGGATAAAGGCTCTCGACGCAGTGGCTGTGGCCACGGAGGCGCTGGAAGACCAGGCCCTGGCGGTCTATGGCGAGCGCCAGGCGATGGTGATGGTGAAGGGAGTGGAGGACAATTTTGACAGTCTGACGCACATCGGCGGCATACTTGTGGGCGACGGAGAGTTTGAACTGCACGCTGCCGACATGAGCTACGGCACGCCTGGCATACGCCTGGCCGAGGCTTTGGGCACGGGATACCGCTATCAGGAACCGCTGAAGATATTCGCCCCGAAGCGGGAGGGGCAGCTCAACATGGCAAACCCGACCGACGGCTTCGTCGAGGACGAACTGTTTTCGCCCGGAGTGCTCTTTTGCGTGAAGCAATCCAAGTACGACAAGAACTACATAATAACCGACATAGGCTTTGCAAGGCGGCTGTTTGACAGCCAGGGACTGCTCTCTTCGCTCGAACTAAGGCTCAAGCCGGGCAGCGATTTCGACCGGGTGAAGGGCGAGATAAAGGCCATTGCCGGGGGGAAATACTACGTGCGCGACCGCTTCGAGCAGCAGGACGACACGTTCAAGATAATGAAAATCGAGAAGCTGATGGCCTATATCTTCCTCACGTTCATACTGGTTGTGGCCTGTTTCAACATCATCGGAAGCCTCTCGATGCTCATAATAGACAAGCGCGACGACGTGGTAACGCTGCGCAACCTCGGCGCGGGCGACAGGACGATAGTGCGTGTCTTCCTCTTCGAAGGGCGCATGATTTCGGCCATTGGCGCCGTTGCCGGCATAGCGGTCGGCCTGTTGCTGTGCTGGCTGCAGCAACGCTTCGGCATAGTAGGGCTTGGCCGTTCCAGCGGGTCGTTCGTTGTCGATGCCTATCCCGTCAGCGTACACCCCGAAGACATTGCGGTTATCTTCTTCACAGTGCTCGCCGTGGGCTTCATGTCGGTGTGGTATCCGGTGAGATACTTCGCCAAACGGTTGCTCAGTGCCTGACTTTCCGAATGTGGAAGGGCGGCATGGAAGCGCAAAGGCAAAGGTTTTGGATGCAGGAAAAGTCAGGTTCCTGTGCTAAAAAGCCATAATGCCAGCCGGAAAGCCAAGAATGACAGTCGGAAAGGCAAGGCGCCAGAATAAAAAAGGCAAGAAAGGAGGTTGCGGTCAGGCCAGTGTGATGTTCTCAACCTCCACGTGTTCGTGCATGAACATACGCGCCGACTCGCGGAAACGGTCGGGATTTTCGGTGGTAAGGTAGTGTACACGTCCGCCATGCGAGCACTTGGCCTCCATTTCCGGGTGGCGCACAAAGTATTTCTTCAGGCTTTCGGCCACATACTCGCCCTGCGGCACTATGCGTATGCCGGGGCTGACATATTTAAGTATCTTCGGCATGAGCAGGGGGTAATGGGTGCAGCCGAGAATGATGGCGTCTATGAGGCCGTCCTTCATCATTAGCTGGTCGATACGCTTCTTCACAAAATAGTCAGCGCCGGGACTGTCGGCCTCGTTATACTCCACCAACGGCACCCAGAACGGGCAGGCAACGCCCGAAACCGTTATGTCCGGGAACAGCTTCTGTATCTCCAGAGTGTAGCTCTCGCTCTTTATCGTACCCTCTGTGGCCAGCACGCCGACGTGGCGCGTGCTGGTGAGCGAGCCGATCACCTCGGCTGTGGGGCGTATTATGCCGAGCACGCGGCGCGAAGGGTCTATCTGCGGCAGGTCGTTCTGCTGGATGGTGCGCAGAGCCTTGGCCGATGCGGTGTTGCAACCGAGGATTACCAGGTGGCAGCCGCGCTCGAAAAGGCTCACAACGGCCTGCCGGGTGAACTCATAGACCACATCGAACGAGCGTGCACCGTAGGGTGCGCGTGCGTTGTCGCCGAGGTACAGGTAGTCATACTGCGGAAGCAGCTGTCGTATGCCGTGCAGTATGGTCAGCCCACCGTAGCCTGAGTCGAATATGCCTATGGGTCCCGGGGCGGAAGCGGGCGTTTTGTTCATTTCAGACAGTCCTTTACCAGTTGGTTGATGTCCTTTCCCTGTGCGCTGTTGACGTAGGGACAGGTGTTGTTGTCGGTGTTTATGATGAAGGCAAAGCCCTCCTTTTCGCCCACAACCTTCAGCACTGCGGCCAGTTTGCGGTGGAGTGGCGCATAGGCGTCGCGCTCCGCATCGGCCAGAAGGCGGCGGCTGTCGTCGCGGAAGGCTGTGTTCTTGGCCATGAGTTCGGCCAGTTCGCTCTGCCTTTTCTTGAGGATTGTTGGCGGAAAGTCGCGCTGCCCGTCGAGGAAGTCTTCGTACTTGGCGTTGAAATCATCCTCGGCGCGCTTGGCCTCTGCATCATATTTGGTGCGCAGTTCGGCCATCTGCCTCTGTGCCGTGGCATATTCCGGCATGCTTTGCAGCGCCTCGCTGTAGCTGAAGTAGCCGAATGTCATTGCCGGCTGTGCGGTTGCCGTGACTGTGGCGGCGGTGTTGGCGGCCTCGGCGGGCTGTATGCTTTCCTGTGCGGCCACTGCAAGCGGCAGGAACAGGGCGGAAAATACGATCAAGTGCTTCATCGGGATGGGTAAATTAGTGGTTGTAAGGTTGTTTAAGGCAGACTTTTCTGTCGTGTAGAGGGGCGGTTTCTGTCCTCTAAAGGGGCGGTTTCTGTCCTCTAAAGGGGCGGTTTACGCTGTGTAAAGAGGCCGTTTCCGCTGCGCAAACGGGCTGGTTACGGAGCAAAAGGAGGGGCTGTCGGCCACGTGTCCCGTACTTCCCGTTGCGGAAAGTCACTGGCGCGTGGCCGGCGGCCGCCTGTCATTTGAGTCCGAGCTTGGCCTTTACCTGTGCCGTAACGTCGGTGCTCAGTGTGGTACTGATGTAGGGAACGCCGCTGGCCATATCCATTATATATACATATCCGCCGGTCTGGCCCACAGACTTGATGGCTTCCACCACCTTGGCGGTGATTGCCTGCATCTTTTCCTGCGATGCCTTGGCAAGGGCCTGCTGGTTGTCCTGATAGCTCTGCTGGATTTTCTGGTACATGTCCTGCAGTTCCTGCTCGCGGCGCTGCTTGATGTTCTCCGGCAGTGTGGCCTTGGCCTTCTCGTAGTCCTCGCCTTTCTTGGTCAGTTCGTCCTGCATGCTCTTGAGGTCGGCCTCATACTGCTTCTGCAAAGCGTCGATTTCGGTCTTGGCAGTGGCGTATTCGGGCATGGCCTGAATTATCTCCTGAGCGTTGACGTGCCCGAATTTCTGGGCGAATGTTGCCACTGGGGCAAACATCAAAAGCATTAAAAGTAACTTTTTCATCTTCTTCGTTGTTGTTATTGTTGTTGTTGATTATGCTAATTGGCGTAGCCGAGCTTCTGGAGCACCTCGTCGCTGATGTCCACCTTGGGGCTGGCGAAGACAATGCCGGCATCGCTCGCCCGGTCGAGCACGAGCTGGTAGCCCCGCAGGTCGGATATGTCCTTGACGGCGTTGTATATCTCGTCCTGAATGGGCGACATGAGGCTCGTGCGCTTCTTGAACAGCTCGCCTTCGGGGCCGAAATACTTCCGCTTAAGCTCCGCCGCCTGTTTCTCTCTCTCCATGATAGCGTCCTGTCTCGCCTTCTTTTGCTCCTGAGACAGGAACACCACCTCGTTCTGGTAGTTCTTGTACATGGTCTGGGCCTCGGTTGTCAGTGCCTCAACCTCCGCCTGCCACTTCTTTGACACCTGGCTGAGCTGCTCGTTGGCACGCTCATATGCCGGAATGTTCCTGAGTATGTAGTCCATATCGACCAGTGCGAACTTCTGTGCGTTCATTGTCAGTGCGAAAATGGACGCCATTGCCGTGAGAAGCATCTTTTTCATAGTTGTCTCCTTTATATATATTGTCGTTTCCGCGAGTGTCTATTGTCCCATACACACATGTATATTGTCACCCCGCCCCGGTTTTGCCTCCGCAAGCGGTATTGTCAGAACTCCTGGCCGAGCACGAAGTGGAACTGGCTGCCGCCCTTGGTGCCCGTTGACAGCGCCTTGTCGAAGCCGTAGGCCCAGTCGATACCCATCAGACCCACCATCGGCAGGAATATGCGCACGCCTACGCCGGCCGAACGCTTCATGTCAAACGGGTTGAACTTCTTGGTGTCGTACCACGCATTGCCGCCTTCGAGGAACGAAAGGCCGTAGATGGTGGTGTTGCCAAGCATGAACGGGTAGCGCAACTCGAGGGAGAAACGGTCGTAGGCATAGCCCGGACTGGAGTAAGGCGTGAGGGATCCGTTCTCGTAACCGCGCAGTCCTATCGTCTCCTGGGCGTATCCCGAAGAGTAACCGCTCATTCCGTCACCTCCGACATAGAACGTTTCAAACGGCGACTTCTTGTATGAGTTGTACGAACCGAGCAGTCCCAGCTCGACACGCGTCATCAGGACAAAGCATTTCTGGCCTCCCGTGAGTGCAGTGTAGGTGCGTGTCTTGAATTTCCACTTGTGATACTCTATCCACTTGTACTTTTCCTGCTGCTCATCCCTATAGGTTGCCGAGTTGCTGTTGGTGGCCAAGTTGGCGTAATCCTTGCCGTCCCACAGCGACCATGGCGGAGTGAGCGTGACAGACGCCATGAACTCGGAGCCCCGGCGGGGGAACAGCTGGTTGTCGGTGCTGATTCGCGACAGCGTAAGGCCGAGGTTGACGTTGTTGCAGTTACCGTTGGTTATGATGAAGTACTGCCAGTCGCGCAGCATATAGCGCTGGTAAGACAGCGACATCGACAGCTGGAAATAGTCGTCCGGCCACCTCAGGCGCTTGCCCCAGCCTATCGAGAGACCGAACATCTTGACATACTTGTCGTCGTCAAGGTAGCTCTCATAGTTGTTGTAATAGTAGTTGTTGTAGCTTCCGCTTCCACTATAGTAATTGTACATGCTGTTCATCCAGCTGCTGTTGTAGTAGTTGCTGTTCACGTCAGTCTGCTTCGAGTAGAAGGCACTTACGCTGAAAGCGTTGGGCCGTTTGCCCCCGAACCACGGCGCAGAGTAGCTGACACTGTACGACTGGTAGTAGGAAGCGTTGGTCTGCGCACTCAGAGAGAGCTGCTCCCCGTCGCCTATGGGCATGAGTCCACGGTGCATCTTGTTGCGTCCGAAGAGATTGCGCATGGAGAAATTGTTCAGCTTCAGTGCAATGCGGCCTATAATACCCGTCTGTCCCCATCCGAAAGACACCTCTACCTGGTCGTTGGACTTCTGTTCAAGGTTCCAGTTTATGTCAACCGTGCCGTCCTCTCCGTTGGGTTTCACGTCGGGGCTTACCTTTTCCGGGTCGAAGAAGCCCATCGAGGCTATCTCACGTGCCGAGCGCATGAGCGCATCCTTTGAGAAAAGGTCGCCGGGCTTTGTCCTTAGCTCACGCCGCACCACCTCTTCATATATCCGGGTGTTGCCATAGATGCGCACATTGCTTATATGCGCCTGTGTACCCTCGTATATACGCATCTCAAGGTCAATGGAGTCGCCTACGATGTTGACCTCTGTGGGCACCAGACGGTAGAACAGGTAGCCGTTGTTCCAGTAGTAGTTGCCAATGGCGTCCTCGTCTTCGGTGAGTCTCTTGTCGAGTTGCTTCTGGTTATACACGTCTCCCTTCTTCATACCGAGCAGTGTGCTCAGGTAGTCGGTCGAGGCGATGGTGTTGCCCACCCAGGTTATGTTGCGGATGTAGTACTTCTGTCCCTCGTCAACCTTGACGTATATGTTCACATGCTTGTCATCCACAGTCCATACACTGTCCTTTACGATATACATATCGCGGTATCCAAGCTCGTTATACTTGTCTATCAGGTTCTGCTTGTCCTGCCCATAGCGTTCGTCGGTGAACTTCTTTGACTTCAGGAGCGAGCCGATTTTTCCTGCTTCATGCGTCTTTGCGAATGCGCCTTTGCGGAAGAGGCCGCCCTTAATCTTGGCGGTTGTGAGGCTTTTGTTGCCCTCTATGAAGATGTGTCTCACCTTCATTTTCGACTTCTTGTCGATGTTCACGTCAAGAATGACATGGTTCGGGTTGCTCACGTCGTCCCTTTGCAGGATCTCTATTTCCGCGTTTTTATAGCCTTTCTCGTCAAAATACTTCTTGGCGAGTATCTTTGCGCGGTCTATCATGTTGGGTGTTATCTGCCCGCCCTTCATTATACCGAGCTTGGCCTCCATGTCTTCGCGCTCCGACTTCTTGAGTCCGTTGTAGTTGATGGTGCTCACGCGCGGCCTGAGTGCGAGGTTCACGCACAGGTATATCTTGGAATCGACTATGGAGTCGGCCGTTATCGAGACTTTGGAGAACAGTCCGTTGCGCCAGTAGCGTTTCACGGCCTCCGTAATCGCGCTTCCCGGCACGGTAATCTCCTGTCCGACAGACAGGCCTGACAGACCTGTGAGCACATAGTCCTCGTATCCGTCCACTCCCTTTGAGGTTATTCCGCCGATAATGCACGTCCTGGGAGTGCCGGCATACGATATGTCAGGAGCCACTGTCTTGTTTTGGGCTTCTGCCTGTGTGCTTGCGCACAGTGCGGCAGCCGCCATTACAAGAGCCTTTCTTATGGGAAACATCCTTTTGTATGTTGTTTGTCGATCGTTGTTCATTGTCTGTTGTCTTCCACCTGTGCCTCTGTCTTGCCAAAGCGGCGCTGCCTTTTCTGGAAGCTGGCTATTGCCGTTTGCAGCTCGGCCTCGCCGAAGTCCGGCCAGTAGGTTTCGCAGAAGTAAAGTTCGGAGTAGGCTATCTGCCACAGCAGGTAGTTTGATATGCGAAGCTCTCCCCCGGTTCTTATGAGCAGGTCGGGGTCGGGCATGAAAGCCGTTTCCAGGTGTTCGCTTATGCAGTTTTCGGTTATGTCCGCCTCGTCCATGTCGCCGGCCTTTACCTTTGCGGCTATAACCCTTGCGGCCTTGGCCAGTTCCCACCGCGACGAGTAGCTCAGGGCCACCACCATTGTCATGGAATCGTTGCCCGCAGTGTGCTCTTCGGTCTCCCGGAGCTTGCGTCTCACGTCGCCGGGCAGTCTGTCCGTGTCGCCTATCACTCTGAAGCGGACGTTGTTCTTCATAAAGATTTCGTCTTCGAGCGACGAGAGCACCAGTCCCATCAGTGCAGACACCTCGCCGGAGGGCCTGTTCCAGTTTTCGGTGGAGAAAGTGTATAGGGTCAGATACTTCACCCCGAGCCTTACACATTCCGCAGTCACCCTCCGCACGGCTTCAACGCCGGCCTGGTGGCCGTAGCTGCGCTCCTTGCCCCGCTCGGTCGCCCACCGCCCGTTGCCGTCCATGATGATGGCTATGTGCTGCGGTATGCGTTTCATATCCAAAGGTTCTGTCATATAGTCCTTGTCTGTTTGGCTTGTCAGTCCCTGTCGTTGTGGCACGTCCTGCACTTGGCCATGATGTCATACGTAAGCGACACTTGCAGTGTGCTGTAGCAGTCGGTGTTCTTGAACAGGCCGCTGCTCTTTATCCCGTAGGGGTCGGCCGCGCCGTCGAGCTTGTCGCTTCCTGTGAAGTGCATCGCCCACTCTATGGTCAGGTTGAGTCTTGTGGCGGCCTTGTACTTCACCCCTATGCCTATGGGCAGGTTCATTGCGAACAGGCTTCCGCTCTCCGGCTTTGCGAAAGTGCCGCCCAGGCCTGCCATTACGTATGGCGCCAGCCGTCTTGCGCCCCGGTATTCGCGTCCTGTACCGTATGGCCAGAAGTTGTATTCGAAGCGCACGCCGGTGTCAACCGCCGGGGTGCTGAAGCTGACGGGCGCCGTGCTGGTTTCCGGATACCATGTCTTCACGTTCTCCGACGACCCTTTCAGCGTTCCGGAGCAGATATTGAGCGACAAAGCCGTGCGCGGGCTGAAGCGGTACTTGCCCGTCACCGCCCACATTGGCTGCATCTGCCGCGTGAGACTGCCGTTGAAATCGCCCTGATAGGCTATCAGTCCGACTCCGGCTCCCACTTCCGCGCGGTATTCCGGGTCGGTCTGTGCCGACACTCTGCCCGCTCCGGCGGCCATAGCCGCCGCCATGAGCAAGAGAGCCTTGCCCGCTGTCCTGTGGGGGAGAGCCTTTTTAGCCATCAGCGCGTCACTTTTGCCAGCCCGTCTTGTTGAGCCGTCCGCGCCACACCTGGCCTGTGCCGCCGCAAACGAGCCAGATATGTCCGTCACCGCTTACGGTTGCCGCCACTGCTGGGGCCGTCCTGTCAAATGCGGAAGGCACGTTGTAGCGGCTGTCACGCTTCCATGTGATGCCGCCGTCGGCACTGGCGTAGAACGAACCGTAGGCCTCATTGTCGCAAGTGCCTGTGCCGGCTCCGCCAAAGGCCATTATGTTCCCGTCATAGCCGAACACGTTGAGCGACGAGAGGCGTGGCAGAGGGTAGCCGCTGCCGCTTTCGGGGCAGAGGAACGTCCACTTGCCCTGCTCCTTTATGGCGGAGCGTTCCACGATCTTGCGCCATACCACCGCCTTGTCCATATACAGGCTGTCCTCACGGCTGCCGCTATGGTCGTAGCCGGCGCGGCTGCCGGCCATGAGCGCATAGTCGGCACTGTCCGAATGGGCAAACGCCACGCAGCAGGAGGCCACATCCGCAGTGGGAAGCAGCGTCCTGTCGTCGTCTATGCTGTCGCTTGTCCAGCTGTGGCCGCCGTCTGCCGACACCACGATGCCGCCTGTGCCGTCATAGGCATACAGTTCGTCAGTCGTAGCCCCCACGAGGAGCAGCCCGCCGGCTCCGGCCACTGTGGTGAAGGCGTTGCCGTCGGTGGTGTATTTCAGGCTGTTGTTGTCTATAATAAATAAGGTGTCGCCTTTCAGGGCCGCGCTTTTCCATGCGTCAGCGCCCAGTCCGGCGGCGGCTCTCGCCCATGTGCTGCCGTCTGCGGTCGAACAGACTACCGTCTCTTGCCCGTCGGTTCCGAGCGCCACCACCTTTCCGCCCACCGAAAAGGCCTTAATGCCCGTCAGTGCGGCCAGTGCGGCATTGTCGGGCAGCCTGTCCCAGTGGAAAGAGTCGGCATATTCCTTGTGTACGTTCACCTCTATGGTGTAGGTGCGCACATATGCACCGTCGGAAGAATAGACATACACGGTGCGGGGCGTGGTGAAGTCGGTCGAGTCCGTGGTCAGCAGCAGCTTTATGGAGTCGCTTCCCACGGCCTTGATGGCGGCTATGCCGTTGTTCTTCGACGTGTAGCTGCACAGCAGTGCCGAGGCGTCGGTGCCCACGGGCAGCGAATCGGAGTTGCTTATGCGCCCCGTGCTCTGGTCAATGTCGAACATATATGCGCTCATGCCCGTGTTTGTGGTCATGTACACGGAGTCTTCGCCCGACGAAGAAGTGGTGTGGTGGTATATGTTGGCCGTCGTTATCTGGAAAGCGGTTATGGCAGCGTCACTGTACAGTACGGTTTCCTCGTTGCCGTCGTTGAGACACGATGCCAAAAGGAGCAGTGCCGAAAACAGCAGCCCCAAAGAACCGAGGTTTCTCTTCATCTAAATGATATTTTTTAGCTGCAAATTTAATCACAATTCCGCAAACCACGACACATTTCCCTTGTTTATTAACCAAAATACACTTTCCCCTGCGCTGTTTTAAGGCTTATTTCCCATTGCTGTCCGCACGGTCTGACGGTAGCCGCTGCGGCATCGGAAACGTTAAAAACGCTGGTTCGTATGCGCGTAGTGTGGCGTTCGTATGTGTTCAGCGCAGGGTTATTGTAAGTCCGTGTGGCACACTCGCTTGCAAAACCCTGCCGTCCGGCTGCCGCAAATGCCCGGTTTACGGCCCGTAAATGCCGCAGTCAGCACCCGCAAACGGGCGGTCTGTGAAAACAGTCAGTGCGGTTCGTCCGGGAAAACCGCAGGGAGACGGCGCCGGATTGTGGCCGTATTCGCCCGTTTCCGTTATCTTTCCCATCAAATAGTTAGGGCGATATTGCAGAAAAATGTAACTTTGCAGAAGTTTTAATACCCTCAACAGAAAGTTTTAATACCGTCATTAGCATGAAGATAGCATTGATCGGCTATGGCAAGATGGGCAGGATGATAGAGCAGATAGCCCTGAGCCGCGGCCATGAGATAGTGAGTGTAATTGACATAGACAACCAGCAGGACTTCGACAGCCCCGCTTTTGCGTCGGCGGAGGTCGCCATTGAGTTCACGTCCCCCACATCGGCCTACGGCAACTACCTGAAAGCGTTTGCAAAAGGCGTGAAGGTGGTGAGCGGATCGACCGGCTGGATGGCCGAACACCGGGCAGACGTGGAGCGCATGTGCTCGCCCGAAGGGGGCAAAACGCTCTTCTGGGCATCCAATTTCTCGGTGGGCGTGGCCATTTTCTCGGCGGTCAACAGATACCTGGCCAAGGTTATGAACGGCTTTAGCCAGTATGACGTGACCATGGAAGAGGTGCACCACGTGCACAAACTCGACGCTCCGAGCGGCACGGCCATAACGCTTGCGGAGGAAATCATTGGCGGTCTCGACCGCAAGGACCGCTGGGTGAAGGGCACAATGACCGCACCCGACGGCACTGTGAGCGGCTCCTGCGGCTGCAAACCCGGCGAGTTGCGCATAGACAGCGTGCGCCGGGGCGAGGTGCCGGGCATACATACGGTGTGCTACGACAGCGATGCCGACAGCATAACCATCACCCACGACGCACATTCGCGCAAGGGATTTGCCCTCGGGGCGGTGCTTGCCGCCGAATACGCGGCCACCCACGAGGGACTGCTCACCATAAACGACATGTTCAAGTTTTAAGTTACGATGGGAAACAACAGGAAACAGAAGCCCGCACCGAAGCAATGGCTCAAGCTGGCCACCGTTCTCGCGCTCTATCTGCTCTTCCTCCTGTGGGTGAAGAGCTGGCTGGGACTCGTGGTGGTGCCGTTCATCTATGATGTATATATAACAAAGAAGATACGCTGGCAGTGGTGGAAGGACGCAGAGCGGCCCGTGAAGTTCATCATGTCGTGGGTTGACGCTCTCGTTTTCGCCCTTGTGGCCGTCTATTTCGTCAACCTGTTCTTCTTCCAGAACTACGTTATACCATCAAGCTCGCTCGAAAAGTCACTCTTGACGGGCGACTACCTCTTCGTAAGCAAGGTGAGCTACGGCCCGCGCATACCGCAGACGCCGCTGACCATGCCGCTCACGCAGCACACCCTGCCCGTTGTGGAGTGCAAGTCGTACGTCGAGTGGCCGCAATGGGACTACCGCCGCGTGAAAGGCTTGGGGAAAGTGAAGCTCAACGACATAGTCGTGTTCAACTACCCGGCCGGTGACACCCTGTGTTCCGCCCCCCGCTACCAGGCATACGACTACTATCAGATGTGCTACTCCATCGGCTACCAGATCTATCCGCAGCGTCCCGACCCCGACTCCCTGTCGGTTGAGGACCGTATGCGCTACTTCGACGCCATCTGTTCCGCCGGGCGGGAGGAGATAAAGGCCAACTCCGCCGAGTACGGAGAGGTGATTTCGCGCCCGACAGACCGCCGCGAGAACTATGTGAAGCGGTGTGTGGGGCTGCCCGGACAGACGCTCCAGATAAAGAACCGCATCATCTATCTTGACGGAAAGCCCAACAAGGAGCCTGAAAACGTGCAGTACACCTACCGTGTGAAGCTGCGTCAGGGACTGCCCGACGACCTGATGAAGGAGCTGGGCATATCCATGGAAGACCTGACCAGCCTCAACACGCAGGGCTTCATGCCGCTCACCAAGCGCGCCGTGGCCGCTCTGGCCATGCGGAAAGACCTTGTGGAGAGCATAACCCTCAACACCGACGCCACAGACCTGGACACTTATCCACTCAACGGCAACAAGCACTGGACAAGAGACAACTACGGGCCGGTGTGGATACCGGCAAAGGGCAAGAGCATACGGCTCACTCTCGACAACCTGCCCGTATATGAACGGCCCATAAGGGTTTACGAGGGCAACGACCTGAGGGTGGTTGACGGCAGGATATACATCAACGGCAAGCCGGCAACGGCCTACACGTTCAAGCTGGACTACTACTGGATGATGGGAGACAACCGCCACAACTCCGCCGACTCGCGCTACTGGGGCTTTGTTCCCGAAGACCACATCGTCGGGAAGCCCATTTTCATCTGGTGGTCGAGCGATCCTGACCGCCACGGCTTCTCCGGAATACGGTGGAACCGCCTGTTCAGCATCGTTGACAACATAAAATAGTGCCGCAAACCGCCGGTTCGGCTGTCACAAACCGCCCGTTTACGACCCGTAAACAGGCCGCTTTCGCACCTTAAACCGCCGGTTTAGTGTCAAGAACCAGCCCGTTTGGAACAAAGAACCAGCCCGTTTGGCGCCGCCAAGACTCTGTCTGCACCGCCAACGGCATGGAACAGAAGTCAAAAACCGTCAGAAACTGTATTGAAAACCACCGCCCAGTTCCTTCTCGCCCTGCTTGTCGCAGCCTTTGCAGTGGCCGCTTTCAGGGCACTTGCGTTCACCTTATACACGGTGGACGGGCACAATCTTGAGCCGGAACTGGTGGAAGGCGACCGGATACTCGTCAACCGGTGGAGCTACGGGCTTAGGACAGGCGGCGGAAAGGGGCTTTTCTACTACGGCAGATTGCTGGCTTCGCCTGTTGAAAAGGGCGACATAGTGGCCTTCGACAGCCCTGACGATGGGCACAAGGGGGTGCTTGTGTGCCGCTGCATGTACGTTCCCGGCGACACAGTAGCCATAGGAAAAGGCTCATACCTTGTCCCCGGACGCGCGGCAACCTGCGCTGACGAGGACTACTACTGGATGGAAGCCCTCGGAAAGGGCGGTCTGGACAGCCGAAGCATAGGCCCTGTGCCAGAAAGCCGCATCATCGGGCGGGTGTGTATGGTGGTTTACAGCCGCGACAAGAGCCGCCCTCTGCTTGAAAGCTTCAGGAGTGAGCGGACGCTGCTGCTGAAGTGAACGCTTCCGGCGGTGCGGATGCGGAGCGTGATGGCTGCCGTTTTCCGCATCAGGCGGCGGACTCTGGCGCGGTGAAGCACAAGATTGCGATGACAGAAAAGCAAGTTCTTCTTAGTACGACCTACTTCGGGCCGGTGCAGTGGTACCAGAAGCTGTACCGCTACGACCGTGTCTTGATCGAGCGGTGCGACACTTTCCGCAAACAGACCTACCGCAACCGCTGCGTGATTGCCGCCGCCAACGGTGCGCAGGCGTTGACTGTGCCCGTGGAAAGAGCCGCCGGGGCGCAGCAGGTCAGGGACATCCGCATCAGCGACCACGGCAACTGGCGGCACATCCACTGGCATGCGCTGCTCAGTGCGTACAGCGAGTCGCCGTTCTTCGACTACTACGCTGACGACATCCGCCCGTTTTTCGAGCGCAAGTGGGAGTTTCTCTACGATTACAACATGGAGATTTGCCGGAAGATGTGCGAACTTCTTGACATAACTCCGCACATCAGCCCGACAGAGCAGTACGTCCATGCCGGAGATTTGCCCCTGTACGGGTGTGAAACGGGCGGTTCTCGTGCAGAAACCGCCGGCATTTCCGGCGCTGTTGCCGACTTTCGCGATGCCATAGACCCCAAACATCCGTTGGAAGACCGTGACTTCGCTCCAAAAAACTACTATCAGGTGTATGCCGCCAAGCACGGTTTCTTGCCAAATCTGAGCGTGCTTGACCTGCTTTTCAATATGGGTACGGAGGCTATCTTCTATCTTTAGAGCCTCATACTCTCCCCGAACTCCTTGTCAATCGAGTTGCTTATGCTCTTGCAACAGTTGGCCGAGAAGAGCAGGGCGCAGTGTATCAGGTCGTCCCACTGCTGTTCGGAGAGTCCCTGTTCTATGTTTTCGCGCGTTATCCCGTACTTCAGGAGACCGTAAACGAAGCCCGCGTTGAAGTTGTCCCCCGCCCCTATGGTGCTTACAGTGTCGGTTTCAATCACGGGATACTGCTTGTTAAGCCCGTTTTCCGCCCTTAGTTCCACCGGGTTCTTGCCCTGTGTTAATATGAATTTCTTGGTGTAAAAGGCTATTTCCGTGCGGTAAACGGAGTCCGCAGTGTCCTTTTTATACAAGATACTGAAGTCTTCCTTGCTGCCGCGCACTATGTCTGCATACTCCAGGTTCTCGATTAAGTTGGGCTTGACCCTCACTATTTCGTCCTTGTGCGACTCCCTGAAGTTCACATCGTAGTAAAGTATGGCCCCTCTGTTGTGCGCATATTCGAGGAAACCCTGCACTTGCGGCCTTATGACGGGGTTGATGGCGTAGTAGGAGCCGAACATTACCACATCGTCGCGGCCCACTTCGGGGTAGGAGAAGTCGAGTTTGTCGTGCTGGTGGTCTTTGTAGAAGAGGTATTCAGCGTCGTTTGCGCTGTCGAGAAAGGCCAGTGACACGGGCGACTTGCTGTTCGGGTAGATGTTAACGTTGTCTGCGTTCACCCCGTTTTGCCTAAGGAAGTCCACTATCCTGCGCCCTATGCGGTCGTTACCCGTCTCGCTGATGAACGAGGCCGTCACTCCGGCGCGTCCCAGTGATATGATTCCGTTGAACACAGAGCCTCCCGGCACTGCCCCGATGGGCTGTTCGTCCTTGAAAATGATGTCGAGCACCGTCTCTCCGATGCCTATTACCTTGCGCATTCCTGTGTGGTTTTGGGTGTTGTGGGGTTTGTCTTCAGGGTCTTTTTCCTGTGCCTGCAATGTCTTTGGGGGTGTTTCCTGTGGTTTTCTATTCGGTTTTCCCGCACTTTTCGAGGAACTTATAGAGTGCCTGGCGTATGGACCGCAGTCCGAACTGCTCGGTCCGTATGTCCCTGAGGGGCACCCACTGGCACTCGGCAGCGTCGTCGGCGGCCACAGGGGCGGCATCCGGCTCCACTGTGCAGCTGAAAAACATGTCGAGAGTGCGTATGTCCACACCCGAATAGCGGTAGATGTTGGGCAGGGAGAACAGGTATTCGGCCTTTGTCACGGTCAGTCCCGTCTCCTCTTTCACCTCTCTGGCTATCGCCTCTTCGGCTGTTTCGTCCATGTCGGCAAAGCCTCCGGGCAGGTCGAGCGTGCCTTTGGCCGGCTCCTTGCCCCTGCGCTCCACCAGCAGTTCGCCCTTTCCGTTTACTATGAAGGCCGCTGTGGCCGCTCCGGGGTTCATGTAGTACTCGAAACCGCAGTTTTCGCACTTCTTGCTCTTGGCGCTGTTCTCTTCAAAATGGCGGCTTCCGCACTTCGGACAGTACTCGAATTTCTCTAAAGGGTGCATGTTCTTGTCTTTTGTCTTGTGCCTATGGCTTCGCCGGGGGCGCTTCCGCCGCATGCCGTCCTCCCTTTGCCGTCGGGCGGGAATGTGGCTTTGTGGCCATAATGCGGTGCAATATTACAAAAAAAGATTTATCTTTGCAATACAGGCCGGTCATTTTCTGTGCGCGTTGCATGGCTTTGTCCGTGCCGGTCTGTCGCTTTCAGAGTGCAAAACCAAACGTTTATAACCGATTTATGAGAAAGACATTGTTGCTGCTTGCCCTCCTTTTGTCGGCAGGCATTGGGGTTATGGCCGGAAATCCGGTGGAAATTGAGTTGTGGCCGGGCGGTGCGCCGCACGACAACGGTCGCGCGGGCGACACGGCAAAGGTGATTGTGTATCTCCCGGAGGCCTCCAAGGCCACGGGACGCGCCGTGGTGATATGTCCCGGCGGTGCATATATGGCGCTGGCCATGGGGCATGAGGGGTGCGACTGGGCGCCTTTCTTCACCTCGCAGGGCATTGCGGCCATCGTATTGAAGTACCGTATGCCCTGCGGACAGGGCGTTGTGCCTCTTGAAGACGCCGAGGAGGCCATGCGCCTGGTGCGCCGCAACGCTGCCGGCTGGGGCATACGCACCGACCAGATAGGCATCATGGGTTCCTCGGCCGGCGGACACCTGGCCTCCGTGGTGGCCACTTTGTCCACGGGAGACGCCGCCCCGAACTTCCAGATACTGTTCTATCCGGTGATAAACATGGACCCGAGCCTGGCCAGAGTGGTGCATGACAACTTCCTGGGGAAGCATTCTTCCAGGAAAGACATAAAGAAATACAGCACAGACCTGCAGGTTACGCGCGTCACACCGAGGGCTTTCATAGCATTAAGCGACGACGACCATGTGGTATTGCCGGCACATGGCGCCAACTACTATATGCAATGCTACCGCCATGACGTGCCCGCAACGCTCCATATCTACCCTTCCGGGGGCCACGGATGGGGCATACGCCAGGATTTTCCCTGCCACATAGAGATGCTGCTCGACCTGAAAGCATGGCTGAAGAGCTTTTAGAGGGCAACTGAAAAGCGGCTTTCCGAACCCCGGAAAGCCGCTTTTCATTATTCAAACCAACTGTTTTTATCCGCCCAAGCGATTGCCTCCATTCCCTAACGGGCGGTTTCCATAAGCCGAATTGTCCGTCCTTGTCCGCCAAACCTGCGGTCTGCGGAAAGCCGGTGCAGGCAATGGTTTCAGCAAACCGCCCGTTTGCATGGTCCAAACCGCCCGTTTGCGACCCGTAAACCGTCCGTTTATGCACCGTAAACCGCCGGGTTTTGCTTGACGGACACTGCGTGTGAGGAAAAACAACCGCCGGGCAGGTAGCGGCAACGGCCTGTCACGCACCGTTGCAGCAAGGCTTACTGCTTGAAAATGCGCCGCGCCAGACCATAGACATAGCGCCTGAAGCCCGGCTGATAGGCCAACAGGCGGTCGAACCAGCCGAGATGTTTTCCGGCAACGCGCACCACAGCGCCCACATACACCATGGCGAAGAGCGTACCGGCACCGACTATGTGCCACAGCCACGTGCCGAAGAACACGTAACAGAACAGCACGGCCAGCACAACCAGCGATATATCGACCGCTATCTTCATCTTCGGGAACTCGATACCCGTCACTTCGCTTACCGCAACAGGGAAACCTTCGCCAGGCATAGTGACCGAACCGCAGCGCACTTCAAGGGCAATGCCGATGCCAAGCACCGTGCAGCCTGCAACCTGTGCCGCAGTTTTAGCCAAAAGAGAGGACGGAACGAGCCACGAAGTGAGCGACATGTTGACGTCAATGAGCGAACCGAAGACAAAACCCACCAGCAGCTGGAACAGCTGGACAGGCTCGAAACGGCGGCGGAGCACCGCTATCTGGCCGCAAACCAGTATGGCGTTCATCACATAGGTGTACTGTCCGATGGTCAGCTGCGGCACTCCCGCAACGCCACCCTTGCCCGCAGTCTCGAAAACATAGGGCAATGTGGAGATAACGCTCGACCCCAGCATACTCCTGACGCACACTGCCACACCGGAAGTCATAATGCAAAGTGAAACAAACAGCAGCGCGTGCTGCCACAAAAACGATATTATCCTGTCTTTTCTACTCATAGTCTGTGCAGTAAAAAGCCTGTTCAAGTCCAGGCAGACGCCTCTTCTTATCATCCAAAGCAATGCGGCACACCTGCTTGTCCCCGTACAATCTGACCGCAAAGGTACGGAAAAATATGCGGAAACCGCCGCTGTAAGGGCAGTTTCCGCACCCTGCGGCAGGCATAGGGAGCGCATTCCGGGACAGGAAAAGGGATGTTCCGGGACAGGAAAAGTAATGTTTCAGGGTCGGAGACGGTACGGGCCGGAACGGGAAACGGCACGGAAAAGCCCCGCCAACCGCCTGTATGCCAGTGGCAAAGCGGATGGTGGGGCGCGGTATTCAGTGGAGTAAGGAGAGCTGGACAGCGGTGAAAGCACCGCCAGAAGACGGTGAAAGGAAAGCCAAACCGCCCGTTTCCTCCCCCTGTTTAGAACTCTGCTGTCTTCGGAGTGCGCGGGAAAGGTATCACGTCGCGTATGTTCTGCATGCCCGTAACGAAGAGTATCAGACGCTCGAAGCCCAGTCCGAAGCCGCCATGAGGGCAGGTTCCGTACTTGCGGGTGTCGAGATACCACCACATGTCCTTCATCGGGATGTTGCGTCCGGCTATTTCAGCCATCAGCTTGTCATAGTTTTCCTCGCGTACACTGCCGCCTATTATCTCGCCAATCTGCGGGAACAGCACGTCAGTGCCCTGCACTGTCTTGCCGTCCTCGTTGATTTTCATGTAGAAAGCCTTTATCTCCTTGGGGTAATCGGTCATTATGACGGGCTTCTTGAAGTGCTCCTCCACAAGGAAACGCTCGTGTTCGCTGGCCAGATCCATGCCCCAGCTGACGGGGAACTCGAACTTGTGGCCGTCGGCCACTGCCTTTTCGAGTATCTTTATGCCTTCCGTATATGGCAGACGCACGAAATCCTCGTTGACAACGTGGTTCAAACGCTCAAGAAGCGTCTTGTCTATCATCTTGTTGAGGAACTCCAGGTCGTCCTGACAGTTGTCCAACGCCCAGCGAACGCAGTACTTGATGAAGTCTTCCTCAAGGTCCATGAGGTCTGTCATGTCGATAAACGCCACCTCAGGCTCTATCATCCAGAACTCCGCAAGGTGTCGTGGCGTGTTGGAGTTCTCGGCACGGAACGTAGGTCCGAACGTGTAGATGGCTCCAAGTGCCGTTGCTCCAAGCTCACCCTCAAGCTGTCCGCTCACTGTGAGCGATGTCTGCTTGCCGAAGAAGTCGTCGTCGTAGATTATCTTGCCGTCCTTGTCCTTCTTCAGATCGTACAGATTCTTGGTGGTAACCTGGAACATCTGGCCGGCGCCCTCGCAGTCGCTGGCCGTAATGAGCGGCGTGTGGAAGTAGAAGAAGCCGTGTTCGTGGAAGTACTGGTGTATGGCAATGGCCATATTGTGGCGTATTCGCATCACTGCACCGAACGTATTTGTGCGCAAACGCATGTGGGCGTACTGCCTCATGTACTCGAAACTCTGTCCTTTCTTCTGCATCGGGTAGTCGCTTCCGCACGTTCCGTACAGCTCAATGTCCTTGCACTGCAGCTCAACGCTTTGCCCTGCGCCCTGGCTCTCCACGAGTAGGCCGTTGACACTGATGCATGCGCCGGTCGTAACCTGCTTGAGCAGGTCTGCGTCAAAGGCCGTCGGATCGGCCACAACCTGCACGTTCTTTATCGTCGAGCCGTCGTTGAGCGCAATGAAATCGACGGCTTTGCTGCTGCGGTGGGTGCGTACCCATCCGCGGACGTTGACTGTTGCACCGAAGTCTGTGCGCTTCAGGACGTCGGCCACCTTGGTTCTTCTTATTTTCTCCATTGTCTTCAATGCTTTTTGTGTCTGTTGATAATAAAAGGACGTGGAGACAAACTGTTCTCTCCATCGTCTTCAATGCTCATCTGTGTCTGTCGGTAATAAAAAGACACGGAGACACACAGCGGTTCGTACTCCTTTTGTCCTCCCAGTCCTGTGTCTCCGTGTCTTGTAGTATGTGTTTTTGTGTCTTGCGTATGGGCTTGGTGACGTTTACTCGTAGGCTCCCATGCGCAGACGGTCAACTTCCTCTTCGGTAAGGTAACGCCAGTCGCCGCGACGGACATTCTTCTTGGTCAAACCGGCAAACTGTACGCGGTCGAGCTTGGTCACTTTGTAGCCGAGACTCTCGAATATACGGCGCACAATGCGGTTCTTTCCGCTGTGGATCTCTATGCCTACCTGCTTCTTGTCGGTCTGGTCGGCATATTCAACGGCATCGGCTTTTATCTCTCCGTCCTCGAGTGTTATGCCGTCACGTATCTGTTGCAGGTCGTGGGCGGTAATGTTATGGTCGAGGAACACGTGATATATCTTCTTCTTGAGGAACTTCGGGTGTGTCAACTTGCTGGCCAAGTCGCCGTCGTTGGTCAGAAGAAGCACGCCGGTGGTGTTTCTGTCAAGCCTTCCCACTGGATATATGCGCTCCGGACAGGCTCCTTTCACCAGGTCCATCACCGTCTTGCGGTGCTGCGGGTCGTCACTTGTGGTCACGTAGTCCTTGGGTTTGTTGAGCAACACATAGACTTTCTTCTCTATCTTGACCACTTCGTCGTGGAATTTCACCTCATCGGTACGCATAATCTTTGTTCCCAGTTCGGTAACTACGGTGCCGTTGACCGAAACCACGCCGGCCTGTATGAACGTATCGGCCTCCCTGCGGCTGCAAACTCCTGCGTTGGCGAGGAATTTGTTGAGGCGTATCGGTTCGTTGGGGTCGTGATGTTCCTCCTTGTATTCGATTCGCTTCTTCAAACTGTACTTCGCATTGGGGTCATAGTCGGCAGAATGCTGGCGATAACCGCCGCGATAGTTGTTGTAGCCGCCGCGCTGCTGGTATCCGCCACGGTTGTTGTATCCGCCGCGCGACTGGTAGCCGCCCTGCTGGCGGCCATATCCGCGCTGCTGGTAGCCTCCTTGCTGCTGGAAGCTGCCCTGTTCGCCGTCGTTATTGCCGTAGCGGGGACGGAAATCGCCCTGCTGTCGGTTGCCATAGCCGCCGCTGCGCTGCTGGAAGCCGCCATCATTGTTGTTGTAACGCGGGCGGTAGCCACCCTGCTGGCGGTTATATCCGCGCTGCTGGTAGCCTCCTTGCTGCTGGAAGCTGCCCTGTTCGCCGTCGTTATTGTTGTAACGCGGACGGTAACTGCCCTGCTGGCGGTTGGCATAGCCGCCGCTGCGCTGCTGGTATCCGCCCTCATTATTGTTGAAATGCGGGCGGTAGCCACCCTGTCTTGGTGCACTTCCTTGCAGATTTGCGCCGAAACCTTCGGGGCGGAAGCCGCTCTCGTCGTTGTCACCCTTTGCATAATAGCCCTTGTCCGGTTCACCGTAGGGGCGCGGATTGTGGATTCGCGGACGCGGAGAGCGTCCTGCGGGTCTGAAATTCTGGTAATTGCTGTCTGAATGGCCCGGTGTCTGGTAGCCATCCCGGCTGCCGGCGTTCTGCTCTACAGACTTTTCTTCCTGTCTCTGTTCGTTTTCCGTTTCCATAATGTTCTCTTTTTCTTGTTAAAGCCTCACGGCCATGTCGTTTTGTAGTGGTTTGATGATTTTCAAAAGCCCTCTTCCGGGCTGCACTTAGAGTTTTGGCGGACTGAAAGCCTTGCATGTGGAGGCTCAGGCCGCGTCTTCGCCTTGGATATTGTCTGCGTTAATACATTAATTATATGCCTGTGTAGTTGTGCGGAGTGATGTTCATCAGCTCTGCCTTTACGCTTTCGCTCACGTTTAGACCCTTGATGAAGTCGTGTATGGTCTCTTCCGTCATTGCCTTGTTGGTGCGTGTGAGAGCCTTGAGAGCCTCATAGGGGTGCGGATATGCCTCGCGGCGCAGTATTGTCTGTATGGCTTCTGCCACCACAGCCCACGTGTTGTCGAGGTCTTCGGCCACTTTGGCCTCGTTGAGTATCAGTTTGCCGAGTCCTTTCAGCGTGCTCTGGAACGCTATCAGGCTGTGTCCCATCGGCACACCCACGTTCCGCAGCACGGTAGAGTCGGTGAGGTCGCGCTGAAGCCGGCTTACGGGCAGCTTCTGTGCAAGGAATTGCAGTATGGCATTGGCCAGTCCGAGGTTGCCTTCGCTGTTTTCGTAGTCGATAGGGTTCACCTTGTGGGGCATTGCGCTCGAACCTACCTCACCTGCCTTTATCTTCTGCTTGAAGTATTCCATTGAGATATACATCCAGAAGTCGCGGTCGAGGTCGATTATTATGGTGTTTATGCGGCGCATGGCGTCAAATAATGCGCCGAGATAGTCGTAGTTGCTTATCTGTGTGGTGTACTGTTCGCGCTGCAGACCGAGCTTTTCGCTAACGAAGCGGTTGCCGAACTCGCGCCAGTCGTACTGCGGATAGGCCACATGGTGCGCATTGAAGTTGCCGGTTGCCCCTCCGAACTTGGCGGTAATCGGGGTTTTCTTCAGGGAGTCGAGCTGCTGCTCCAGCCGATAGACATATACCATTATCTCCTTGCCCAGACGGGTGGGCGAAGCCGGCTGTCCGTGGGTCTTGGCGAGCATGGGCACGTCTTTCCACTCCTCGGCATAGGCGCGCAACTGCTCTATCAGCTGCTCCACAACGGGGCAGTAGGCCGACTCCAGCGCTTCCTTTACAGACAGCGGGACGCTCGTGTTGTTGATGTCCTGCGACGTAAGGCCGAAGTGGATGAACTCCTTGTAGGCGTCAAGTCCGCCTATTTTGTCGAGTTCCTCCTTGATGAAGTATTCCACGGCCTTGACATCGTGGTTGGTAACCTTCTCAATGTCCTTCACGCGCTGTGCGTCGGCCACGCTGAAGTTGCGGTATATGCCGCGCAGAGTGTCGAAAAGGCTGTGGTCAAAGCTCGCCAGTTGGGGCAGAGGCAGCTCGCACAGAGTTATGAAGTACTCTATTTCCACCCTCACGCGGTAGCGTATGAGAGCGTATTCCGAGAAGTATTCTGCGAGAGGTTCCGTCTTTCCCCTGTACCGGCCGTCTATTGGCGATACGGCTGTCAATGCGTTTAGTTCCATGTCTTTTGCCGTAATATAGGCCGCAAAGTTAAGAATTATATTCGATTCGGCAATGATAAAGGTTGAAAAAAGACCGTGTAGTGCGAGAAACCGCCGCTTGCCCGTCCGGGCAGGCAAGCGTTCCGCTTTTCCACAGTCCTGTCCCGCCTCTTTATATTATGTCTCTACATTATTATATATAGCGCGGCATCATTTCTTCTTGGGTTTCCTGCGCGCCCAACCCTCCTCCGAGAAGTCGGGTTCTTCGCCTTTCAGCTTGACAGTGTTGCCTTGGAAGAACTGCCGCCAGTCGTCCTTGCGTCCGCTTTCGGGCACTACGCTGGGCTTCTTGCTGCGCTTTGCAGGTGCGGCGAAGTCGTTTGCGGCGCGCTTTTTCGACCGTTTGTCAAACTTCTCGAAGCCGGTTGCCTGTGCGCTATGTCCGCGTTCCCGGTTGTCGGAGGCGTTCTTTCCGCCCCTTTGTCCACGCCTGCCGCCCCTTTCGCCTGCCGGTTCGTCACCGCTGTTGCAGCGCACGTCGCGTCCTTTGTAGCGCGTTCCGTCGAGCGCGCGCATCACATTTTCCGCGTCTTCCTGCGGCACTTCGATGAAGGAGAACGTGTTTTGCAGGTCTATGTGGCCTATCTCCTGTCGCCCGTGGCAGTGCTTGTTCACATACTGCATCACCTCTCCGGGATAGAAGCCGTCGGCCTTGCCCAGATTGATGAACAGCCTCTTGTAGCCCTGCTCCGCCTTGCGCCTGTCCTTGCGGCCGTTTCCTTTGCCGCTGCGTGCGCCCCGCTCTTCCCGTGTGCCCTTTGTGCTCGGTTTCTCTATCTCCGGGGCGTTGGCGTAGTAGGCGAGGAAGCGTCCGAACTCGCGGCTTACGATTTTCTTGATAACGTCTTCCTTGTCCATATACTCGAAGTGGCGGTTGATTTCGGCCATAAACGGAGCTATCTCCTCATCGTTTACGTCCGATTTCACTATCTCGTCCATCACCTTGTACAACTGTTTGGTGCATATTTCCTGTGCCGACGGGATGGTTCCTTCCACGAATTTCTTGCCTATCTCTTTCTCTATCGCCTTCATTTTCGACCGTTCGCGGGTGTGCATGATGGCTATCGACGTGCCTTTCTTGCCGGCCCGGCCGGTACGTCCGCTGCGGTGGGTGTAGCTCTCTATGTCGTCGGGGAGTCCGAAGTTTATCACATGGGTCAGGTCATCAACGTCCAGACCGCGCGCGGCCACGTCGGTTGCCACGAGCAGCTGCGTGAGATGCTGGCGGAACTTCTGCATTGTCAGGTCGCGCTGCTGCTGTGACAGGTCGCCGTGGAGCGATTCGGCGTTGTAGCCGTCGCGGATGAGCTTGTCGGCCACCTCCTGCGTCTCGCGTTTCGTGCGGCAGAAGATGATTGCGTATATGCGCGGGTAGTAGTCAACCACGCGTTTGAGGGCAAGATACTTGTCCTTGGCGTTCACCATATAGTATATGTGGTTGACGTTCTCCGCCCCTTCGTTGCGGCTGCCCACCACTATCTCCTTGTGGTCGTGCAGATAGTTGCGCGCAATCTTGCCTATCTCGCGGCTCATGGTGGCAGAGAAGAGCAGCGTGTTGCGGTCTTCCGGCACGCCTTCGAATATTTCGTTGATGCTGTCTGCAAACCCCATGTTGAGCATCTCGTCCGCTTCGTCGAGCACAACGTTGCGCACGCTCTCCAACTTGGCCTTTCCCCGGTGCATGAGGTCAATGAGGCGGCCGGGAGTGGCCACTATAATCTGCGCACCCCTGCGGAGAGCCTTTATCTGGTTTTCTATTGAGGTGCCTCCATACACGGCTACGACGTTGATACCGGGCATGTATTTGGAAAAATCCCGCAGGTCGTCGGCTATCTGGAGGCACAGTTCGCGCGTGGGACTAAGCACAAGAGCCTGCGTTTCATGGCTTTGGGGGTCAATGCGTTGCAATACTGGTATGCCGAAAGCGGCCGTCTTGCCGGTGCCGGTCTGCGCCAGCGCTATCACGTCGTTACGGTTTCCAAGCAAATAGGGGATTACTTCTTCCTGTACGGGCATCGGGTGCTCAAAGCCCAATTCCTCAATGGCGCGGCGAATCTCTTCGCTTACGCCCAATTCTTCAAATGTCTTCAAACTAAAAATAATATATTATTCGGCTGCAAAGGTAGTGAAAATAAATGGATTTGCCCTCCTCTGCTCCAAAAACGTGCTGTCTTTCAGAGATAAAGGCTAACTTTGCGCCTGCAAAACCATAAGGACAGGCAAATGGAGATATGCGTTTTTTGTTCGGCCAACGACCGGATTGCGCCCGAATACTTCCGTCTTACCGAGGAGTTCGGGCGGTGGGCGGCGGCCAACAACCACACGATTGTGTTTGGCGGAACGTCGTCGGGGCTGATGGAATGTGTGGCCAAGGCGGCGCGCGAGGCCGGGGGACGAACCGTAGGCGTGGTGCCGAGGAAGGTGGAAGAGGGCGGTCATGTGAGCGACTGCATGGATGTGCACATCCCGTGCGACGACCTAAGCGACCGCAAGCAGCTGATGATGAGCCGCAGCGACGCCTTTGTGGCTCTTCCGGGCGGCATCGGCACGCTCGACGAGGTGTTTTCCGTGGCCGCGTCTGCCGTCATAGGCTACCACCGCAAGCCCGTTGTGCTCTACAGCATGGACGGTTTCTGGCAACCGCTTGCCGCACTTCTCGACTCGCTCAAGGCCAGTGGCATGATGCGGGGCGACTGGCGGAGCTGCATAACCATAGCCCGAAACCTCGGCGAAGTGGCGGCTGCGCTCGCCGAGTGAAGGCTTTTCGGGATGAAAGCTGTGGGGTGCCGGGAGCTAAAGCGGCGGTTTGCGCACCGCAGATGCCGCAGTCAGCTGCCGTAAATGCCCCGTTCGGCTGTCGCAAACGGGCGGTTTTCCTGTACCAAGCCCTTTGATGCGGAAAACCGTCCGGCTTTTTATATAATCGTACTGGCAGGTGGCGGAAGCATAATCCGCCATTGCCGGAAGCGGAATCCTCCGTTGGCGGCATGAAATATAGGGAAAGGATGTGGCAAAGTTGGCTTTTCTTTGTACTTTTGCACGGTACAAGCGGCCCTGAACCTGCCATTAAACACACCGCAACACTCTGGCAAGGCACACCGGCCGCACTGTGCAGACTGCGCAAGACGCGCAACGGTCACGCCTGACCGGGCAGGAAAATCAACGAAAGTGTTGCGGATGCAATTCCAAATGAAGAAGACAACACTCGCTTTCACCATGTTGCTCGCGGCTGTCGCGGGTTTTGCCGGCAACGAAGAGCCGGGCATATACAAACGGACCGACCTCGGCAGCTTCTGGAGATACGACTTCCGCTATCTGACAACCGACACCGACGGAGTCAGCAACGTCACGCTTTCAGCCGCCATATTCATGCATAAAGACCTGCAAAGCAAGAAGAAGGACGGCAAAGGGTGCATACTCCTGAACCACTACACCATCACCAGCGACGCCGACCGCCCCACCAACGTGACCCAACTGACCCAACTGGAGGGCGCACTGTCCATGAGCAAGTACTTTATCATAGAGTCTGACGGCATAGGCTTCGGACTTACCAAGGACAGGCAGCAGCCTTATCTCCAGGGACGCACGCTAGGCAAGGCCGGCATCGACGCCTTCATTGCCGGACGCAAGCTGATTGACGGAGAAGGACTGGCCTACGACGCGGCTGTAGTCAACATGGGCTACTCGCAGGGAGGCTTCATCGGGGCATGGGTTGACCGCTTGGTGAGCGAGGGATACCGCAATGACGAGCTGCCGAAGATAGACTACACACTCATAGGAGACGGCCCGTATGACATATACTCCACCTATCTTGAGGTAATCAAGGACAGTGTCACGCACTATCCCGTGGCCCTGCCGCTGGTACTGAGCGACCTGCTGGCCGACAAAAGCCTCGGCATAAACCCACAGGACCTGCTCACGCAGGAGTTTCTCGACCACCTGCAGGAGTGGTTCGACTCCAAGGCGTACAGCACCGACTCCATTAACGCCATGACTTACCGCCTTTTCGGCAGCGACGAGAAGTCAGGCATAAGCGTAGGCAAACTCTTCAACATGAATCTGTGGGATTCCGACAACGCAATGGTGCAGGAAAAGATCAGGCCGTGGATGGAATCGCACTCGCTGACCTACGACGACTGGGCGCCGTCAAGGACAGATACCGTCACCATCGTACACTCCACAGGCGACGAGGTGGTGCCCTTTGTCAACGCACGCAGCCTTGAAAGGCAATACAGGCGGATGGGTTACACCGCCTATGACGTGGACAGCGCCTATACACAGACACATCTGCAAACGGGAACCTCATTCATTATGAAGGCCATCAAGGCACTCGCCACATTCAAACCCAAGTCCACTGACACGGGCGTCACCACGGTCAGCCGGACCAAAGGCGCGCCAGAAAACCGCAATGTGTATGGTCTTGACGGGCGGATGGTGCTCTCCGGCAGCGAATACGACGCAAGATTCGGACTCCTTCCCAAGGGCGTGTATGTCATAAACGGGCGCAAGGTGGTGAAGTAGCGCGCCTTTGCCAGCCCGCGCTCCCCGCCCTGACAAATCAGAACGGGATGCTGCGCCACAGAAACGGCCGTCATGCACGTCCGCAATGTCGGCCTTTGGGGGCGCTTTATTTTGTTTTATAGCTGAAAAACACTAACTTTGCAACGGGCAACACTTTGATTCAGGGCAAAATCAGAAAGCTCCGTATGCCGGAGTGCGGCCTGGCAGACAGACCATATTGCACATTTCGATATGTCAACAGTAACGATAAAGAGCGTCAAGGACAAGCGCGGCCTTGAGGCTTTCATACAGTTTCACTACGATTTGTACCGTAATGACCCCTACGATGCGCCCAATCTCCACAGCGATGAGGTGGCCACGCTAAGCAAAAACCGTAACGCTGCGTTCGATTTCTGCGAGGCCGAGTACTTCCTGGCCTACAAGGAAGGCCGCGTAGTGGGGCGCGTGGCAGCCATAATCAACCGCCATGCCAACGAAAAGTGGCAGCGCAAGAGCGTGCGCTTCGGCTGGATAGACTTCGTGGACGACCGGGAAGTGTCGGCCGCCCTGCTCGATGCCGTGGCCGAATGGGGGCGTTCAAAGGGCATGACGGAGGTGGTTGGGCCGCTCGGATTTACCGATATGGACCCCGAAGGCATGCTCACGCACGGCTTCGACCAGCTCGGCACGCAGGCCACCATATACAATTATCCCTACTATCCGGAGCACATGGAAAGCATGGGCGGCTGGGAAAAGGACAACGACTATGTGGAATACAAACTGATAGTGCCTGACAAGATACCCGAAAAGTTCGGGAAAATAGCGCAAATGATAGAGACACGCTACAATCTGCACGTCAAGAAACTGACGCGGAAGGACGTGTTTGAAGGCGGCTACGGCAAGAAAATCTTTGAGGTAATCAACGGGACGTTCAGCCATCTGTACGGTTACTCGGAGCTTACCCCACGGCAGATAGACCAATACGTGAACATGTATATGCCCATGGCCGACCTTGACCTCGTGACACTCGTAGAGGACAGGAACGCCGACGGCAAGATTGTGGCCGTGGGCATAACCATCCCGTCGCTCACAAGGGCGTTCCAGAAGTGCCGCAACGGCCGTCTGTGGCCCTTCGGGTGGTGGCACGTGCTCCGCGCATTGAAGTTCCACAAGACCGAATGTGTCGATCTGCTCCTCATAGGAGTGCTGCCCGAATACCGCAAGAAGGGCGCCAACGCGCTGCTTTTCGCCGACCTGATACCGTGGTACCAGCGTTACGGCTTCAAGTGGGGCGAGACCCACGTGGAAATGGAGACCAACGAGAATGTGCAAAGCCAGTGGCAGTATCTCGAATCCATACTGCACAAGAGGCGCAGATGCTACATTAAAAAGATATAGGGGCACACTTTGACCGATGGAAGACGAAAGAATAACCAACGCAAGCGGGCAGCAGCCCGTTGAATACACCGACGACAACATCCGCCACCTGTCGGATATGGAACACGTGCGCACGCGTCCCGGCATGTATATCGGCCGGCTCGGCGACGGCTCCCTGCCCGAAGACGGAGTGTATGTGCTGCTAAAGGAGGTGATAGACAACTCCATTGACGAGTTCAAGATGCACGCCGGCGACCGTATAGAGGTGACTGTCGATGAAAACAAGTGCGTCAGCGTGCGCGACTATGGCCGGGGTATTCCCCAAGGAAAGCTCATTGAGGCGGTGAGTGTGCTCAACACGGGAGGCAAATACGACTCAAAGGCGTTCAAGAAAAGCGTGGGTCTCAACGGCGTAGGAGTAAAGGCAGTGAACGCACTCAGCGCACATTTCACCGTAAAGTCGTTCCGTGACGGCAAGGTACGCACCGCCACATTCGAACGGGGGCAGCTCCAGACAGACAAGACCGGGGACACTTCCGACGAAAACGGCACCTATATATACTTTGAACCCGACGACACGCTGTTTCTCAACTACTCGTTTCACGACGACATCGTTGAGACCATGCTACGCAACTATACCTATCTCAACACCGGACTGGCCGTCATGTATAACGGAAGGCGCATCCTCAGCCGCAACGGACTGAAGGATCTGCTCAACGACACGATGACCAACGACGGCATATACCCCATCATACACCTCAAGGGCGAGGACATTGAGATAGCCTTCACCCACACTAACCAGTACGGAGAGGAGTATCACTCGTTCGTAAACGGCCAGCACACCACGCAGGGAGGCACACACCAGAGCGCTTTCAAGGAACATATAGCCAAGGCAATAAAGGAGTTTTACGGCAAGAACTTTGAATATACGGACATACGCAACGGACTTGTGGCCGCAATAGCCATCAATGTTGAGGAGCCGATGTTCGAGAGCCAGACCAAAATCAAGCTGGGTTCGCTCACCATGTCGCCCAACGGCGGTGTGAGTATCAACAAGTACGTGGGCGATTTCGTAAAGACTGAGGTTGACAACTACCTGCACAAGTACACCGATGTGGCCGAGGTGATGCTGCAAAAGATACAGGAGAGCGAGAAGGAACGCAAGGCTATGGCCGGCGTAACCAAGCTCGCAAGGGAACGAGCCAAGAAGGCTAACCTGCACAACCGCAAGCTCCGCGACTGCCGGATACACTTTTCCGACGTGAAGAACGACCGCAAGGAGGAATCGAGCATATTCATTACCGAGGGCGATTCGGCCAGCGGAAGCATCACAAAGAGCCGTGACGTGAACACCCAGGCGGTGTTCTCGCTCAGGGGAAAGCCCCTCAATTCGTTCGGACTGACCAAGAAAGTGGTGTACGAAAACGAGGAATTCAACCTTTTACAGGCCGCTCTCGACATTGAAGAGGGGCTTGAAACGCTGCGCTACAACAAGGTTATTGTGGCAACGGATGCCGATGTGGACGGCATGCACATACGGTTGCTCATCATAACCTTCTTCCTCCAGTTCTTTCCCGAACTCATCAAGAAGGGTCATGTGTACGTGTTGCAGACCCCATTGTTCCGAGTGCGCAACCGCCGGACGAAGATTAAGAACCACGAAGTGATAGCCGAAGCCGACCTGAAGCAGCCGGAAAAGAAGAAGAGCGACTTCATTACGCGCTACTGTTACAGCGACGAGGAGCGCCAGAAGGCCATTTCCGACCTCGGCCCCGACCCGGAAATAACCCGTTTCAAGGGTCTTGGCGAGATCTCACCCGACGAGTTCAAGAACTTCATCGGGCCGGACATGCGCCTCGAACAGGTCACTTTGCACAAGAACGACCAGGTTCAGAAGCTGCTGGAGTACTATATGGGCAAGAACACCATGGAGCGTCAGAACTTCATAATCGACAATCTCGTGGTTGAAGACGACCGCCCTGAGGAGCTTGAAGAGTAAGACGGCGAGCCTTTCCGGCCGCTACAGTGACACAAACAAAACGACAACAATGACTTTAAGGAATACGTTGCTGGCCTGCGCCCTGCTCCTTTCGGGTGCAAACGCCACGATACAGGCGCGCACAGACAAGGACGGCGGCAACCAGCTGCGCAAGTTGCAGATAGCCGAGTGGGCGATTGCCAACCTCTATGTGGACAGTGTTGACGAGAAAAAGCTCGTGGAAGACGGCATAAGGGGCATGATTGAGAAGCTCGACCCCCACTCTTCCTACTCCACGCCCAAGGAGGTAAAGGCCATGAACGAACCCCTTTCCGGCAATTTCGAGGGCATTGGCGTGCAGTTCAACATGATTGAGGACACGCTGCTCGTCATCCAGCCTGTCACCAACGGCCCTTCGGAGAAGGTGGGCATACAGGCCGGCGACCGCATAGTGGCCGTCAACGACACCGCGATAGCCGGAGTGAAGATGCCGCGCGAGGAGATAGTGCGCCGGTTGCGCGGCCCCAAGGGCACCAAGGTGAGGCTCGGCGTGGTCAGGCGCGGCATCAGGGACACGCTGTCGTTCACCGTGGTGCGCGACAAGATACCCGTCAAGTCCATCGACGCAGTGTATATGATACGCCCCAAGGTGGGTTACGTGCGCATAGGCAACTTCGGAGCCACCACACACGGCGAGTTTCTTGAGGCCGTAAAGGCGCTCAAGGAACAGGGAATGGAGCGTCTGGTGCTCGACTTGCAGGAGAACGGCGGCGGATACCTGCAGGCTGCCGTGGCCATAGCCAACGAGTTTCTGGCCGACAACGACCTTATAGTATATACAAAGGGGCGCAGCACGCCGCGAATGGAGTACAAGGCCA
>CAVAPI010000005.1:0-47272 GCA_963590445.1 Lachnospiraceae bacterium | reverse complement strand
TATTGCTGTCCGCTAAAACGCAATAGGCTTCATTGTCAGATGAAGGTATTGCCCAGAACGGCGTGAAAGAAATATCTTAAGATACGACGCCAAGCATCCTAAGCTTAAAGAACAATGGGGGTTGAGGCAGCACTCGAGCTGCCTCAACCTCTACCTTGCTCCCTTTCTATTGTTGATGGCGGTTTTGAGGAGATGTCATAACAAATGCGGTTCACTCCCTTCGCCTTGTTGATGATACCCCAGTTCGGGCTAAGTTATTCTTCACTCTTCATTTTAAGTTATTCTTCATTCCTCGTTCCCCCCTCCGGGCTTTCCTCGTTCCTACAACGAGCACGTCTCGTTCCTACTACGAGACACCCTCGATCCTATCATTAGGAAGTGTTAACGGTGGAGGGGGCTAATGCAAACGGCTTTTAACACAAAATTCTTGAATACATCAAGATAATATGTTACCTTTGCCCGGTTTCTCTGCGGAAAGATTGTGCTGTAAATGGATGTTTGTCCTTTTGCAGCAACGCAGGAGACCTGCTTTCCTTTATGTGCGGCATCTTCGAAGCCGATTTCCCTTTACCATACATACACCCCATGTTCCGCTTAGCTCCACAAGGGGTTACTGAGATGCGGCCTCTTCGAGGCCATACTCTGGAGCAAGTTCAGAACAGGCAGGAACCAAGTTCCCCCTAAGTACCCCTCAAGTACAACAATTAATGGAGGTTATGGATGGATATTATATGTCAGCGTCTGCCATTATGCAAAAAAATGGGTTCTTCCGTTAAATGGATAGATATAGTACATGAACCGATACATATAAAAGAATCCGCCTGAAACGGAGGGGTGCAGTGCCCCCGCCGCATCCCCCGACTCATATCAGAGCCAAGGGCAAAGCTGCATGGGTTGCAGAGGATATGTTGTCCCGAACAGGGGTAATCTTTAAGGCTGAAGTTTCCAACAGCCTACTTTAACGAAGACTCTTTTCCGACTGGCGGTTCGGGACGGTTCTACCTGAACGGCAGGTACCAGTTGGACTCGTCGAGCAGGTCAACTGCGGGATTCTTGTATGCCAACTTGGCGGCCAGCCAGCGGCATCCGTAGCCAGAGCCGTAGGGAGTGGCGGCGTTCTTGTGGCGCGCCAGCCGCATGAGGTCGTACCAGCGGCTGCCCTCGAAGGCAAACTCCAGCTGATACTCGTCGCAAATGAGGTTTTCAACGGCGTCGATGGTGTCCTGACGGCAGTAGGTCAGCGTCACGCCGTGCCGGGATGCGGTCTTTTCCATCTGTCTGCCTACCACTTCGTCATACTGATAGGGCGACCGTCCGGGGTAAAGGTAGTCCCATGTGACGCCGGAGCCATGGCTGTGTATGCCTATAACGTTGCCCAAGTCGGCAGTACCCTTCTGGAAAAGGCTCTTGTATTGGCCGAGTAGGGGATAGGTCTCGGTGAGCAGTCGGCGCGACTCGGCGGTCAGGTAGGCTGTGGAGTCGAGCAGCTGGTCGGAGATGCCGTCCTTCAGTATGGCGAAGGCGGCGTCGGGATACCCCATGCGGTTGAGCGCTTCGGCCAGATGGAGCCATACCGTGGTGTAACGGTAGAGGATGATGTTGCCGCTCTTGTACTTGTCGATGTGCTCCGTGGCCGTTTCGCCGTTGTCAACGGTGCGCACCGATGCCGGCCAGCGCATGTCTCCGAGTGCCGCCTGCCCCACATTGTGAAGCCGGAGCAGCTGGTCGTTGGTGCTCTGGTAGTAGTAATAGTCGGCAGACTGTGCCAACTGTCTGTATGAAGCCGACGGTGACACCGCCACCTCGGCCATATACAGCTGGCGGTTCGACGTGGCGTAGTAGTCATAGCCGAAGATTGCCGGCACCGACGTGGCTACTCCCTCGCTGCCACCGGCCGCCATGGGGATGTAGCTGATGATGTCTGTGGTGCTGTTCTGGGCGAATATGTCGCTCCACTCCGTGCCTTTCATGCTGTAGTTGTCCATGTCAGTGGGCAGATTGTCCTGGTTGGCATAGTTCGGGTCGAACGCTGCAATCAGGTTCTGCACCCCTTTTGTGTCAACAGTGGTCAGGAATGTGGTGTAATGGCGTGCCGCAGCGGCGTAGTCGCCCTTTTCGAGGTATAGTTCTCCAAGGATTACGTCAACGGGAATGAAGCATTTTGACGGTACGATGGTCTTGTTGGCGTTCCTGTTCGTGGTACCTGCGTTCACTGTCACGTTGCCATAGGTGGGCACGGCGTAGCCTGTAAACGGCTCAAGGTCGGCAGTAAGCCTGTCGGCCAGTTCGTCCAGATTGAGCCAAGGGTACAGCTGCGTGTCCGTCTGCCCTATTTCCGTCACAGGTGTGGTCACGTAAGGCACCCTGCCATAGGTTCTTGCCAGTTGCAAATAGGCCCATGCCCTGAACGCCTTTGCCGCCGCATACTCGTGGAGGGTGACGTTGTCGGAGCCGGAGTACAGGGTTGTGTCGCGGTGGGCTATGAAATAGTTGCAGTTATTGATGACCTGATAATACACATAGGCACTGTCGTAGTCGCCCGGAGCGGCTGTATCGAACGCCTCGATGCGCTTCAGGTTCTTGCCGGCCGAGGAGTTGGCGGCCACATTGTCGCCTCTCAGCTCGCCCTGGAGCACATACGTGTCGGCCAGCTGCTGCATGCACTGCATGATACCGAAGCCGTAGAACACCGAATCCGTCTTTGACGAGATGTCAGGAGAGAACACTTGGCGCGACGACTCGCTGTCCAGCATGTCGGAACAGGCGGATAAACCGGCGGTAAGGCCGAGCGGCAGCAGGGCAAAGGCCGTGCGTGCCGACAGATATTGGAGATGTTTTTGTATCATAGAGCTTACAGATTTATCTTTATGCCTAACAGAAAAGTGCGGCTTTGCGGCACATTGCCACTGTCAATGCCCTGTCCGATGACGCTTGTGGCACTGCTGAACTCCGGGTCGCTGCCGGTATAGCGTGTGAGAGTGAGCAGGTTGCGTGCCTCAGCCCATACGGTCAGTCCCTGCAACCAGTTCCATGACGGTGGCACAGGCACGGCGTAGCTCAGTGAGAGGGAGCGCAACCGCAGGTAAGAGCCGTCCTCTATCCAGCGGTCAGAGAAGCGGTTGTTGCCCATAGGGTCGCCATATACGGCACGCGGGAGCAGGGCGTCGGTCTGTCCGTCGTACATCCAGCGGCTTGTCACGGCCACCTGCTGGTTGTAGAGCGTGCTTCCGCTGTTTAGAACCGCCCGCTGGTAGTTGTAAACGTCGTTGCCCAGACAGTAGTTCCAGTCCATTGCCATCCTCAAACGCTTCCACTGGGCGGTCACAAAGAGGTTGCCGTAGATGTCAGGGTTGGGGTCTCCGATCACTGTCTTGTCGGCTTCGGTTATGATACCGTCGTTGTCACGGTCAACAAAGCGCACGTCGCCGGCCTCAAACGGCACGAGTCTTCCAGCCTCATCCTCGCGGTAAAGATAGCCCGACTTGCCGGCTTTCGCAGCCTCATCGTCCGATTTGAGTATGCCGGCAGTCTGGTATCCGTAGAACAAGGCTACGGGCTGTCCCTCGGCAGTGAGTATGTTGTTGTCGCCATAGAGCGAGGTTGTGTAGTCGCCGTCGGGCAGTTCCGTCACCTTGTTCTTGTAGTGGCCGATGGAAAAGCCGGCCTCCACCTGCAAATCCCTGGCAACTACCGGCTTTATGTCGGCCGAAAGCTCAAAGCCGGAGTTCTCCATCCGGCCGCCGTTGCACCAGTAATGGCTGATACCCGTAAGGGGGCTGTCCATGTTCTTGACGGTCAGCAGGTCGGAAATGGTGTGGCGGTAAACGTCGAAGGCCAGTCCCAGACGGTTGTCCAGCATGTATGCCTTCACTCCGGCGTTGAGTTTGCGCACGTTTTCCCACTTGATGCTCTCGTTGCCTATCTGGGTTATCTTCAGCCCCTTGGCCTGTCCCATGAAGTCAACGGCCGAGTGGGCGGTGTGCGCGGCATAGTTGCTGACGCCGTCGTTGCCGCTCCAGTCTATTCCGGCGTGCACCTGCAGATAGTCAAAGCCTGCGTTCTTGGGAAACCAGCCCTCGTTTGTGACCACCCAGCCGGCCTGTATGCTTGGGAATACCGCCCAGCTGACACCGCCCAGCCGCAGGTCTGAAGCCTTGGCGCCGAACCTGCTGTTGGCCTCGGCGGCCAGTGACAGTGTGAAATAGTAGCGTTGGCGGTAGTTGTAGTCGGCATTGGCATACCACATGATGTATTTCCACGTGTCGTTGTCGCCGCCTGCGTTCTGGTAACCGGTCGATGACGACAGCGAAGGGTTCTTGTCGTTGGTCTCCGATGTGTATTCCGTTGACAGGTTGCTGCCGTCGAACGAGAACGTATTGTAGCGGAAACCGGCGTAAGCGTTCACGCTGTGGCTGCCGGAGGTGCGCCCGTATTGTGTGCGGAGGTCGGTCAGGAAGTTTGTCTCCTTGGAAAACAGTGACGAAGTGAGCGACGTGACCTGTCCAAGTCCCTGCACTGTGAACGGCGGGACACCGTTGTAAGGCCGGTAGTATCGTTGTGTGTTGCGGTCAAGGCTGTAGCTGACCGCTGCATGAAGGCTCAATCCGCCGCCCAACTGCCACGCAGGAGCCACCCGGACGTTGAAACAGGTGTTCTCGGCCTTGTTCTTCTTGTCGCCGGAAGCGTTGCTGAGTATCGCAACCGGGTTGGCCAGTGCATACCGTACGCCCAACGGGCTGAACAACTCGTCGTATCCGCTGGCGAGAGAGGAAAATCCGCCTATGATAGAGTTGTACTCGTAGGGCGTAACCAGCGGGGACTTGATGAGTGCGAGGAACGTCGGCGAGGTGACAACGCCCGATGTGAGGTCGGCAGGGATGCCGTTGTCGAACACATCCTTGTTGGTTCTGCTGATGCTGATGTCGAACTGTGTCTTCAACCGCCGCGTTATCTCTATGTCAGTGTTGAACCTGACGTTCATACGGTTGAACTTGTCTCCCTCAGACGTGCCTTGCGCGTCCATATAGCCTACAGAAAGGTTGTACATACCCACGTCGTCGCCGCCCTGAACGTTGACACTGTAGTTCTGGGTCAGAGCCTGGCGATATACATAGTCCTGCCATTTGGTGTCGTTGTGGTAGGTCTGGTAGTAGTAGCCGGCCGGGTTGTCGTCCATGAACTTGAACTCCGGCGGACTGCCGGCCTTGGATGCCTGCTGCACAGCGTCGATTGTGCCAAGCAGTTCGGTGGCATACGAGCGGTACTGCGCCGCGTTCATCATCGTGGGCAGCCGTGGCACGGTGGTCAGCCCCACCGCTATGTTGGCGTCAATGCGCGTTGCCATCGACCGGCTGCGCCTGGTGGTTATCACAATCACGCCGTTTGCGCCGCGTGCGCCGTAGAGAGCTGTGGCGTTCTTGAGCACTTCCACCCGCTCGATGTCGTCCGGAGATATGTTGGACAGTGCGTTGTTGAAGTGTCCCTCGTGCAGTGACGTGCGGTCAAGCTGCATGTCAAGCTCCACCCCGTCAACGATTACGAGCGGCTGGGCGTTGGCTGTCAATGACGAAAAGCCCCGGACAAACATGTTTGCCCCGCCGTCGGGAGCGCCCGAACGCACGGTTGAGCGCACGTCAGCCCCCAGTGTGGCGCCTATCTCCCCGTCAACCGTGGCGGCTGTGCGGCTCACTTTGAAGCCGTTTCTGGCCGTGATGTCCTCCTTCTTGCCGTACATCGGGCGGTAAGAGTCGGGCAGCAGCTTTATGCAAATGCGGCTTCCCTGGCGGCCAAGCCCCACCTGCTGCGGCATATACTGCGGTGCGTGGACATACAGGGCGGTCGCCATGCGGGGCAGTCTGATGGAGAAACGCCCCTTGTCGTCGGTCATTGCGGTGTAGCGGTCGTGCCCGCAGACGCGCAACTGCACTCCGTCCAGAGGCTGGCCCGTAGCCTGGTCCACCACAAGTCCGGCCACAGTGGCCGTGGCGGTGTCGTCCGGCTGTATCGTGTCGGGCGACGGCCATGCGTTACCCATGGCCATGAGTCCCCAAACCAGTAATGTCAATCGTTTCATCTTGCGCTGTTCTTTTGGTTATTCAAATATTCGTCATAGGCAGTTGGGCGCATTACGACGGCTGCAATGCGGAGATCGCGCGTGTAGGTGTTCATGTCTGCCTTGTTGAAGATGCTCAGTTTCGACGTTATCTTGACGTTCGGGCGCAACGGTTGCCCGTCTGACGCCAGTCCTTGGTAGCATACGGGGAAGGTGAACGTGCCTATCATCACCGTGTCCACCTTGCTCTTGTCGGTCACATAGGCCTGCAGCAGCGATTTCTTGCCCACACTTCCCGAAGCGGTGGTGTAGCTAAGCTCGAAGTTCAGGCGGTTTGGCTTGCAGGGAGTGATGGAATCGGGAGTGTCAAACGTTGACGGGACCACAATACAGTATATGTTGTAGGTGGTGGAGAGCACGTCGGGCAGTTCTATGTCAAGCTCCGGCAGGGCGGAAGCCGTGCTCGGCTCCACCCAAACGTAGCTTTTTGGCGCGTCGATACTGTCGGTTGCAATGGCGTGGTTGTGCAGGTTGCCCTTCAGAACCCTTGCCCTGTAGCCGCGCGCATTGGCCACTATCTCCGGCGCAAAGGTCTCCCAGTCCTTCATGGCCAGCGAGTCTATGATGCGCACCCGGCCGTTGCTCATCCCGAGGGCACCCGTCTGATGGGCCAGAATGGCCTGCGGGCTTGACAGTTTGTTGCGTCCGGTGGAGTGGAGGGTGTCGCTTGCGCCCTCGCCGCCCTCCATCCAGCGGTTGTAGATGTCGTTGTTGTTGAACACGAGGTTGGCGGTAATGTACCGCCGGGTGAGCGAATCGCCCAGGGCTTTGGCGTTTACGGTGGCCGAAATCGTGGCGGTTGTGCCCGCGTCGTTGTCGGTCAGCTTCTGTGCAGTGGTCACGTTGATGTAGTTGAAGTACGGCCTTATGTGGCTGAAAGCCGTGCTCCACGCCCCGTTATTGGGCATGAGGAAGGTGTAGCTGCTGTCTTCCGCACTCAGATAGGCGCGCATTGACGACAGCATGGGGTTGGACACCACAGTCACGGAGTCGATATACGTCTGCTTTCCATCGACTATAGGGCCGGGAATACTGTTGTTCTTGTCGAGCGTCCGGGTCTCATACCGCAAGAGATAGTTGCGCACGGAGTCGGTATGCCACCGCTCGTCGGCCTCTGTCTGCGGCCTTGACAGGTTCTCGTAGAGGTTGAAAAGGAACGGCACCTGCCCGTCGGTGATGTGCAGCAGACCGTTTGTGCCGGGCAGGTTGGCCGCTGTCAGGTTGCGTGTGCCGAAGATATAGGGCCTGACCCCCTCGAATACGGTCGATTTGGAGTTGAGCATCAGCACCCGTCCGTCCAGTTTTCCTATGGCAGGATGCCTGTATAGGGCGATGTGGTTGAGCACAAACTGCCTCAGAACCGTTGCCTGGTCGGCCTTCAACAGGCTCTCTGCGTCGTAGCTCCCGTCCGCCGGCGCCCAGACAGTGTAGCATCCCGGAGTCTGCAACGGCTCTTTCCACCCGGCTTTCTCCACTATTTGCGCAAAGCAGTGCAGGCTGTCGTTGCCGGCAATGTTGTCCCACAGCGAGCGGTCGGCCGCCGTTTCGGCGTGAGTTTTCGCCTCGTTGTAGTCGTCAAAGTCTGTGCATCCTGCCACAGACAGGAGTCCTGCCAGACCTATCCCTAAGATATTCAGTTGCTTTATGGTCATCTTTTCTGCCTTTTTGTTGTCTTTTGTAGTTGGTTTGCAGCCCTTTTGTAACTGCTTCTGTACGTGCTGCTTGCGTAAATCGCCCGTTTGGGCGTCGCAAATGCCGCCTTTGCGGGGCGTAAACGTCTCCTTTGCGGATTGCAAACGCCGCCTTTGGCCTCCGCAGGGCTATTGGTTTCTTTCCGATTCCGTGTCGTCCGAATATACCGGGTTCTGCCTTAGCTTCTTGTTAATCTTGGCGTCGTGCTGCGGAACGGGCATATACAGGTATGGCTCAAGCCGCATTTTTGCCTTGTAGGAGCTGCTTCCCGACACGTATTTGCGCGTGAGCAGGGTGAGCATCTCGTCGTAGTTTGAGGCGAAAGCGTTGCCCTCGCTCTGCCATTCGTACAGGGTCTTGTCGATGCTGGCAGGGGTTGTGTGGCGGAAGTTGTAGCGCATCAGGTCGTAATAGCGCTTCCCCTCGAAGCAAAGCTCGCGCAGACGCTCGGCCAGCACCAGCTTTTCCATGGCTTCCTTGCTGCTGTAGGTGTTCCACTTGAGCGCATCGGCGGAGTTACTGGGGTTGAGCGACCGCGAATTGACGCACTCCACCAGGTTGAAGGCCTCCCTTAGCCGCTCGTCATCCGCATCTTCGGCCAGCTCGGTGAGGGCTTCTGCATACATGAGCATCACGTCGGCCATGCGGTAGAGTATGTAGTTCTGCGCAAAACGGCTGTAGTCACGGCTTCCGTCACGCTTGGCTGTCGATGCAGAGTACAGGGGTGTGGCGCTTATCATCTTGCGTACATCCAGCTGAGCCTCCGATGTGTTGGGGTTGAACACTGCGTTGGCATAGCGGTAGTCGGCGGCATTGATGAAGGCGGGAGCCGACTTTCCGGCCTGGCCGAACACGCTTGAGGCCGCCTGGACGTAGCCTGAGCCGGCGCTACTGCGGTATTTGTAGTAGTATTGGCACAGCGAAGAGTTGCTGTTGTTGCGCCCGTCGAACTGCAACTCAAGCAGACTCTCGTCGGAGTTCTGGCTTACGTACAGCGAACGGTAGGCTTGGGCGCCTTGGGTGAGAGGGTAGTCACCCTCAACCTTGGCGCCTGTGCCGTCGTTGTAGCTGTTCTGCTGCCAGTCGGCCAGCACTTTCACGCAGTAATCCGCACAGGCCTGGTAGTCCGACTGGCTGTGTGTGACGGCGGCACGCCACAGGTAGATGTCGGCAAGTATGGCTCTTATGGCATTGCGACCGATGAGTCCCGTGCGCTGCCAGCCGCTGTAGGAGTAGCTGTCGAGTGCGTCTGTCTCGGCCGAGGCAAGGTCGTCAATGCAGTTCTGGAGCACTTCCGCCGGGGCGGTCTGCCCTATATACAGCTCTTGGCTGCTTTCCATGTAGGCGTCCCGATAGTAGGGCACGTCTCTGTAGGCGCGTACCAGATAGAAATAGCACAGGGCGCGCAGCGCAAGCATCTGCGAGCGGTCGGCCAGATAGTCGCCCTGGGTGTAGTTGGGGTCGATTTCCATCACCGGTTCGGCCTTGCGCAGCACGATGTTGCAGTTGTTTATCACCTTATACAGTCCCTGCCAGTTGGCAAAAATGTTGTCGCTCTGTATGTTGGCCGCCTCTATCTCCAGCAAGTCTTCGGGGATTGTGCCCGTAATGGTGGTGACTGCCAGCAGCTCGTCCGACCTCACATCGCCCCAGACTATCAGGTTGTCCGTCACATTGGCGGCAAGCATGGAGCGGTAGGCTCCCGTTACCATCGAGGCAACGTCAGACTTGGTCTGCCAGAAGTCCTCGTCTATGGTGCGGTCGTCGGGCAGAAGGTTGGTGTCAACGCACGACACGCAGGCCGCAAGGGCCAGCACTGCCGCTATGGTCTTTGTCTTGTTAGTCGTCATGGTAGTGTAGTTTAGAAGCCGATGTTAAGGGTTAGCGTGAATGTCTTGGCGCGCGGCGTCTGCGAGTTGTCGGTTGACACTCCCCATGCGCCTATGCTGATTTCCGGATCCACGCCGCTGTAGCGTGTCCAGCAGTAGAGATTGTTCATCGAACCGTAGAGCTGCAGGTTGGCAAGCCCCCACTTCTTTATCTGCTTTGCCGGGAAACTGTATGACACCTGCAGGTTCTGGAAGCGCAGGAACGACCCGTCCTCCACATAACGGTCTGACCCCTGCCAGTTGAAGCCTGTGTTGTACATGGCGCGGGGCATGGGTGTCACGTCGCCGTCCTTGGTCCAGCGCCAGTTAACCGTCACGCTCTGGTTGTAGGTGGTGTACATCTGCTCCAGATTCATGCGCGCCAGATTCACTATCTTGTTGCCCAGACGGTACATGAAGCGCGTCTTCACCGACCAGTTGCCGTAGCGGAAACTGAAATTGAAGCCTCCGTTGAGCTTGGGCATGGAGTTTCCGAGATACATGATGTCGAGCGAGTTGATCTGTCCGTCGTGGTTAACGTCCTCGTATATGGCATCGCCGCCCTGAAACTTGTAGGTTGAGCTGCCGTTCTTGTAGTCATACACCATGCGCTTGGGCGAGCCTGTGCTCAGCATAACCACCTTCCCGTCGGCATTTGTGGCCACTGGAAACGTCTTTCCTTCGGCCAGCCGTGCGTTAATCCACTCTTCATACTGCCGGTCGGTCAGGTTGTACTTCGTGCGGTAGTTCTCCAGATACTCGTAACTGTACTGATAGACTCCCTTATAGCGCAGTCCGTAGATGCTGCCCAGCGGGTTGCCCGTCTGAATACGGTTGAGATAGGTGCCGCGGCTGGTGGCTATCCAGTCCTGGTTGAGCGACTCAAGCACCTGGTCGTCCATCTCTTTCAGCTCGCCTTGGTTCTGTGCGAAGTTAACCCCTGCGCTTACCGAGAACTTGCCCTTCTTTATTATGTTGCGGGCGTTGACGTTAAGCTCCCAACCCCGGTTGTCCATGCGCCCGGTGTTGCGGTATGCCACGCTGGAGTAGCCGGTATAATAAGGTATGTCAACCGTCTTCATCAGCATATCGGTGGTCTTGCGGTTGTAATAGTCAAAGTCTATCTCTATTCTCTCGTCGAACAGGCTCAGGTTGAAGCCCAGATTGGTGGCCGTAGTCAGCTCCCAGCGCAGGTCGTCGAGCTTCATTCCGTTGATGGAGGCGGCCGTTGTCGTGGAGCCGTTGTTGCCGTAGGCTCCGGCAGAGGTGTTGTAGCTGTTGTAGAACAGGTAGTCTGCGGTTGGCGCATTGCCCGTCCGTCCCCAGCTGGCACGCAGTCCGAGCAGCGAAACCACCTTTTTCAAAGGCTTCATAAAGGCTTCGTCGCTTATGTTGTAGCGCAGTGACAGACCGGGAAAGTACGCCCACTTCTCCTTGGGGCCGAAGCGCGAGTCGCCGTCTGCACGCAATGAGAAGCCCAGAATGTAGCGTCCTTTGTAGGAAGCGTGCATATTGTATATCCAGTATTGCGAGTTGCTCCGGCTGTTGGTTGATGTCATGCCGTTTGAAGAGGTGAGTTCGCCGCCGGCAGTGGGCGAGGTGATGCCGTGGGGAAGCTCGTATTCGCTAACGAACTGGCCGCTGCTCTTCGAGGAACTCATCTCGTAGCGTCCCAGCATGGTAAGGTATATGTCCTCGTTCTTGAAGTGTGGCGTGAAGTCAAGCTCCACTCTACCGCCCACTTTGAAGCGGTTTGACTCCGTGTTGGCGCTCAGATTGTAGTTGGAAACGGTCCACTTGTCGTTGGTAAGTTCGGCAGGATGGTATGTCGGAACATTGCGTGCGTAGATGTCAAAGTCCACTCTTCCCTTAAAAGTCAGCCGGGTCTTGCCGGTTTCATGCCCAAGCAGCTCATAGCGAAGCTCGAAATCGGGGTTCAAACGGTAGGTCCTGTCTTTCTTCCATGCCAGGTTGGCTATGGCCACGGGGTTGCCCAAGGCCATGATGTCCGACAGTTCCGACGACGAGAAGCGTCCCTTCGACGGGTCGCCGCTGGCACCCATGATGTAAAACTCGCCGGTATCGGAACCGTCGGCGCGCTGTCTGTATATGCTCATGTTGGGGGCTGCCTTCTGCGCAATGCCCAGTAGGCCGGCGTAGTTCTGCACGTTGTTGGTGTAGGTGAGCGGGAAATTGGTGGAGAAGCGCATGCGGTCGCTCACGAAATAGTCGAGTACCAGCCGGGCAGTGAAGCGGTCGAGCCGCTGTTTGATGATACTTCCGGTCTGATAGTCGTAGCCTGCCGATATGCGGAAGGTGGTTTTCTGTCCGCCACCGCTCATGTTGACGTTGTATGAGTGCATCTGCCCGAACTGTTTCACGGCCTTCACCCAGTCTGTGTTGTTGTTCCAGTTCTCGTATTCCGCCCACGAGGTGTTGTAGTTCAGCTCCTCTATGCCCGTAGTGGCGTCGGATTTCTGTGCCGGATTGTAGAATGCTTCCTTCAAAAGCATGGTGTAGTCGTCGCCGTTGAGCATTTCGTAGCCGTCAGGTTGCCATGTTCCGGTGAATTTGTAGTTGAATCCTATCTTCACCTTGCCCCTTGAGCCGCGCTTGGTGGTTATCATTATCACTCCGTTTGTACCCTTCGAACCCCAAACAGCGGTGGCTGCGGCGTCCTTAAGCACCGAGATGCTGGCAATATCCTCGGTGTTTACCGACAGCAGCGAGGCGTATTCCTCCTCCGTAGCGTTCTGGAAATCGAACGAAGCGTCGGGGTTGTCGAAGATTTTGTCATCGACTACGATCAGCGGCTCGGCGTTTCCGTTTACGGTAGTCACGCCTCTGAGGCGCATGGTCGTACCTGCTCCGAGGTTCCCGGAGTTCTGTACGATGTCCAGACCGGCTATTTCGCCCTGCAAAGCCTCGTCGGCAGTGGTGAAGGCCAGACCCTCCACGGTCTCCATGTCAAACGTCTGCTGTGCCACGGAGACCTCCCGCTTGGGTATAGACAGGCCTCCTGAGCTGGTGCGCGTACCCTTTACCACCACTTCCTTTACCTGTGTGTCTTCCGGTTCCATCATTACCTTGAACGAAGTCTTTGCTCCGATGCTCAAAACCTTCCTCTTGTTGCCCACGTAACTGACTACAAGCCGGTTGTTTTCGTTCTTCACAGCCAGCGAAAAGTTGCCGTTGAAGTCGGTCTGGGTGGCCGATACGATGCGGTTACTGGCATCTGTTTCGGTCACATTGGCCATGACTACCGGGCCGAAGGGGTCGGTTACGACACCCGAAATGCGCTTGCCCTGTGCATGTACGGCAAGCACGGCGGCTGTGAACAGTATGGTTAATGCTAATCTTTTCATTGCTTTGGGTTCTGTAGATGATATGTCTTCGCCGCGGAAATGGTTAGTTGTAGCGTCCGTTCTTGTTGGGACACAGGGGCTGGCTCACCTCGTGGACGGCGCAAAACGAACTGGTGGTTATCTTGCTGGCCTGACTTCTGTCGGCATTGAGCCAATAGTCGCGTGCCATCTTGTTGACCAACAGTCCCGAAGAGGCGCTTACCGTCACGTTGTTGCCCGCCATGTCGGTCACAACTATCTGCCCGTTGCCGCTGGAGGGCTGGATTTTCAGTTCTATAGCCACGCCGAGATCGTCGGTGCAGAGGCTGAGAGCGTTGCCGTCCGCCACGATATTGTCGGCGTATGTGGCACCTACCTGGAAGTGGTAGCGCACAAAATTGCGCAGAGCCTTTATCTTCTTCTTGGCAGCGGCCTTTACGGCAGCCGTAGCCGACTCGCCGTATTGTTCGTAGTCGGCCAGAATCTCCGACCATCGGGGCAGTCCCAAGGCGTAAGCCTTTTCCACAGCCGCGTTGTCGGGCGCATAGAGAGTGTAGTTGTACGTGTTGAAGAACTTGACGTTATAGTCCAGGCAGGCATTGGCTATGCGTGTGCCGCCCAAGGCGTAGTTTGACGTGAACACAGTGTACTGCTGCTGCTCGCTGTTGCCGAATTCGTCAATCTCATCCGATATGCCTGCCCACGACATCAGTGCGTCTGCGTCGAAGCCACGGCATATTTCAAGGAATTCGGAGAACTGGCTGTTGCTCTCAAGTGTCTTATAGACGCTGTTCTGAGGGGCTTGTATTATGTGGTCAATGCGGTATGCGCGCCCGTTGCGCTCGGTGTATATCTCCTCAATCCTTGACTTTGGCAGTCCGTTGTCGAGCTGTCCGCCGGCCATAACGCAGTCTCCCTTGCCGGCACTTCCGGGTATGTATATCGTACCGCCGTGCTTTGTCTTGTAGTAGTGGTTCGCTCCCAGAGTCTCACCTGCCGAGAGAACTACAGTATGGTAGTTCAGCAGGTCGGCCCATTGGGTCTTCAGGTCGCGTATGTCGGCCACTCCGCCAATCTTGCTGCCTATTTGGCGGCTGACGGTGTTGTAGTAGTAGCGGTCGCAGTGCATGAACTTGTTGGCAATCGACGTGGATGTGCTGTCTGAAGTGTCGTAATAGAAGTGCAGGGCCTGCGCCTGTGTGCCGTTACCGTGCCCCAGAGTGGCCGGATCTATATACCATGCGTCGAACGCCTCGTCGTCCGGGATGAAGAAAGCGTAGTTGGCGGTCATGGCCGTAAGGTAGTATTTGAATGCTATCTCCATCAGATCGTCGTTGTCAGGCAACGCCCAGCCCATGACACTCATGTCCGGGTAGGTGGCAGCCGGAGCCATTACGCTCTCGTACTTGTCGGGCGCTATCATCTCGCCCAACACATAGACCACGCCGTTGTTGGCTATGCGCACGTCATACCGCCCGTTGTTGCGGCGCAGCTTGTCAACGGCCATGCCCAAGTCCTCGCTTGCGTCGTTGATAAGGGTGCTGAACTTGCTCGGAACGCTTTCGATGAACGACGAAAGCATGAGGTTGTTGATGAACGAAGTGATGATTGCCGGACGCTTGTTGAACAGGTCGTCGAGGTTGGCTTCAAGGTTTTCTGCCGTGTTGTCGTGCGTTCCGTAGATGTCAATGAGGTATGCACCGTGGCCGCCGGGCAGGAAATATGTCCTTACCGCATCGTTGTCGGGCACGAGCATGGCTCCTATGTCCGACAGGGAGTAGTTTGCCGCCGACGAGGTGGTGCGGCTGGGGTAGTAGCCGTTCCATCCGGGGTCGTAATTGAGCGTGTTTCCCACCGACAGGCCGTCGGGATCGGCCAGCAGAGCCTTGCGTCCCTGTGACACGGCACTGAAGTAACGCCACTGACAGATGACGTCTTTCAGCGGCAACCCCTTGTTTGCCGCATAGTCGTTGTACTGTCTGGTGATGTCAGCGTCGGGGTAGGGGGCGCAATAGTAGTCGAGCAGACGGCTGAACAGGCTCGTTTCGCTGTTGCTGCCCACCACTTGCGCCATGTTACCCGGCGACACGAGCACGTCCTGCATCTGGTGTATGTAGCCGTTGCGGCACGCTACATCGCCGTGAAGCACCTTGTCGCTATAAATATAGGTGGCCCCTTCGGCGTAGGGTTCGCCTGTGAGTATCTCGAAGTCGCTGCCTTCGCCCACAGTGGTGATGCCGTTGGCCGTCATTTGTTCGTTGGTGAAGTGCACCATCATGGCAGGCGTGCCGTCGCGGACGATGTTCAGGCCGCTCTGGGCGTAGGGTTCCCAGTAGCGGTTGTTGGCCGGAAGGGCGTCGGGCGCCATGTTTGTGACGGTGTCTGTGACGCTTAGCGACGTTTCGTGCTTGAGAGCCTGTCCGCGAGCCACGTCGGCGTGACCGTCAGTGACTGTGCTGATGTTCGAAAGCATGCCTATCAGTATGGCGTTGTCGAGCATTGAGGTGTAGAGCAGCACCTTTTTCTGCGACTCCGACAGGTCTTCATAGGAGCTTACTCCCCACGTGTTGCTGCTGAAGAACCGCTCGAAGGCCTCGTCGTTGGCCGGAAACACGGTCTTGCTGCCCGTGCGGGACAGCACCGCATCGTAACCGAGGTCGTCCACAAGGCGCAGATAGGTCTTGAAAGTGCCCGACAGCTTCGACTGGTCTGGGCTTTGCAGCCGGACATATATGCTCTCTCCCCTTGGATTTACGTCGGTATCGACCTCCGAATACTTGTCCATACAGGAGGCCAGCAGTACGACTGCCACAGCGGCAGAGCCAAACAAAATGTGCTTCTTCATGTCTTTTCAGGTGTAATAGCTGTTATTCGTTGCGCAAAAGTATTGCAAACAGTGGGCTGAAAGGCTTGAAATTCGTGCATACTCCCTTAAATTTATACAAACCGTGGGGCCGTTCCCGACCGCCGTCCTGTATATATTGTATTAATGTTCGCGCGCGTAATGCTGTGAAAGCCGGCAGGGCGGACGGCCGAAATCTGCTTTTCCGCAGTCTTGGAAGCGGCTTTCCGCAGTTCCAAGACTGTATTCCCACGGTCCCAAGCAGTGCGTTGCGCTCCATCGGCCATTTGCATTGTTGGGGAAATTCCTGTACTTTTGCATACAGAACGTTACGCAACAGGAAAAAACGGTTGAGAATATGAAGAAAATAACGGTGGCCATAGACGGTTACTCGTCGTGTGGCAAGAGTACAATGGCCAAGGATCTGGCCAGAGAGCTGGGATATGTCTATGTTGACACGGGCGCAATGTACCGCAGTGTCACGCTGTTTGCCATGCGCAACGGCCTTTTCAACGCCGACGGGACTGTGAAGTCCGCCGAGCTGCAGGCCATGATGGGCGGCATAAACATCTCGTTCATGCCCAACGGGGCTACGGGTCGTCCCGACGCATGCCTCAACGGCGAGAACGTGGAGCGTGAGATACGCACCATGGATGTGTCGTCCCGCGTCAGCCAGGTTGCGGCTTTGCCCTTCGTGCGCACCGCTCTGGTGGCGCAGCAGCAGGCCATGGGACGCGGCGGAGGTGTGGTTATGGACGGCAGGGACATCGGTACCACGGTGTTTCCCCACGCCGAACTGAAGGTGTTTGTTACCGCCAGTGCCGAAGAACGTGCCCGCCGCCGCTTTGAAGAGCTTAAGGCCAAGGGCGAACAGGCCGACTTCGGCGAGATACTGAAGAACGTTGAGCAGCGCGACTACATCGATTCCCACCGCGAAGTGTCGCCCCTGCGCAAGGCCGACGACGCGCTTGAGCTTGACAACAGCCACATGACCATTGCCCAGCAGCGGCAGTGGCTGGTTGAAAGGGTGGGGGAGAGGCTCGACGGTTAGCCTCTTTCAGATAGCCGCTGCGCCTTGAAACGCCCTGCCTGACGGCGGCTGAGGGGGCATGGTGCGGTGCTTTGCTGACAAAGGGACGTGTTTTCCCTGCCGGCAAAGCACCGCCTTCTTGTGCCTGACCCTGCCGTTTGCTGACGCCGAAGGGTGCGTTTACGCATCGTAAACGGCCTGTTTGCCTTACGTAAATGCCATGTTGACGACTCGTAAACGGTCGGGTTGCCTGTCGGAATACCATGCTTGCGACTCGCGGGCAGCCGCTTTCTTGTTCAAGAACACCGGCGTTACGGCCCCGAACGCAAACTTGGCGCGGAAAAAGCAAGGGGTCACTTGCGCTAACCGTCGGGCCGCATTTGTGCAAACCAATCGGATACGCCAGCAGACAGTGTGCGGACACAATGTTAAATAATGTTTTAACGAGGGTAAAATAACGCATTATCAAAACGGGGAACATCTTTTTTCATTAATTTTGATGCACTAATCTTTAATCAGTCTAAAACTTAATCAACAATGACTACAACCTTTAACAAGACAACAGGCTTGCCGCACCGCGTACGGCTTGGCCTAAGAAGAGCGTTCTTCCTTGTTGCCGTTGCTATGTTCTCGGTTGGGACATACGCACAGGTGTCGGGAACAGTTCAGGACTCCAACAAGGAACCGGTAATCGGAGCAAGTGTCGTCGTGAAAGGCACTGCAATAGGCAGCGTGACCGACCTCGACGGAAAGTTTACCATACCTAAGGCCAACGGCAAGTCGGTGCTTCAGGTAAGTTATGTGGGCTATGTGTCGCAGACAGTGGCTGTGAACGGCCGCAGAAACGTGGTGGTGACACTCGAAGAAGACAAGCAGCTGCTTGACGAAATCGTGGTGGTGGGCTACGGAAGCATGAAGAAAAGCGACCTGACCGGTGCCATGTCGAGTGTAACGTCGAAGACTATCGAGGAGCGTCCGGTGCAGAACGTGCTGCAGGCCATGCAGGGAAAGACTCCGGGTGTTGACATCGCGCTCAACAACCGTCCCGGTGAGCTTGGCGACGTGCGCGTCCGCGGTAACCGCTCGCTGCTTGCCGACAACGACCCCCTGTATGTAATCGACGGAATACCCCTCACCGCCGGCTCAATGGCCGACGTCAACCCCAGCGACATCGAGTCAATGGAGATACTGAAGGACGCTTCGGCAACGGCAATCTACGGTTCGCGCGGTGCCAACGGCGTTATCCTCATCACAACCAAGAAGGGCAAGACCGGCCGCACGTCGATTAACTACGACGGCTCGTTCACTTGGAGCACGCTGCACGACCTTACAGACTACATGAGTTCTGGACAGCTGCTCGACTACCGCCGTCAGGCTGCCATCACAGGCGGCACTTACACCGGCTCATACGGCACTGCGCCCGACCCGAACCGCGACAAGGCGCTGTGGATAGGCAACGGCTCGTGGGCAGACAGGGTGATTCGCACCGCTTACGCCTACAATGAGGACGGTACATTGCAGATGCGCGCCGCAACAGAGGCCGAGAAGGCGATGGGATATGCCGACGAGGTGCCCGTTTACAATTCGGGCAGCCTGCTCAATACCGACTGGGGCGACCTCGTCACCCGTACAGGTTTCACCCAGAACCACCAGATTTCGCTCTCGTCAGGCACGGAGACATCAAAGCTGTATGTGTCGTTCGGCTACCTGAACCAGAACTCCCCGATGAAAGACCAGGACTATGAGCGGTTCACAGCCAACCTTAACGGAGAGATAACCCCCGTGCCTTGGGCAACAGTGGGCATGGGAATCAACGCATCCCACTCAATCAAGAACTACGGAATCGTAAGTAACTTCTCGAATACCGTAGCCAAGGACTCCTACGGCTTGGCCAAAGGACTGTGGCCTTGGGTCCCCTGCTACAACGAAGACGGCTCTTTCCTCACTGACGCGCAGAGTGTGTATGGCTCAAACGACGGTACGATGACGCAACAGCACAACATCGTGGCCGACATGGGCGAAGGCACCAACGAATACCGTTACTATGGCCTCAACCTCAGCTCGTTTGTCGAGCTGGAATTCGGCAAGATATACAAGCCGCTCGACGGTTTGAAGTGGCGCACCAACTTCGGTACGCAGTTCAGACAGAGCCGTGAGGGAAGCTTCTTCGGCGAAAACTGGTCAAATCCATACGAGTTTACATCTACAGCCCCCAAGGTGGGCTACAACAACCAGGGCACCAACCTGTCGTGGACGCTGGAAAACCTCATCTATTACAACAAGACGTTTGCGAAAATCCACAGCGTGGGACTCACACTCATGCAGTCTGCCGAGAAATACCGCAAGGAAGGCATCAACATCCGCGCCTATGACGTGATTTATCCCACCTCCCTGTGGTACGATCTGGGCAACTCCAACAAGAGCAAGTCAACGTATGGCTCAAGCTACACGACCTGGAGCCGCGCTTCCTATATGGCTCGCATCAACTACTCGCTCATGGACCGCTACTTGGTGACCCTTACAGGACGCTATGACGGCGCCTCGGTGCTGGCAAGCGGCAACAAATGGGACTTCTTCCCGTCGGCAGCCATCGCCTGGAAGATGAACGAGGAGTCGTTTATGAAGGACATAAAGTGGATAGACCAGCTGAAGCTGCGCGTAGGTTACGGTGTTACGGGTAACTCGGCCATCAGTCCCTACCAGACAAGCGGCTCTGTAACCTCGACATACGCCAAGATACCGTTCGGATACGGCGGCAATGTGACGAACACAGACGGCGCAAAGCCCGACGTAATGCCCAATGCACTGTTGGGATGGGAGAAGACGGCATCCACCAACTTCGGTATTGACTTCACTCTGTTCAACCACCGCATCTTCGGTAGCATCGAGTATTACATCGCAAAGACCAAGGATGTGCTTATGAACCGTTCCATCCCTGTGACCACAGGCTACGCCCAGGTGCTCTCAAACATCGGAAAGACACAGAACAACGGCTTTGAGCTTTCGCTATCTACGGTGAATGTCAAGACAAAGGACTTCACTTGGCAGACTGACTGGTCGTTCTCCACGAACAAAGAGAAGATTGTGGAACTCGTAAACGGCAAGGAGGATATGCCCAGCTCCAACTGGTTTATAGGAAAACCGCTCAACATTTGGTTCGATTACAAGTATGACCGCATCTGGCAAGACACCCCCGAGGACAACATGATGATGGCTGCGTATGCTGCAAAGAAGGTGATTTTCCTGCCAGGACAGTACAAGATATGTGACCAACCGCTCGTTCTCGTTGACGAAGGCACCGACGGAGCCACGGCATTCGAGTATAACGGACAGAAATACTACTATGCCAACAACGGGTTCGGCGTGTTTGACAACGATGACAAGGTGGTTTACCAGAAGAGTCCCAAGCTGTCGTTCGGTCTGACCAATACCCTTACCTACAAGAACTGGGCGCTCAACTTCTATATATACGGACGCTTCGGCAACTCATACTACGGACTTACGCAGACCATCGGCCGCCGTGTGGAGACAGACACGTGGAGTCCCACCAACACGGATGCCAAGTTTGCACAGCCAACGACCGCAACGCGCACCACAACCTACGACTATGTGCGCAACTACACGAAGGGCAACATGGTGATAGTGCGCAACATAGCCCTGTCATACACCGTTCCGCAGAACGTCCTGCGCAGCTTTGGCGCCAACAGCGCACAGGTCTATATGCAGGTACTCAACCCGTTCCTCTTCGGCGGCGAGCTGGTTAAGGCCGGCATCAACCCCGATGACATCACCGGGTGGGACGCAAGCAACCACATAGGCGGCCAGACGAACAACACATGTATAACACGCAGCTTCGTTCTCGGTGTCCGTTTGGGCTTCTAACAACCTCATTAATCACAATCAAAAGGAATACAAACATGAAACGACTCATATATAAATCACACATAACAGTAGTGGGGATCGGACTTCTCGCCATGACTGCAACGTCGTGTTCCGACAGTTTCCTCGACGAGAAGATGGTATCCACCATCACACAAGACTACTTTGAGACAGAGCAGGGGCTTGACCAGCTCATCGTTTCCACATACAATGCCGAGCGTCTGCGCCATCCTTACACCGAAGGAGGGTACATGTTCGAGATCGGACATGACTGTGGTCTGGTCAACAACAACAACACTGTCAACCAGTTTTCGTCCGCTGCATGGAACACATCCGGGGCATGGAACACCATTCCGGGCTACGGTAACACCTTCATGGGCACGCAGAGCAAGCAGCAATCAGGCTTCATTATCAACTGCTACCCGGTGATTTCGTGCTGCACAAAGGCCATCTCGTCCATACGTTCGGGCAAGGCTGCGGGCAAATACAGCAGCGATCCTTCCTACGCAGCCAAGCGTTTGTCGGAAGCACTCTTCAACCGCGACTATCTGCTTTATACACTTAACACTCTGTGGGGCGACATCTATGTCCCCACTGAGCCTGTCGAGACCACGCCAACGTCGTTCTATTACAGGAGAACACCGTCGGCGCAGATGTGGAGCATGATGATTGCCGATATGCGCTATGCGTTTGAGAACCTGCCGGAGAGCTATGCAGATGCCGAGTTCGGCCGCATAACGAAGTATGCAGCGGCGCATTTCCTCGCAAAACTCTACCTGCAACGTGCGCAAGGTGCCGGCTATGGCACTGAAGAGTATGGGCGTAAGGCCGACGGAACCATCGACACGAACAACCCGAAGTCGTACCTTGGCATGCTCTACAAGGGCAATGTCGCTACTGATCTCGACTCTTGCATCTATTACGCAACCCAAGTTATAAGCAGCGGAAAGTACATTCCCGAGCCTGTATATGGCGACATATTCAAGCGTGGCTATCAGGATTGGAGCAACGAGAGCAGCAAGGAGATAATCCTTGCGGCCGTATTCGGCTACGGAACCGACAACTACCGCTACGGCAACCGTACTCCCGTGCTCTTCGCCGGCAACTATGTTGACGAGAAGTGGGGCATCCCTGCCTATACATGGAACAACGAGTCGGCCCCGAACACCACTTACCACAACAACGACTGGGGTTTCGACGTGTTTACCGACAAGATAAACGATGCGCGTTACCAGCAATCTTTCCATCTGGAGTACACTACGGCTCTGTTGGGCGGCACTACAACGGTGTATGGCGACGACCTTCCATACTACGCCTATGACAGTAACAGCAACAAGACCTACACCTGGACGGAGAAACAGGCCGACTACTTCAACGCAAACATCCTGCCCACATACAACAGAGAGTCGTGGGGCGGACGCATGGCGGTGGCCGGCGAGCACAAGATGGGTTCCGGCGACTTGGCTTTCGCCTACTTGGAGAACACAAAGGAGACTGCCATTGACGTAGAGGAGGCAGACGCGCAGCCATTCGTGCTCTTTGCGCGCTGGATGAAGAAGGACGGCAAGTACTACTACCGCCCGCAGATAGTGACAAGCGGCAGCCAGTACTCGTTTGTGGGCAACTTGGGCGACGGAGTGTCGTCAAACCACTATGGTCTGGAGGGCAACCACCGTCTTGGCTCGCCCTGTACCATAAAGTATAACGACCCCAACCGCACCAAGACCAACAGCTATGACGGCACGTTCGACATACCTATCTACCGTATAGCCGAGACTTATCTGCTGAGAGCCGAGGCTTATGGCCGCAAAGGAGAGTACGGCAAGGCTTGCGACGACATCAATGTGCTGCGCCAGCGTGCCGCTTTCAAGGCCGGACAGACCCGTAGCGAGGTCATAGCCCGCCTGTATCCCGGCCACGAAAACCTGACTGCCGCCGAGCAGCAGTACCCCTACACTGTTGAGAACGACTGCTACAGCAAGATAATGGTTGACGAGAGCTATTGGGACGGTACGTCAGAGAAGAGCAAGCTGGAGAACTACACTTCTGCGGCCAACACTACCGAGAAGCGTTTCGTCGAGTTTATCTACAACGAGTATGCACGTGAGTTCAACGAAGAGGAGATGTACTACGAGGGAATACACCATGCCGGCATACAAGCCCAGCGTATTCAGTGGCATAACCAGATGGGTGCCAATCCCAACAACACCACTTATCCTGTCGGAGACTGGAGCAGTCTGGCTTCGGACAACACCACTTCCACCACAGGACAGGACGGTACAGCCAAGGGAGCGTTCCAGAACTACATGACGCTAAAGCCCTTCCACGATGATTTCATCAACCTTTTGACCGACGAGAGCGGCAACGCCCTCACGCCGGAGGCAAAGAAGGCTTACCAGAACTACGGCTACAACCAGTAGAAGTAGCGGATAGAATACAGCGAAAGGGGCTGTGCCAGACTCTGGCGCAGCCCCTTTTGTGTCGGCGGATGGGCTATGCTTGCCGCAGCTACGGCATTCGGCTCGCATAAAGCAGTTATTGTTCAGCCTGAAATCCTTTCACTTCTTCTATTTGGTTGAGCAGTTGTGCAATCCTTTTGTTCGACTTGATACGGTAACGCACGCCTAACGCTCCTCCAATGAGGCCGCCTGTGATGCCTCCGACGATTATCCCGTAGCCGTAAGTGCCCGTCATGCTGCTTGCAAAATAGAAGAACAGCACCAGCCACACGGCCAGAAACGGTATGCTGAACTTCAGCCAGTTGTTGCCAAACCGCTTGTATCCAATCATTTTTCCGGCCACTTCTGTCAGATTACCGCTAAGCAAATCGTCTGAGGCATAGCGGTATAGGGAGAAGCAGGAGGCGAGTATGCTTATGAGAAAGAACGCTATGGTGACCGCTACAAACCAGTTGGGTTGCCCGTACAGCGGCATCACCCACCACAAAACGGGCGTTCCCGCTATGGCCATTGCTATCACTGCCACTATTTCGCGCCTTATCTGCGAGTAGTCTTTGGCCATTGCGCGCCTCATTATCCTTTCGTTTGCGATGTTCTGCTGCCTTAGTGCGGCCTTGAAGTCGCGGAGTTGTGAGCGCATCTGCTCAAGTTCGAGTGAAACACTGTTGCTTTCCATTTTTCCAGCCCTTTCCTTTTTTATTCGTTAGACATTTGTTTCAGTTGCTCTTTTATCCTGATCAGGCGCACTGACACGTTCTTTGTGCTTATTCCGAGAATGAGTCCTATCTCCTCATAGCTGATGTTTTCGAGCCACAACAGTATTATGGCGCGGTCGAACGGCTGCAGTTTGATTATCCGCTTGTGCAGCAATGCCGTCTGTCTGTTCTTTCCGCTCTCGGAATCGAAAGGGTTGATGTCCATGGACAGCGGTATTGTCGGGTGCGCCTTCTTCTTCCGTTCCTGTGAAATGCACGTGTTGAGGCAGACACGGTACACCCAGCCCCTCACATTCGCGGTCTCCATGTGCGCCAATCCCCTCCACAGGTTTATCAACGTTTCCTGAAAGAGGTCGGCAACCTCGTCCTTGTCCTTTGAGAACATGTAACACACCATGTAGATGGTGTCCTTTTGCTCCTGTACCAAGTGCTCAAAGCGTTCTTTCATGTCGTACTTGTCATTCGTTTCTGTTCGGTTTTCATTTATAAGACGCAGCGGCGATGCTGAAAACTACACTTTCCCTTGTTTTTTGCCTTGCGTTTTGTTTTGGGGAAGTTCGGTATGCCGGCAGTAGGCACGGCTTTTGGTGCAATGAAAAAGCCCGCCGTTGAAACCGGACTGTACTCTTGGCGGGTGTGTTTGTTCTTCTGTCGGGTGTGTTTCGTTCTCTTGTCGGGGGTGTTTTGGCGCTTTGGCTCACTTGAACGGCTGGCGGAAGGTGCATCCCTCGCGCCATCGTGAGCATCCGTAGGCCGTTTTGCCCTTGACGACTGTACCTTTGCCGCACACTGGGCACGGCGTTCCCACTATGCTGTCGTCGGCTTTTTGCTGCCGGAGGGTTGGGGCTGATGTCTCGGACTTTGGCTTTTCGGGTGTTTGGGGCTTCGGTTTTGCGGGCGTTTTGGGCTTCGGGGCTTGTGCTACCTTGGGCGCCATCTTCTTTTTCATGTCCTCTTCGGTGGTCAAAGCCACGTGCCGGTTGCTGTTGTCGGCCAGAACGTCGCGCACAATGTCGGTTATCTGCTGCTTCAACTCGTCGATAAACTGTCCTGCGTCATATCTTTGGTGCTCTATGTCGCGCAGTTTCTTCTCCCAGATGCCCGTCAGCTCGCAGCTTTTCAGCAGCTCTTCCTTTATTGTGCCGATGAGTTCTATGCCTGTAGGGGTCGCTATGAGGTTCTTGCGCTCGCGCTTTATGTAGTGCCGCTTGAAGAGTGTCTCTATTATCCCGGCGCGTGACGACGGCCGTCCTATGCCATTTTCCTTCAAAGCCGCCCTCAGCTCCTCGTTTTCCACGAACTTTCCTGCTGTCTCCATGGCTCTCAGCAGTGTCGCCTCGGTGTAAAACTTCGGCGGAGTGGTCCACTTTTCCGTCAGGCTCGGCACGTGAGGCCCGCTTTCTCCTTCGGTGAACTGCGGCAGGGTGCGCTCCTCGTCGTCCTTCCGGCCTTCTTCCTCGTCCTTTCTGCCCACTTCGTCGTCGGCAGTCTGCCGGTCTTTGGCGTAAACCGTGCGCCAGCCGGGCGAAAGGATGGTCTTTCCCGTCACCTTGAACTCTATTTCATCCACCTTACCCGTCACTGTGGTGGTGGCAAACTTGCAGTCGGGGTAGAAAACGCTTATGAACCGCCTTGCTATAAGGTCATATACGTTGCGCTCCATGTCCGACAGGTTCATCGCAGGTTGGCCGGTTGGGATTATCGCATGGTGGTCTGTCACCTTGGAAGTGTCGAACACTTTTTTCGTCTTCGGCAGCTTTTTGCCGGCCAAAGGCTGTGTCAGCTGTTCGTAACCCCGCAGCCCGGCCAGTGTGGCAGGGCACTTGGGGTATATGTCGTCGCTGAGATACTGGGTGTCAACGCGCGGGTAAGTGGTCAGTTTCCGTTCATACAGGCTTTGTATAACGTTGAGTGTCATCTCGGCACTCATGGAGAATTTGCGGTTGCAGTCCACCTGTAGCGAGGTCAGGTCGTAGAGATGCGGCGGCGATTCCGCGCCGTTCTTCTTCTGAACCGCCGTCACGGTGAACGGCTTGCCCGTTATTGTGTCCAGAAACCGCTCGCCTTCCTCCTTTGCGGTGAACTTTCCCTTGGTGGCACTGAACACTGTGTCGCGGTAGGCGGTTGACAAAATCCAGTAAGGTTCGGGCTTGAAGTTCTCTATCTCCTTCTGTCTGCCAACGATAAGCGCCAGGGTAGGGGTCTGCACGCGGCCTATGCTGAGCACCTGGCGGTTCTGTCCGTACTTCAGTGTGTAGAGTCGTGTGGCGTTCATGCCGAGCAGCCAGTCGCCGATGGCGCGGCTGAGTCCTGCAAGGTACAGCGGCTGGTAGGCGTCCTGGTCCTTCAGTGTGCGGAAACCCTCCTGTATCGCCTCGTCAGTCATTGAGGAAATCCAGAGACGGCGCACTTTGCAGGTGGCTTTTGCCTTCTGCATGACCCACCGCTGTATGAGTTCTCCCTCCTGGCCGGCGTCTCCGCAGTTGACAATGCTGTCTGCCTTTTGCATCAACCGTTCTATTACGGCGAACTGCCGCTCCACTCCCTTGTCGTTGATGAGCTTTATTCCGAAGCGTTGCGGTATCATTGGCAGCGCCCCGAGGCTCCATCGCTTCCACAAAGGGGTGTAGTCGTCAGGCTCTTTCAGCGTACAGAGGTGTCCGAAAGTCCATGTCACCTGATAGCCGTTGCCCTCCATGTAGCCCTCATGTGCGCTGTTGGCTCCCAGAATGCGGGCTATGTCCTTGGCCACGCTGGGCTTTTCAGCTATGCAAACAATCATTTCTTGTACTCGATGTCGTGGGTTAAAAGATGTGCGGGGGTGCAAAAATACTCATTAAAATCGGCCTGTACAAATTTATGCCGCAGTTTGGCCGGCCGTAACCCGGCGGTTTGTGCCTGACAAACCGGCCGTTTGCGATGGCTGAAGGGGCGGTTTGCGGGTCGTAAACGGGCGGTTTGCGACCCGCAAGCCGGCGGCTTGCCAAAAGCGTCAGGCCGCATTCCCCTGCAAGCCCCTGCCCTTTGGCTCGGATTTAGGCTGCGGTTGGTTTCGCTGTCTCGGAAATTATGTCTATTTTTGCATAGACTTTAACACTCGAAACCATGCGGAAAATAGCATTAATCCTGTTGGTCGCCCTCGCTGTTCCTGCCGTTTCCCTGACGGGACAGACCTATTCGGCACTGTGGAAACAGGTCAAGGAAGCCGACAACAAGGACTTGCCGCAAACGAAAATCGGCGTCTTGCAGCGGATAGAGCGCAAGGCTGAGGCCGAAAAGGACTACGGACAGCTGCTCAAGGCGAGCCTTTTGGGGGTGCAGACCGCCGCACTAATATCGCCGGACTCGCTGCTTCCTGCCGTAGAAAGGATTGAACGCAAGGAGCAAGAGGCCTCTGACGCAGTGCTTAAGGCCGTTTGCGCCGCAATACTCTACCGCATATACTCCGACAATGCCCGGCTGCTTGGCTCCGACGCGCCGCTCGAAACCGGCGGCAAGGCCAAGGCCGAAGGCTACCGCGCCAAGGCAATGGCCGACATGCCGCGCCTGGCGGCGGCCAAAACCTCCGCTTACGTGCCTTTGGTGGTCGAGGGAGACGACAGCGGGCGCCTCTTCGGCAACGACATGCTTAGCGTAATAGGCTACGAAACGGGCAGCTACAAGCTCTTGGCCGACTATTATTACCGTAAAGGCAACCGCCGTGCGGCCTGTCTGGCAGCCGTTGAGTATGTGAAAACACTGGCTCCGGCCAAGCCGGAGCAGTACAAAAAGTCGGAACAGCTGCACCGTCTCGACTCGATAATCACCGTGTTCGGCGACTTGGACGTGGCAGGTGAGGCGGCTGTGGAACGCTTCCGCTACATGGAAGGCTGCCCCGGCGTGAGCGTAGAGGACAAGATAGGCTACATACACTATGCACTTGACCGTTGGGGAGGGTGGATACGTTCCAACGAACTGCGCAACGCCGAACGCTCAATGACCACTCCGCAATACCGTTTCCGGCTGAAAAAGCGGCGCGTGATGCCCGGTGAGGAGCAGAAAGTGGCCCTGGAAGACCTGCGGGGGCTGAAGTCGCTGACCCTAAAGGTCTATCGCACTCCCCTTGACGGCAACACTACCTACAGCCAATACGACCCCAAAGACTATCAGGAGCTAAGGAAAAGCATGACCCTCCTGCCCGAAAAGACACAGACACTCACCTTCCTGGGCAAGCCCGACTACCAGCTTTTCAGCGACAGCCTGACCATCGGCGGACTGCAACCCGGTGTGTATCTGATTGAAACCGAAACATCTCCGGCCACCGAACCGCGCCGCAGGCTCTACTTTGTGAGCGACGTGTATGCAATGGCTCTGCCCTTGCCGGGCAACAAGGTGCGCTATGCTGTGGTCAGTGCCACCACCGGCCAGCCGATAGGCGGCGCTTCGCTGCAAGTGACGTGTGGTCAGAGCTATGGCAAGCCGCAGAAGACGGTCACTCTGACGTGCGGCAGGCAGGGCGAAACGGTCTATTCATACAAGCAGGGCGAACGCCCCGACAAGGTGTATGCCTATACCGCCGCAGACAAGGCCGCCCCGCCTTTCGGCACATACGGCACTTACTCCTGCAATGGCGGCACAAGCGACGCCGAAACGACCGAGGTATTCACCGACAGAGCCATCTACCGCCCCGGACAGACGGTGCATATGGCGGCGATAACATACAGGAACAGCGGCGGAAACGACAACCGCGCCGTCACGGGGCGTACACTGAGCGCGCGTGTTCTGGACGCCAACGGCAAGACAGTGGGCGAGAAGACGCTGACAACCGACCGGTTCGGCACGTGCTCGGCCGACTTCCGGCTGCCGCAGGGCTGCCTTTCGGGCGTCTATACGCTCTCTGCCGCCGGCCGTTCGGCCACTTTCCGTGTGGAAGAGTACAAGCGGCCCACATTCAAGGTGGAGTTTCCGAAGATAAACGAACGCTATCAGGACGGCGACACGCTCACCGTCAAGGCCAAAGCCGCCACCTACGCCGGAGTGCCGGTGCAGAGGGCAAGGGTAAAGTACACGGTCAAGCGGCGTGTGGCCTACTGGTGGCTCAGCTGTTTGCGCTATTGGGACAACGCTTCCGGCGGACTTCGCAGCGGCGACGAGACGCTTTTTGAAGGAGAAACGGCCACTGCCGACGACGGGACCTTTGACGTTACGGTGCCCATGGTGCTGCCCGACGAGGCCAAAGGCACGCGTATGTTCTACAATTTCACCGTGCTGGCCGACGTGACCAGCGCTTCAGGCGAGACCCACAGCGGCAGTCTTGGAGTGCCTCTCGGCACCCGGACCACCTCATTCAGCGCAGACTTGCCCGACAAGTGCCTTGCCGACAGTCTTAAACAGATAACCTTCCATCTGCGCAATGCCGCCGGCTATCCGGCAAACGCCGCGGTAAGATACCACATAGACGACGCTTCCGCCATGAATGAGGGCAGGACGGAAGAGCCGTGTGCCCTCGCCGGCGTGCTCAAGCCGGGCAGACACCGCCTGTTTGCCGTGTGCGAAAATGACACAATCATACGGGATTTCACCGTTTTCTCGCTGAACGACACCGTGCCAAGCGTCGGTACAGACGACTGGTTCTATGTGTCTGCCGACCGTTTCCCGTCTGACGGGCAGCCGGTAACGGTACAGGCAGGGTCGTCGGCCAAGGGGTTGCACATTATATATATGGTGTCCTCAGGCAGCGAAGTGCTCGAAAGCGGTGCGACAGACAAGGACTCGGCACTCGAAAACCGCAAGTTCCGCTACAGGGACAGCTACGGTGACGCACTGTTTCTGACATACGCATGGGTGAAAAACGGCCGTGCTTACTGCCACACGGCGACCATTGCCCGCCCGCAACCCGACAAGCGGCTGAAGCTGACTTGGTCGTCTTTCCGCGACAGACTGGCGCCCGGACAGTCGGAAGAGTGGACTCTCAAGGTGGAAACGCCCGAAGGCAAGCCGGCCAACGCCCAGCTTTTGGCCACGCTATACGACAAGTCGCTCGACCAGATAAGCCCCCACGCATGGTCATTCAGCCCAATGAACAGGCTCAGACTGCCCGTTACGCAGTGGAACTACGGCTCTGACATCCAGATAGTGGGCGGCGGAACACAGGCGCAAAGCTATCTTACGGAACGGCAACTGAACCTTAGCCACTTCGATACCGATGTGTGGCCAGGCCAGTACGCCTATTATTCGTATGGAAAGCGGCCGGTGCGTCTGCGCGGAATGGGCGTCCGCAACTCCGTGCAGCTGCTTTCCGTGGCGCAGGACGATGCTGCGGCGGTGGAAACCGGCACTATGGCCAAGGCAAGCCGTGCGGCCAACGCCCCTCTCGCCATGACTGAAACGGAGAAAGGCGGCGGGAATGAAGACGGAAACGGCGGTGATGCACAGGCCGGCGTGCAGGTTCGCGAGAACATGAACGAGACTGCGCTCTTCCAACCGGCGCTGACAACCGGCAAGGACGGTACGGTAAAGATCAGATTTACGCTGCCCGAAAGCCTGACAACATGGCGTTTCATGGGGCTTGCCCATACGGATGACCTCTGCTACGGGCTGGTTGACGGTGAGGCAGTGGCTCGGAAAGAGGTGATGGTGCAGCCGAATGTGCCGCGTTTCCTGCGCGTCGGCGATGCGGCAACGGTCAAGGCAAGTGTGGCAAACACCTCTGCCGCAGTGGCAAACGGTTCGGTCTGCATGGAAATAATTGACCCCGAAACGGAGAAAACGGTATTCTCCGAACGCATAACGTTCAGTGTTGACAAGGAAAAGTCGGCCACTGTCAGCTTCAACTTCACGCCTGACGGCAACCATACGCTGCTCATTTGCAGAATAACGGCAAGCGGCAGGAACTTCAGTGACGGGGAACAGCACTACATACCCGTGCTTCCCGACCGTGAAAGGGTCACTGTGACAGTGCCGTTCGCCCAACATTCGGCAGGAACCCGGACTGTTGACATCGCAAAGCTGTTCCCCAAGGACACAAAGCAGCAGAAACTGACCGTGGAATACGCCAACAACCCGGCGTGGATGGTCGTGCAGACGCTGCCTTCTCTTGGAGTTACGGCAAGCGAAAACGCCGTTGACCAGTGCGCAGTGCTCTATTCCAATATCTTGGGCAGGGCATTGATGGAGCGTATGCCGAAGGTTAAGAACGTTTTTGAGCTGTGGAAACGGGAGCAAAACGGCGGGACATCGATGGCAAGCGGCCTTGCGACGAACGCAGAGCTGAAGGACATCGTGCTAAACGAGACGCCTTGGGTGGCCGAAGCCGACCGCGAGGAGGAACAGAAGGCACGGTTGGCCGACTTCTTTGACGCTTCGGCTATCGGGGAACGTTGCTCTACGGCCGCCGAAAAACTCCAATCGCTGCAAAACCCCGACGGTTCGTGGAGCTGGTGGCCGGGTATGAGGGGCAACACCCACATCACTGCGTGCATAACCGAGATGCTTGTGCGCCTCAACTCCATCGCCGGACTGCAGGAAACGACCGCTTCAATGCTCGAAAAGGCACTTGCCTATATGGACAAACAGGCGGTTGAAACAGTGAAACGCATGAAGGAAGAGGAGCGGAAGGGACACAAACAGACCTTCCCGGGCTTCACTTCGCTGCAATATCTCTACCTCCGGGCACTGGACAACCGCAATAAAACGGCGGCTGTACGGTCGGCTTGCGGCTATCTGACCGGGCTTTTGATGCAGGAAAACAAGAGCCAGAGCATCCTCGAAAAGGCTCTTTCCGCCATAATACTGGCAAAACGGGGCGACAAAACCCGAAGCGCGGACTACGCCAAGAGCCTGAAGGAGTACAGCGTATGCACCGATGAGGCAGGCAGATACTACGATACGCCGCGCGCAACCTACTCATGGCGCGACTACAGGATACCCACTGAGGTGGCGGCAATAGAGGCTTTGCGAACCGTAACCCCTGCCGACACGCTGACAATCGGCCAGATGCGCCGTTGGCTGTTGCACGAAAAGCGCACCCAAATGTGGGACACACCGATAAATACCGCCAATGCAGTGTATGCATTCCTGCTTGACAGCACCGCCGGGTTGGCCTCCGGTGAACAGACAGCGATTGAGTTGGACGGCAAACCCCTTGACCTTTCCGCTGCCACAGCCGGCATCGGCTATGTGAAGGCGGCCATTCAGCAACCTTCGGGACGGCAGTTGACGTTCAAAAAGACCTCTTCCGGCACATCCTGGGGTGCGGTCTATGCCCAGTACATGCAGCGGACGGGCGACATAGAGCGGTCGGGTAGCGGCATCAACGTCAAGCGTGAGCTGCTCTGTTCCGGCAAGACGCTCCGTGTGGGCGACCGCATTAAGGTGCGCATAACGATTGATTGCAAGCGCGATTTCGACTTTGTGCAGGTCACAGACCGCCGGGCTGCATGCATGGAACCGGCGAGCCAGCTCAGCGGATACGCCAACGGGGCATACTGTACGCCCAAGGACAATGTGACAAACTACTACTTTGACACTCTTGAAAAGGGCCGTCACGTGCTCGAAACCGAATACTACATAGACCGTGAGGGCAGGTATGAGACCGGAACCTGTACGGTGGGCTGCGCCTATGCGCCCGAATACAGGGGCACGGCCAAGAGTCTGACACTGAATGTGGCCGGGATGGAATGACTCCGGCGGCACTTGAACTATACAAAGACAAACGATGGACAGGAAAATATTGACGACTTTGCTGCTGTCACTCGCCGTTCAGGCGGCGACAGCGCAACGGATTACGGTGCAGAAGAAGGCGGTTGACTGCGGCAAGACGGCTTTTAACATGCCGGTAACCGCCGAGTTTGAGTTGAGAAACAGGGGATTGCGCAAGCTAAGGATAGAGGATGTGCAGGTCAGTTGCGGCTGTCTGGAGGCGCAATACCCCAAGAACGAGATCTCGGCAGGGGAGAAATTTACCTTGAAACTGACCTATGACGCGCGGCAACTGGGCCACTTCACCAAGACAGCGCGCATAGTAAGCAACGGTTCGAAGAAGCCTTTGTATCTCACAATGCGCGGTATAGTGGTCGAAGAGCTTGAGGATTACTCCGGAACCTACCCGTTTGTGTTCGGCGACTTGCGCTCTGACAAGGAGAATATCGAGTTCGACGATGTGAACAAGGGCGACCTTCCGGTGCAGGAATTGCACATCCGCAACATGGGAACATCGCTCCTGCAGCCCAATATCATGCACCTTCCGCCATATCTCTCGGCGGTTGTCACTCCCGAAACGCTGCGTCCGGGACATTCAGGCAAGATAACCGTGAGCCTTAACTCGGCCAAATTGCACGACTATGGGCTTACCCAGACATCCGTATATATGGGCAACAGGCTCGGCGAAAAGGTGAGCGAGAGCAGCGAGATGCCGGTTTCGGTGGTGCTGCTGCCCAGCTTTGACGGCCAAACCGCCGCAAACAGGAAGCTCGCGCCACGGCTGGAGCTGTCAAAAGAGACGCTTGACATCGATTTTGAGGGCAAGTCAAGGAAGAAAGCCGTGGTGGTTATTGCCAACAAGGGGCGCACTGACTTGAACATATCGTCGCTCCAGATGTTCACAGTAGGCCTCCGCATGACCTTGGGCAAGCAGGTTATAAAGCCCGGAGAGGCCACCGAGCTGAAGATAACCGCCTACAGGGATGAGCTGAAGCGGGCGCGCACGAAGCCGAGAGTGCTGATGATAACCAACGATCCCGACCATCCGAAAGTCGTAATAAGCATCAATGCCAGATAGAAAGCAATGGAACATCCAGAGAATAGCGCAGAGTACAAGGGGCTGACCGTCAACGGCGGCGTGTCCCAACCGTCCATAATAAACCCGTATCTCAACCGGATGCGTTTCCACCGCCGCGAGTTGTCGGTGGCAGACATGGTTGACGGCATCGTCAAAGGCAACACTACCGTGCTGAGCCAGGCCGTGACGCTGGTGGAGAGTGTCAACCCTGACCACCGCCAGAAGGCGCAGGAGGTGATAGAAAAGTGCCTTCCGCACAGCGGAAAGTCCGTCCGCGTGGGCATAAGCGGCGTGCCCGGAGCCGGCAAATCGACCTCTATCGACCAGTTTGGGGTGCACTTGCTTGACAAATACGGGGGCAAACTGGCCGTTCTTGCCATCGATCCCAGTTCGGAACGCAGCAAGGGAAGCATACTCGGAGACAAGACGAGGATGGAAAAGTTGGCGCAACACCCCAGCTCTTTCATACGTCCAAGCCCCACAGCCGGCTCGTTGGGAGGCGTTGCACGCAAGACCCGCGAGACCATAGTGCTCTGTGAGGCGGCGGGATACGACAAGATTTTCGTCGAGACCGTTGGGGTGGGGCAGAGCGAAACGGCCTGTCACTCGATGGTGGACTTCTTTCTGCTCATACAACTGGCCGGTACGGGCGACGAACTCCAGGGCATAAAGCGCGGCATAATGGAGATTAGCGACGGAATAGTCATCAACAAATGCGACGGAGAGAATGTGGACAAGTGCCGCATGGCGGCCACCAATTTCCGCAATGCGCTCCATTTCTTTCCGAAACCCGACAGCGGATGGCTCCCAAAGGTGCTGTGCTACAGTGGTTTCTACGGCACAGGCATAAAGGAGATCTGGGACATGGTGTATGAATACATCGCCTTTGTCAGGGACAACGGCTACTTTGACTACCGCCGCAACGAGCAAAACAAGTACTGGATGTACGAGACGATAAACGAAAGTCTGCGCAACAGCTTCTACAACAATGCGGATATTGCCTGGAAGCTGAAGGTTGCCGAGCGTGACGTGCTGGACGGGCGCGTCAGCTCGTTCGCTGCCGCGCGCAACCTGCTGGAAAGGTATTGGCAAACAGCGCGTTGACACCATGCTTCAGATTGAGATAGACAGCGGAAGCGGCTTCTGCTTCGGCGTGACCACGGCCATAAGGAAGGCCGAAGAGGAGCTTGCCGCCGGCAACGCCCTGTATTGTCTGGGCGACATAGTGCACAACGGCATGGAATGTGAGCGGTTGCGCCGCATGGGACTGGTCACTATCAACCACGAAGACCTGCGCCGGCTGCACAATGTCAAGGTGTTGCTGCGCGCACATGGCGAACCTCCTGAGACTTACGCACTCGCCCGTGAGAACAATATCGACGTTATCGACGCCACGTGTCCCGTGGTTTTGCAGCTCCAGCGGCGCATCAAGAAGCAGTATGACGCCAATCCCGACGCACAGATGGTCATTTTCGGCAAGAACGGCCATGCGGAAGTGCTCGGATTGGTGGGTCAGACGCAGAGCAAAGCCATCGTTATAGAGAAGTATGAGGACGTGATGCGGCTCGATTTCGCACGGGACATTTACCTTTACTCGCAGACTACCAAGTCTCTCGACGAGTTTCACCGCATAATAGACTACATCCAGAGCCACATATCCCCCACGGCCACGTTCCGCAGCTTCGACACTATCTGCCGCCAAGTGGCCAACCGGATGCCCAACATCAGCCGCTTTGCCGCCCTCCACGACCTCATTCTCTTTGTCTGCGGGCGCAAGAGCAGCAACGGGAAGGTGCTGTTCAACGAATGCATGAGGGTCAATCCCAACAGCCACCTTATCGAAGGGCCTGACGAAATAGACCCCTCGTGGCTGGAAAACGTGGAGACCGTGGGCATCTGCGGTGCCACGAGCACTCCCAAGTGGCTCATGGAACAGTGCCGCGACGCAATCGGCAGACTGTAGTAGGTGCGGTGCCCCCACTGCATCCTTTGCTTTTATAACCCTCTGGCGGCCAGTTGCTTCCATAACCCTGCCGTTTGCGCATTGTAAATGGTGCGTTTACGCATCGTAAACGTACCATTTACGGCAACAACTATGGCATTTGCGATGGCCGGCCACAGGCTTTTCGCCCTGTCTCTGCCGGGGCTGCCATAATAAACAGCGCGGTTTGGCGTTATTAAAGTAGGCGTTTGCGCATCGGTTCCCGGTGCCTGACGCCGGCTTAACAGTAATCCTGTCACACAAAAAGCGATATGCCAAAGTCATACACCCTTGTGGTTTGTGCGGCCATCGTGGCGGTTCTTTGCGGCTGCGGGGCTGATGCGCACATGAGAAAGGGCGACAAGTTCTACGCACTCGGCGAGTATCACGATGCCGCTGCGCAATACAAGCGGGCCTATTCGGCCACTGCTGCCAAGGAACGTGCCACCCGGGGGCAGCGGGCGGCCAAGATGGCCGACTGCTACCGCCGCATAGGCTATGCCCAACGGGCTGTTGCGGCCTACAACAACGTGGTCCGCTACAAGCAGGACGACGCTCTGACCCACCTCAACCTGGCGCAGCAGCTGCTCAAGAACGGCAACTACAAGACTGCGGCCAAGGAGTTCCGCCTCGTACTCGACTCCTTGCCCGGCAACAAGCTGGCATCTGTAGGGCTGCGCTCGGCGGAAACGGCGCCAAAGCTGAAGGATGCGGGAAGCCAATACACGGTAAAGCGCGAAAACTTCTTCAATTCACGCCGCTCGGAGTACTCCCCGATGCTTGCGGGCGACGAGTACGACCAGCTGTATTTCACCTCTACGCGCAACGAAGCGCGGGGCGACGAGCTTAGCGGCATCACCGGCACCAAGAACGGCGACATTTTCGTATCGACGAAGGACGAGAACGGCAAGTGGACCAAGCCCCAGGCCATCGACACCGAGCTTAATTCGGACTATGACGAGGGGGCTTGCGCCTTCTCACCCGACAGCCGGACGATGTATATCACCCAATGCGCCACCGACGCATCCTATCCCCGCTACGCCACAATATGCCGTTCCAGCCGCTCGGACGCCAGTTGGGGCAAGGCAACTGCGGTGGTCATTTCCAAGGACACCCTTTCGAGCTACGCCCATCCGGCCGTTTCGCCCGACGGAATGTGGCTCTACTTCGTGTCAGACATGCCCGGAGGAATGGGAGGGCTTGACATTTGGCGCGTAAGGCTCTTCAACGGCGGCGACACAGGGTCGGTTGAGAACCTCGGAGCGCCCATAAACACCGAGGGAAACGAGATGTTTCCGACCTTCAGACCCAACGGCGACCTCTATTTCTCGTCCGACGGCCACCCCGGAATGGGCGGTCTCGACATCTTTATAGCCAAGCCTGACACCACAGGGGGCGGCTCCTGGACTATAGAACATCCGGGCTATCCGCTCAACTCGCAGGGTGACGACTTCGGAATGACCTTTGACGGGCTGCACAACCGCGGGTTCTTCTCCTCAAACCGTGGAGACGGCAAGGGATGGGACCACATCTACAGCTTTGAAAACCCCGAAATCATGCAGACAGTCAAGGGTTGGGTGTATGAACAGGAGGGTTACGAACTGCCGCAAGCCCTTGTGTATATGGTAGGCAACGACGGTACGAACATGAAGCTAAGCGTTAAGGGCGACGGGTCGTTCACCCAGGAAATCAAACCCGGCGTTGACTACGTGCTGCTCGGCACTTGCAAGGGCTATCTCAACCACAAGGAACAGCTAAGGGTGGAACCTGTCACCGAATCCGCCGAATATACGCTCCAGTTCCCCCTGGCTTCCATCACCGCGCCGGTGCTTATAGACAACATATTCTACGACTTTGACAAGGCAACCCTGCGCCCTGAATCGACAAAGGCTCTCGACGAGCTGATAAAGCTGCTCAACGAGAACCCCAACGTGACCATCGAGCTTAGCGCACACTGCGACTACCGCGGCCCGGATGCCTACAACAGGGTGCTGTCCCAACGGCGCGCGGAGAGCGTAGTGGCCTATCTCATCGGCCATGGCATCGCCAAGGACAGGCTAAGCCCCGTGGGATATGGCAAGGACAAGCCGAAAACGATACGCAAGAAGCTGACCGAGACCTACAAATACCTGAAAGAGGGTGACGTACTCACCGAGAACTTCATCAAAAACCTGAAGCCTGAGGAGCAGGAAGAGTGCAACCAGCTCAACCGGCGCACGGAATTCATTGTGCTACGCACCACTTACGGCATGTTCGACAGCCGGGGCAAGCTCACCAATCCGCCAGCACAAGACTCCGCACCGGCCTCCGGCGCAGCGGAAGAGTGGCAGCCGTAAACAGGAAGTGCCGCATATGCGGCACTCTCTCTTTCCTTTTCTTACAATAACCGTGCTCTTCCGGCACTCTTTTCCGGCATTTGCTGTGTCAGTCCGGCACTTTCCGAAGCTTTATCCCGCCGTTTCCATATCGTCAATGCCTACGATGTGGAGGGTGTCTGTGCGGACTGTGAAGCGGATGTTCCACCTTCCGAACGACATACCGTAAACTCTTGTGGGGTCATCGTGGTATTGCGGACGCGGATCTTGCCGGAGTACGGCTGTTATCACGGCCATTTCTTCCGGCGGCATGGCCGTTGGCACGGGGCAGTCCACGCATATTCCAAGCGTATTCCATTCCACGGCATCGGCAAAGCCGCCCCTTGCGTCGGGATGGCTGTCGGTAAACGGCACGTAGGGCTTGATGTCGTAGATGGGAGTGCCGTCCATAAGGTCGGCTCCTGCCACGGTTATGACCGGCCCTTGGGGCGTTTCGGTCGCTATACCGGCGATGCGCACCGACGACAAGCCCAGATTGTTAGGGCGGAAGGACGATCTTGTGGCGAAAACCCCTTGCCTGCTGTTGCCGCCGAGCCTTGGCGGACGCACAGTGTTGTGCTTTGGCGCGTGCGCATTGGCCGAAAACGCCCAGACAACCCACAGGTAGTCGAAGCCGTCAAGGCCGCGCAGCGTTTCCGGGGAGCGGTATTCGGGCGTGAAAACGATGGTTCCGCGCAGCTCACTGACCAGACTGCTCTGGCGGGGCACGCCGAATTTGTCCTTAAACGGGCAATGGAAGTGGGCTATGGGGTGTATTTCCATGCAGAAAACGCTCTCTTCATGTTGTCAGACGGTGCTCCTTGTGCTGTCAGACGGTGCCTGCCAATCGGCCAACCGGCACTTCCCAATCTGCCGGAAGCTCCCTTTTGTCAGTCAGACGGTGCTTGTCCGTGAGCTTTTCAGTTGTTGTAGTCGGCGGTAAGCTCGCAGATTTTCACGATAACCTGCATGGCCTTTTCCATCACCTGTATGCTTACGAACTCGTAAGGGCCGTGGAAGTTGACGCCGCCGGCAAAGATGTTGGGGCAGGGCAGTCCCTTGAACGACAGCTGTGCTCCGTCTGTGCCGCCGCGGATAGGCTCTACCTTCGGCGGGACGCCACATTCCTGCATTGACTTGAGCACTAAGTCTATCACGTGCATGTTCGGGTCAATCTTTTCCTTCATGTTGTAGTACTGATCCTTTACCTCTGCCACTGCCGTACCGTCGCCATACTTGGCGTTAATCCTTGCCGCACACTCGCAGATGAAGTCCTTGCGTTCCTCAAAGCGGTCGCGGTCGTGGTCGCGGATGATGTATGAGAGTGTTGCCTGTTCGATATTCGACTTCATACCCAGCAGGTGGTAGAACCCTTCGTAGCCTTCGGTGTGCTCCGGGGTTTCGTTTTCGGGCAGCATGGCGGCAAACTCCGCGGCCAGACGGTTGGCATTGATCATTTTACCCTTTGCGTAGCCGGGGTGAACGCTTACGCCTTTGAGCTGTATCTTGGCCGATGCGGCGTTGAAATTCTCAAATTCAAGGTCGCCGAGGTCGCCTCCGTCCATCGTGTATGCCCACTCGCACCCGAATTTCTCCACGTCAAAGTGGTGCGCACCCATGCCTATCTCCTCGTCGGGGTTGAATGCGATGCGTATGTCTCCGTGCCTTATCTCCTTGTGGTCGCGCAGATAGCACATTGCCTGCACTATTTCGGCTATGCCGGCCTTGTCGTCAGCACCGAGAAGCGTGTGGCCGTCGGTCACAATCAGGTCTTCCCCGATGTGGCTGAGCAGCTCCGGGAACTTCTCGGGCGACGAGACGATGCCTTCAGAGAGGGTTATGTCGCCGCCGGAGTATGCCTTTACTATCTGCGGCTTGATGTCTGCGCCGCTGCAATCGGGGCTTGTGTCGTAGTGACTGATAAACCCGATGGTCGGAACCTCGCCCTTTACGTTGCCTTTCAGCGTGGCATAGATGTAACCGTTGCCGTCCATTTCGACATCGGAGAGGCCTTCGCGCTCCAGTTCCTTCTTGAGATATTCGGCGAAAACCAGCTGTTTGGAGGTGCTGGGCACCGTCTGGCTCTCTTCGGACGACTGGGTGTCAAACCGTGTGTAGTTCAAAAATCTTTCGGTAATGTCCATATTGTTGTGTCTCTTTTGTTCCTTTTCAAAGGCAAAGTTACGTTTTTTCCACATACAAGCCAAGGTGTTGCGGATGTTTTTGGACTGCTGGCAGATGTTGTCCCGCCCGTTTGCGTGGCGGAAACGTGCGGTTTGCGGTGCAAAGACAGGCCGTTTACGATGCAAAACCCGCCCATTTACGATGCGTAAATGAGCGGGTTTTGCAAACAACTGGCCATCAGGCGGTTGCAGTCACTTGAGATAGGGGTTGGAAACCAGCTCGTCGCCGATGGTAGTCTGCGGCCCGTGACCCGGAAGGATTACGGTTTTTGTCGGAAGTTTTGCCACTTTGCCGTGCAGACTGTCCATTATGTCGTCCATACTGCCAAGGACAAAGTCCGTGCGGCCTATGCTTTGGCGGAACAGAGTGTCGCCGGAGAAGGCCAGACCCTCTTCTTCGCAGACGAAAAAGACCGAACCGGGCGAGTGACCCGGCGTGTGGAGTATGTGCAGCGTGTGGTTGCCGAAGCAAATGTCGCCGCTGTCGGCCAGATACCGTCCCACCGGCGGCTGCTCGCCGTCGAGCTTGATGCCGCAAAGCGCCGAGGCCTGCTCCGGGAGCCGCTCCATCAGCAGTCTGTCCCTTGCGTTTACTTCCACCTTCAGGCCGTATTCCTTGAGAATAAAGGCGTTGCCGAAGTTGTGGTCAACGTGTCCGTGGGTGGCAATGAGGCGCGTGGGCTTCAGGTTGTTGCCGCTTATGTAGTCTTTGATGGCGCGTCGCTCCTCTTCATACAGTGCCCCGCAGTCAACGATGACCGCCTCCTTGGTCTCGTCGCTGGCCACATAGCAGTTCTCCTGGAAGGGGTTGCACACAAAACTCTTGATTTCAATCATTGCAAATGCTCCTTTCTTGTGTTGTCAAAGCGGCAGATAGATGACGTTCTTGCCCTTGAACCACTCCTCCTTGAACCAGTTTTCGACGGGTGTCACCTCCGCCAGTTTCTTGAAAGGGCGGGTTTCTTCCGACACATCGCCGCCTTTCAGGCAGATAATGCCGTTGGGCATGGAGTTCTGCTGCCTCTTTGATATGTTTTTCCGCACGATTTTCACAAGGTCAGGCAGCGGCATGACGGCGCGACTCACCACAAAATCGTACTTACCCTTCTCTTCTTCGCCCCTCAACTGCTCGATCCGGCAGTTTCTCAGGCCGATTGCCTTGGCAATTTCCTTTGCCACAAGAATTTTTTTGCCCGTTCCGTCGATGAGCTTGAAGCTGCTTTCGGGGAACATGATGGCCAGCGGCAGTCCGGGGAAGCCGCCTCCCGTACCGAGATCGAGTATGTTGGTGCCGGGACGGAACGAGACGGACTTGGCAATGGCAAGGGAATGGAGCACGTGGTGCTCGTAAAGGTTGTCTATGTCCTTGCGCGAGATGACGTTAATCTTGGCGTTCCAGTCGGAATAGAGGCCGTATAGCGCTGCAAACTGCCCGCGCTGCTTTTCTGTGAGGTCGGGAAAGTATTTGGTAATGTGCTCCATAATGGGGTTGTTGGGGTGGGTTTCAGTCGTTGAAGTCCTTTGCCAGCAGCTCTTTCAGGTCTGAATAGCTGACGGAAAGCGTGGTTGTGCCCTGCTCGTAGGGCGCTATTTCGTAGATGTTGTATATGAATGTGACGCCTTTCTTGCCGAGTATGAAGTTCTGGGGCGCATACATGTCGGTGACGTTCAGGTAGCCTTTGTCCTTCAACCCGGCCAGATCCTTTGCGCCGACGGCCTCTTGCAGCTTCTCAAGCAGTATCTCTGCGAGCCGTTTCTCCGCCCCTTCCGCGAACAGGTCGTCCAGACGGATGCACCGTCCGGTGGCCTTGTCGAAGTTAAGCGTTATCGTCTGGCTTATCCCGTGCGCCCCTCCCTCGTTGTAATCGAGCTTTGCGGTATATACAACGATGCCTTTCCGTCCGCTTTCAACGCCGGTTTCCATGTCGTAGCGGTACTCGTACCACGACCTTTTCCGGCTGTCCGTGCGGTCTGCGGCATAGAATTTCGCCATGCTACTCTTGTAGATGTCGGCATAACTGTCGGCAAATGCCCTTGCTGCCTTGGGCACATCGTTGCCGTCACTGCCGAACAGCTCGTGGCAGAGTGTGGCGTTTATCTTGCCGGAGCAGCTGTCTTTGCCGTCGGAGGCATAGCTTATTTTCAGGTTGACGGTGCATTTGGGCGAGCCGTTGCCGCCGGTGAGCGGTACGGTCTTCTTCACTTCAACGGTGGAAAAGGCCGTTTCCGTGCCGTCATCGCTGCTGCAAGAAGCAAAAAGCGCCGGTGCTACGGCCAGTAGAAAGGCCGTAACCACCAGTGCTGAGCGTAGTTTCGTTGTCGTCATCGTATAGATTGTTTTTCCCAAGCGGCCGTTTCCGTATCGTAGAGTGCCTCTTTAGCATGGCCAAACGGCCTCTTTAGCATGGCCAAACGGCCTCTTTGCCAAGCCAGACAGGCCGCTTTGGGAACCGTTACCGTAGGGTTGGGGACGGATGCTTGATGTACTTGTTTCTCCAGACCATGAACCACAGTCCCGTAAGCAGGGCGCATACGAAGCTGATGACGTAGGAAAGGTTCCAGTCAAGGTTCAGGCTGTACTGGTCAACGCAGATGTAGCACACGCAGACTGCCACCATGAACATACCCGGAAGCAGGGCCAGATAGTACGGTTTGTTGCGTTTGGCCAGATAGATGGCTATGGTGAAGAACGTGAAGATGGAGAATGTCTGGTTGAACCATGCGAAATAGCGCCACAGAACGTCGAACTTGACGAACAGGAGGATGACGCTTATCATGAAAACAGGCAAACAGATGAGCACTCTCTTGAGCGCTTTGTCCTGCTTCATCTTCAGCATGTCGGCCAAAATCAGGCGCGCGCAGCGCAGGGCAGTGTCGCCTGTGGTGATAGGTGCAATGACTACGCCCAGAATGGCTATCACTGCGCCGAACGTACCGAGCCAACTCTCGCATATGCGGTTGACCAATATGGCGGGATTGATGCTTCCCTGGCCGTCAAGCATGGCGTTGTATATCTTTTCGTAGGGAGTGTTGCCCGCAACGTCAAGCGTTGCGACAAACTCAAGGGTTGCCGTACACCAGACAAGGGCTATCAGGCCTTCGGTAATCATGGCTCCGTAGAACACGCGGCGGCCATATCGCTCGTTCTTTATGCAGCGTGCCATCAGCGGACTTTGGGTTGCGTGGAAGCCGCTGACCGCTCCACACGCGATGCAGATGCACATGCAGGGGAAAAGGGGTAGGGTCTTGCCGGGATAGTGGTTCTCAAACGCATCGGTAATCTCGGGTATGGGCGTGCCCAAGTGCAGGAATATGCATACAAAGACGCAGAGTCCCATGAGAATGAGCACCACTCCGAACAGGGGATAAATCTTCCCGATAATCTGACTGATGGGTAGCGTGGCGGCAATGAGGTAGTAGAGGAATATAGCCACTACCCAGAACATATAGCTGTCGGGCACAAGGCCGTCGGTAAAGTTGGCCAGAAGCACGGCAGGGGTCTTTACGAACACGGCAACCACAAGGATCATGAGCAGCAGGGCGAGGTATCGCTGGGCGTTGCGTGCCAGGCTGCCCATCTCGTCGCCCACGATTTCGGGCAGTGAAGCGCCGTTTCGCTTCAGCGAAATCATGGCGGCCATATAGTCATGGGCGGCTCCTCCGAAGATGCAGCCCAGCACTATCCAGAAGTAGGCGGCCGGTCCGAAGAGCAAACCCTGTATGGTTCCGAAGATAGGCCCCGTGCCGGCGATGTTCAGAAACTGTATTATGAAGACTTTCCATGTGGGCATGGGGATGTAGTCAACCCCATCTTGCATAGTATAACACGGTGTTTTTCTGTTGCCATCGGGCTGCATGATGCGCTCGACAACCCTTCCATAAATGACATATCCCAGAATAAGAAATGTCAGACTGGCGATAAATGTGTACATAACGCTTTGGAAAATTTCTGCAAAATTACGTTCTTTTGTTGAAACGGCAAAGGTTACGGAAGATTTTATAGACCCTTTTTCAGCGCGACCCGAATGTTTTGCGGAAAGGACTGCGGCATCGGCTGTGCCAGCCCGAAGGCTTGCGAGTCGTGACCCGACCGTTTTTACTTCATAACCCGAAGGCTCACGCATCATAACCCGGCCGTTTTTACTTCATAACCCGGCGGTTTGCGGGTCGTAAATGCCCTGTTTACAACGCAAAATCCGGCGGTTTGCGAAGTGCAAACCGCCGGGTCGTGTAAAGTGTCTGTCGTTTAGGGCGTTGCAAGGCGTATGCTGCCTGTCTGGAAACGGTCGGGCTACGGCTCGTCGGGCGTGCCGTTTTCCCTGTCGGGATGCTGCCCGTCCATCGTAACCTTTATCTTCGATATGCGCCGTTCGTCCATATTGGTCGTCTCAAACGTGAACCTGCCGAACGTAATCTTCTCGTGGAGTTTTGGGAAGTCGCCCTTTATCTCAAGAAGCAGGCCGGCCAGCGTGTCGGCGTCGCCCTCTATGTCGTCGAAAGTGTCGGGCGCAGTGCCGGCAATCTTGCAGAAATCGCTGATAAGCGTCTTTCCCTCAAAGATGTATGTGCTGTCGTTGACGCGGATATAGCTCTTTTCGTCGTCGTCATACTCGTCGTTGATCTCGCCGACAATCTCTTCAAGTATGTCCTCAAGGGTCACTATGCCGCTCGTTCCGCCAAATTCGTCCACAACTATGGCGATATGCACCTTGTTCTGCTGGAATTCCCGCAACAAGTCGTCTATTTTCTTTGTTTCGGGCACGAAGTAGGGCGGACGGATCAGCGACTGCCAGCGGAAACCCGCCGGTTTGCCGAGGTGGGGCAGCAGATCCTTGATGTAGAGTATGCCGCGTATGTTGTCCATAGTGCCCTGACACACCGGCATCCTGGAGTATTTGTTCTCGACAATGCACTTGATGACCTCCGGAAACGGCGAATCGAAGTCAATGTCCACCACGTCCTGGCGGCTTGTCATTATCTCTTTCACCGTCTCGTCGCCGAAGTGGACGATGCCTTCGAGCATGTTCTTCTCGTCCTTTATGGCAGACTTGTCGGTCAGCTCCAGCGCCTGTTCCAAGTCATCGGCACTTAATACATGGTTTTCCTTCTTCACAACCTTCTCAACCAGCACCCCCGTGCGCATCAACACTGAACTGAGCGGATAGAACAGCTTGCGGCAGAAGATGATACCGCCCGCTGCCATGCGGCAGAACTGCAACTGGCGTTGCGCACTGAACAGCTTGGGCATGATTTCCCCGAAGAGCAGCAGCAGGAATGTGAGCAGTACCGTCAGGCAGACGAACCTTAGCCAATAGGCATTGCCGAAGTCTATGGTGTGTTCGAAGAAGTTGTTGAGCAGCATGATGATGGTAACGTTGACCAAGTTGTTGGTTATAAGAATGGTGGCCAGCGTTCTTTCGGAGTCATCCCTAAGGGCTTTTATCTGTTTGTCGCGCTCTGTCTTCTCCTCATCCAGCTCGTTGAGGTCGCTGGGCGACAGGGAAAAGATGGCAATCTCGGAGCCTGAGGCAAATCCGGAGACGAGTAGCAGCAGACAAGCGAGTATTCCTGTGAGGGCAACCCATAGGGAGGGTGTCATAAAGTGTACCTCTGCAAAGAGGCTGTGTATATCTGTAGGTGACAAAGTCGTGTGTTTTTTCCGTGTAGTGGTTCTGTTTTACCTTCAGAACGGCAGGTCTTTCGTGTCGTCGGCAGTGGGATGCGGTGCAGCGGAAGCCTGGTTTTGCTTGGTGTCAAGCGGGGGTGCCATGTTTGCCGCAGCCGTTTTCGGTGTGAGCATTTCCATGTTGTCCGCCCAAATCTCCGTCATGTTGTGCCTGACCCCCTGCTTGTCATTGTAGGAAGTGTAGCGTATCCGCCCCTCAATGTACAGCTTGTCGCCCTTGTGCACGTACTTTTCAACGATTTCAGCGAGCTTTCGCCACAGTACAACGTAGTGCCAGTCGGTGTGGTCGGGCACTTGCGTCCCGTTTTGCAGCGTGTATCCGCGCTCGGTAGTGGCCAATGACAGCCGTGCCACGGCCACTCCGTGATCCACATACCTCACTTCGGGGTCTTTTCCCACGTTCCCTATGAGCATAACCTTGTTCATGGCGTATTCAATGACAGTTGTTATATATAATGAAGGTATAGGCTTATATGCAAAAGCTGCTGGCTTATATATGATAAGGTATAGACTCGTACACCGCTACCGGCCACTTGTGCTTTCGTTACCGTCCGCTTGTACTTCTTTACCGGTCGTCTTCACTCCTGTTACCGGGCCGCCTGCACCCCTTATTTGCACAGTCCGAGGAACTTGAAGCGGAAGTTCTTTCCCTTTACAGACGGGAACTGGCTGCGGTTATCTACCCTTTGGCGCAGATGATCGACTATCCTGTTGTAGCAGTCTATGCCGGAAACGGCCTTGCAACGGGCCACAAAATGGGTGTCACGGTACTGGAACTTGCCCGTACCCGGCACCATCAGCACGCGTTTGAAGTCGATTGAACCCTCATACCAGCCCGGCTGGTCCTCGTTGAGGTGCGCAATGGCCGGCGAAAATGCCTTTTCCTTGTCGTTGGAACCGGCATTGCTGTGCAGCGCACGCTTCTCCTTGAAGTCAAGCATGGTGGCGGCTTCGGTCTTTATTATGATGAAATAGACCCGTGGACGTATCTTGTAGCGCTTCGGATAGTACACTTTGCTTGCGGCATATTCGCGGATGTCGGCCTCAAGCATGGGGTTCATGCCGATTTCGTCAATGTTTCCCAGAAAGGTAATGGCATCTTCAACGCTGGTAACCAGAGTTTCCTTGTCGAAATATCTTAAATACAAATTCATCGGACTGTTGTTTTCTTGAGAATACGGGAACAATAAAAAGAGCGGAAAACGGGACTCGAACCCGCGACCCCGACCTTGGCAAGGTCGTGCTCTACCAACTGAGCTATTTCCGCCTACAATAAATTTATGTGAAGAGGAGGAGACTCGAACTCCCACGAAGCAATTTTCACTACCCCCTCAAAGTAGCGCGTCTACCAATTCCGCCACCTCTCCAA
>CAVAPI010000004.1:0-47637 GCA_963590445.1 Lachnospiraceae bacterium | reverse complement strand
TGCCATTGTGCCGTATTCGTTTTGTCTGTCGTTGTGTTGTGCCGCCGTTCTAACGAGTACCAAGTGTGCTTTCGACGTGCGCCACCCTAATGCAAAAATAACGTTTTGCACCGACATTCCAAAACGTTTCGCCGCTTAATACAAAACGGAAACCTTTGGACGACATTTGCCGTAGCGGTGTGCTCGCTCTTACTTTGTAGCTTCTCCACCGTACTTATATGCAATATCGTTCCACCTTGGGATGTTTAAGCGTTTGCCGTAGTGCCTTTCGTAACTCTTTATGAGGTTGTCTTTCCAGTGCAAGGCTATGGTTACCCGTGTGTCAGGATATTGGTATATCGTCTCTTCCATTGCCGCCAAGAAGTCTTCAAGGCTTTCGAAAGGTTTGAAGTCGGCTTGCTCCGAGTACCAAGTGGCAGGGCGAATGTTCACTATCACCTTATTCTTATACTGTACCTTGACCGGCCACGTGCCGCTTGTGCAGCATATTTCCCAAAGATTCTTCAACCATATCCGCTCTATCTCCACCACACCGTTCTCCATTTTGTACTTTATGAGCAAATGTTTTGAATGGAGTTTCCATGGTTTCTCCACCACAAGATTGATGAAACTTCGGAATGCAGCAATGTCAAAGTTCGGACTGCCTGTGAAAGACTTAACTTCCAACCAGTTTGACTCCAAGTCTTTCGGGTCAAGCCAGAAGTCTGGAGATGCCTGTCTTTGGTTGTGTATATGCACAATGCCCTTGTCCGTCATCCACTTGTCAAGCCATTCTTTCATTATATTTTCGACAATCATGGCATAGTCTGGCAACAACATCCTATTGTTTTCAAATTCGATGTCTATCTTAATGCTCTTGCCTATGATTATTTTTGAAAACTCATCAAACACAGCTTTAAGTCTATCAGCAGTCATCGTTTAGAGAATTAAAGAAGTCCATGTCAACTTCATACGATTTTACTTCATTCAATCCAATCCCGTATTCAGCCAATTTGTTAATCAAGTCCTCGCCATCCATCAAGTCTATAAGTCTTTTCCCCTCACTTGACGCTTCCTCAAGTGCTGCGCGAGAAAAGGAACCCGTGGTAATCAAAACCCCTTTTTCTATGTTCGTACTCAATGAACCACGAAAATCTCTTATCTCTGGTGCCCCAACCGCACCTTTATATCTTTTACATTGAAAAGCAACATTAAAACTAAAAATGCCATTAATTCGCAGTTTTCCTGTACCGTCAATTCCTCCATCACCCGATTTCTTTGTCACTTCGACATCAGAAAATCCACATTCTCTCAACAGTCGTTGAGCCAACTTCTCAAATGCATACGGACTCATGTTCAGCAATATATCCGTTATCTGCTCACGCCATCCTTTTGTTTCGCAAAAAGGTGAAGTATCGCAATCCGTGTCACAATCCTTGCCGGAACTATTCTTGTTGTTGGTAAAGCGTATTATTTCCTTTACGTCTAACTCTTTCTGTTTCGCCAAGGCAGCACCTTTTGCAGTAAGCACCCATACACCTTGTCTGCTGTTTTCCACAGCTCCATAATTCTTCAAGTAAGTCCTTGCCCACATAAGTTTATACTCCACCTCTGTCATTGTGAAACTATGCATCTCGTCAATGACTTCTTCTGGGAGTTTGGCTATTTGGATAACCTTTTTATATATTTCAGAATTTGCTCCTGACCCACCAAGCTGATACAAAGCTTCAATTGTAGGTTTTATGAAGAATTGATAGCCTGGACATTTTTTCTTGGAGGTTCTTTTAACCATATGCAAATTATATTTACGTTTTTCGCAAGGCATTGGCTGTGTTTGCATTGTCACTTCCGATGCAGTATCTTAGGAGCATTATGAGTTTTCTCGCCTCTTCTAAGGAACGTTTGCCATAACTCCTCGCCCAAAGAATAGACGATATATGCTCCGTTAGGGTCCGGATAGTCCAGTTGTTCCATTTCCTCCTGCCCTTTTACTGAAGAGTTTACGCAGGGGAAAAGGTGATAATCCTCTTGCGGATTTTGAGTATTATATATTAGAACGTAGTCTGGCAAGACATTTGAAAACATTCCTCCGCTTCTTTGGGAAAACAAATCTTGGTTGAAACGGACATTGTAGAGCTTCTCATACCTTTGAGTTTTTTCTCCCAATATCCAGTCCAACTGCGACTTTTCCCCTCTGTATGCGCCGAAAAGGAACGTCCTGTCCTTATTTTCTATATACCTAAACATCTCCAGATATGCTTGGTTAGCTGTTGTTTCGCTTGCTCCTTGTTCTACAAATGTGACTATTGTGCTTGTATTGGCTGCGTGTCCCGTCATGGAAACGACACGGTATCCAAGGGCAAAGTTAGCAAAAAAGGCGAGAGTATGCAATCTTTGGCCGGCACAAACATTCAGTTTACGACTGACTTCTTACAGACTTCTTAAACAAAGACGATTCTGTCATAAACAGAAATTTGGCAACTTCCTATTAGAAATCAGGCAAGTTTCTCACAGAAATCAGGCAAGTTTCTTTCACAACCATGCCGTTTACGAACCACAAACAGCATGGTTAGCACACGCAAACAGGCCGCTTGCGTATGCCAAATGCACCGTTTGCGAGGCACAAACGGGCGGTTTGCAGAACGGGAACAGGCAGCTTACGAAACGGGGCACGGAGGTTTTGTCCGCAAGTGCTTATGGGTTTCCATGATGCGGCTGCACCATTTTCGTGCGCCGGCAGTTTGGTTTTATGGCGTTATATGCTTAATTTTGTGGTCGAAACAAACTGAAAGCAAACCAAAAACGTATTACTACCACTTATGAGAACCACCACTTTTGCCTTGTTGGCACTGGCTTTTGCAGCGTCAGCACAGGCGTTTGCCGCACAGGTGCAGGCCGCTGGCGAACGCGAACTGCACTACAGGCCCGACGGGCGCGACATAGTTTGCGTCAACGGGGCCAACCGTTACACCCGCGCACTGTACGGCGGACCCACCGAATACCGCATAGAGACGAGCGACCGCCCCGTGTTTGCCTCATACAAGAAGGGCGACTGCCGCAACATAAGTTTCCGCCTTACGGTCGGGAACTCCACCGTTGCGCTCGACTCGACAGCCCATTGCGAGGCGCGATACAGTGCAGGAAGGCGCGACTACACGCTCTCCGACCCGCGCTGGAGCGGCGGACGGCTGCACGTAAGTGTCATTGCGCGCACCGACGTGGAGGGCGCTTTGTGGCTCTTTTCCACCGAGGGCTTCGCCACAGCCGCATCGCTTGAGGGGCGCATCTGCGAGACCGCAGTCATGCGTTTCCGCCGTTTCGGCGAGATGGGGCGCATGGAGAAGCCCGGCGGGTTTGAGGTTTCGCCCACTCTGAACCGCCTTGCCACGGTGGAAGTGCAGCTTAAAGGACAGCCCGTTTGCGTATCTCTTGAGGACAACGCCCTCACCACCGCTCCGCAAAAGAGCCTGCTGCTGCTCTTCAGCCGTCAGGAAACCGCCCGAAAGGCCATGGCTTCGCAGGTGGAATTCAACACTCCCGACGCCTTCATCAATACCGTTGGAGGCAATATGGTGATGGCTGCCGACGGCGCATGGGACGGCAAGGTGTGGAACCACGGTGCAGTTGGGTGGCGTATGCCGCTGCCCGGATGGCGCGCAGCATACATGGGAGACTTCTTAGGTTGGCCTGACAGACAGCGCACACACTTCGACGCCTATGCGAAAAGCCAGGTTTCGGGAGTGCCGAACACCATCCCCCACCCTACACAGGACACCACCGCCAACCTCTCGCGCGGCGTTTACGAGTGGGGAACTCCCATGTATAGCGACGGCTACATATGCCGCAATCCGGAGAAAAACCGCCAGTTCCACCACTACGACATGAACCTTGTGTATATAGACGAGCTGCTCTGGCACTTCCAGTTCGATGCCGACACGGCCTATATGCGCCGGATGTGGCCGGTGATAAAGTCGCATCTGGCGTGGGAGAAGCTCAACTGGGACCCCGACAACGACGGACTCTACGATGCCTACTGCTGCATCTGGGCAAGCGATGCGCTGCAGTACAACAGCGGAGGCGTGGCACACAGCTCGGCCTACAACTACCGCGGCAACCTGCTGGCGGCGCGGATAGCGGAGCTGATAGGCGAAGACCCGCAGCCCTACCGCACCGAAGCCGACAAGATACTCGCAGCCATGAACTCGCAACTGTGGCTTCCGGGCGGCTACTGGGCGGAGTTCAAGGACTTCATGGGGCTGAAACGCAGGCACGAGAGCGCAGCCCTGTGGAGCGTATATACCCCGATTGACTGCGGCGCATGCACTCCCGAGCAGGCTTATCAGGCCACCCGCTACGTTGACAGCCGCATTCCGCACATACCGTTCACGGCAGACGGCAAGAGCTACTGCACGGTCAGCACCTCCGACTGGATGCCCTACGAGTGGAGCGTCAACAATGTAGCCATGGCAGAGGTGCTGCATACCGCACTCGCATACTACGAAGCCGGGCGCAATGACGCCGCTTTCGAACTGCTGAAAGGCACGGTTATGGACTTCATGTACCTCGGCGGCAGTCCGGGAAACTTCGGACAAATATCGTATTTCGACAAGGCAAAAGGTGAAGCCTACCGGGATTTCTCCGACGTAACGGGCATTGCTTCGCGCGCATTCGTGCAGGGACTGTTCGGAATAACGCCGGACGCACTGTACGGACAGTGCATTATCCGCCCCGGCTTCCCCTCTTCGTGGGACTCGGCATCGGTGAAAACGCCCTATCTCTCATACACTTTCAAGCGCGAAGGAGGCAGGGAAACCTACGTGGTGCGCCAGAATTTCAAGCGTCCCTTGCGCATTGTGCTGCGCCAGAACCTCGGTTTGGGACGCTTCACCGACACGGTCTGCACGGCTGACTCGGTGCAGACCATAGTGGCAAACGCCGTGAAGCAGCAGCCCGACAGCCCGGCGGCCAAGCCCGAAGAGGCGGTTGCCAGGGGCACGGCGTTCGACAACGTGGTCGGAAAGGACTGCCGCCCGGTGGACATCTCAGCGGTTTTCAACTCGAAAGTCACCGACATCTTCACCAACAAGTACCTCTCGCCGCGTTCGCCATACACCACTTTGAGTCTGCCGGTGCAGGGTATAGGCGACTGGTGTTCCCCGAAAAAGACCGCCAAGATTGACGATTCCGGCCTGCGGAGCGCCGTTTCCGACGGCATATTCACCGCCGCCGGAGTGCCTTTCGCCACGCCTAAGGAGGGTCAGAACGTGGCTTTCACGTCGCTGTGGGACAACTATCCCGACAGTATCTCGGTGGCTTTGAAGGGCAAAGCGGCGCATGCCTACCTGCTGATGGCCGGCAGTACCAACCCCATGCAGAGCCGTATTGCCAACGCAGTGGTGCGAGTGGAGTATGCCGACGGCACATCGGAGACGCTCCAACTGACCAATCCCGACAACTGGTGCCCCATTGAGCAGGACTATTACATCGACGGACTGGCCTACAAAGCCCCCCTGCCGCGCCCCTACCGCGTGGGTCTGGCCACGGGAAGGGTGAGCCGCACACTGTTTGAAGACCTGCACAGGAGCGTGAAAGGCGGCCTTGCCGACGGCCAGACAGGCGAAACAGCGCAGAAAGAGCTGCCCGGCGGAGCCGCACAGATGCTCGACATGCCGCTCAACCCGGCCAAAAAGCTGCGCCGTCTCGTTGTGCGCACGCTCGCAAACGATGTGGTTGTGGGGCTTATGGCGGTGACTTTGCAGAAGTAGAGGCTATAATTATTAATATGAGGGTGGCGTCTTCTTTGAGCCGCCCCTGACTTTACACACACAAGCATGACCAAGGAAGAACAGCAAAGGCTCGACGAGCAGTTCATGCGCAAGGCATTGGCCGAGGCCGAAGAGGCTCTTGCCGCCGGCGAAGTACCCATCGGGGCGGTGGTGGTGTGCCGGGACAGGGTGATAGCCCGCGCGCACAACCTGACCGAAACCCTGTGTGACGTTACGGCGCACGCCGAGATGCAGGCCATAACCGCCGCCGCCAACACGCTCGGGGGCAAGTATCTGACCGACTGCACGCTCTATGTCACCGTGGAACCGTGCACCATGTGCGCCGGAGCCATCGGTTGGGCACAGCTGAAGCGTGTGGTTTACGGTGCCAAAGACCCCAAGCGCGGCTACAGCAGCTACGCTCCCCATGCCCTGCACCCCAAGGCCGCAGTGACAAACGGTGTGCTTGAGGAGGAGTGCTCGCGCCTTATGACCGGCTTCTTCAAGGCTAAACGCTGACCCAACGCAGCAGTTTCCCATTCCCAACGCAACGTCTTGACCCAGAAAGCGTTGCATCAGACGGTAAAAACCAGGCGGTTTACGGTGCGTAAACCGCCTGGTTACGATAGCCAAACAGACGTGTTACGGTCGCCAGACGCAACGATTCCATTTTCAATAGGTTGCTTTTTGTTCTGAAAACAGTTGTCTTCGCTCTGGAAACGGTGGCTTCCGGGGCTTGAAAACCATTGTTTTCTTTGGGGAAAACCGTTGCTTTCGCAGTCAAAGCAGTTGCAGTCTCACGCCGAAAGACAGGCTCAGGATGTCCCAAAGGCGCACGTAGTCGTCCATGAGCATGGCTCTGACATACAGGTCGCAGGTGCTTATTTCGTAGAAGGCGGTCACCTGCTTGACGAGTTTGCGGCGGTTGTCAGGCACAGTCTTGCCTATGCGCTGGCCGAGGAATACGTTTGCGCGCAGTTTGGTGGCCAGAAGCGGATAGTATTGGTCGGGGTAACGGTCGGGCTGCCGGCTCCAGAACTCGCTGCCGAACACGGTATTGACGTAAAGACCGCACGACAGCGGCTCGAAAGACCACCCCCGCTTCATGTAAGTGCTCCACGGGATGTACGTACTCTTGATGGTCATGGTCATTTTGGTGCGCCTGCTGTTGTACTTGGGCAGCACTCCGAAGAGCAAATCCAGTTCCCATTGCCTCCGTTTCCCGTACTCCCAGCCCACTCCGGCTGACACCAGTCCCATGTTACCGGCAAACTGCATGGTGTGGTGTGTGGGTATTAGCGACGCCCAGTGGCGGCGATAGCGGCGCACACGCTTGTCATAGCGGCTCGAACCCTGCGGTCGGGAGGCGAAGACCGTGCCGCTCTCGTTGCCCGCATTGACGAGATAGTGTATCGAATCGGTGCGGCTTATGCTGTCGGCGGGCGGCTCCGCGCGTGCGGAAAGGGCGGCGATCAGAGCCAGGGCAAGGCTAAACGCGTATGATCTCATGGCTGTAGCCCGTTTTGGTGATGGTAAACAAGAGGTAGCTGCGGTGTTTGGCGCAGTCGCACCCGTAATAAACGATGCCGTCAGAGTAGAGTTCGTCCTCCTGAACGGCGTGGTCGTGGCCGTTGAGGCAGCACAGCAGCCCCTTGAAGTTGCTCACATAGCGTTCGAAAGCCTTGGCCACGTTGTTGTTGAACTGGTCGCTGTAGGGTCGCGCGTGCATACATATTACGGTACGGTCGAACCTTGACGAGTCGGAAGTCCACTGCTCTTCCATGAAATCAAAGTTGGGTACGGCGGCCAGATAGTCGTATTCGGTGGCGTTGGTGTTGACGCAGACGAACTTGATGCGCCCGGCTATGAACGAGAAGTCCATCGCTCCGTACATCCGGGCATACACTTCGTCGCCAGTACCGAGGAAGTCGTGGTTGCCAATCAGTGCCACGTAAGGCACGAGTAGGCCGGACAGCACGTCGCGCTGCCACACAAACTCCCTGGTAGTGCCCGTGTCGGTGAGGTCGCCGAGGTGTATGACGAAGTCAACGCTGCCGCTCCGGGAGTTTATGTCGCCGACTATGGCGCGCGTGTCGCCATGCCACAGATGGCTGTCGCTCATTACCGCAATGCGGACGGTGTCCTTGTCCGCACAAAGGGACTCTATGCGCGCTATGTTGCGGGCGTTTATGTCCGTTTCTCCGCCGAAGCGCGTGTCGTAAGGGTGGTAGCTGAACAGGTCTTCGCACCCGGCCAGCACCAGGCACAGGGCTGTCGCCGCTGTCATTATGGTGGATCTGCAGTTCATAACGGTTGTGTTTACAGGCTGTTTCCTCTGCAAAAATAGTGACAAAGAGGCTGTCTGCCGTTACCGATATTCCATCTTTAATGTCCAGAAAGGCCGTTTGTGTGCTCCAAAGTGGGATAAAAGTAGTAAATTTGCAAACAAGGAGACTAAAAACATGGGCAAAGAGACTATAAAAGACGCCAAATTGAAAGCGGCAAAGGAGGAGCTGGCACACGCGGACTTCATCGAAGACGACATTCTTCTGACCGATGACATAACGAAACTGGCCATGCCGACTTCGCCGAAGCGCATGACTTTCATCTTCATGGCACTGTGTACGCGCGGCTCGGCCAGCTATATAGTGGACACACAGCGGCAGACTGTGGAGCAGGGCGACGTGATTATCGTCAGCGAACGCCATGTCGTTGACGGATATACCGCCTCTCCCGACCTGCAGGGACTGGGCATTATGCTGTCTGTCAACTTCTTCTACGAGATAGTAAGCAACGTCAGCGAAGTGTCGTCCATGCTCCTTTTCTCAAAAGACCACCCCGTTGTCAAGCTCTCGGAGAGCGAGGCAGACCTGTTCAGCAAGTACTTCTACATGCTGAAGGACAAGGTTGCCAACACGGACAACCGCTTCCGGCGCAACGTGGTGCGCACGCTGCTGCTCGCAATGTTCTACGACTTGAGCAACGTCATGTACCGTATGCAGCCGGGAACAGGCGCCAAGCAGACACGGGCAGACGCCATTTTCACCGAATTCATACAGCTTCTGGAAGACAACTACAGGAGCGAGCGGCGCGTAGGGTGGTATGCGGAACAGCTATGCATAACCCCCAAGTATCTGTCGGAAACGATAAAGCAGGTCAGCCGGCGCACTCCCAACCAGTGGATAGACAACTATGTGCTGCTGGAGATACGCGTCAGCCTGAAAAACACGTCGAAACCGATAAAGGAAATAGCCGAAGAGATGAACTTTCCCAACCAGTCGTTCCTCGGAAAGTTCTTCAAGGAGCACGTGGGAATGTCGCCTACAGCCTACCGAAGGAGCTGATTGCCGGAAAGGAAGCGGGGTCTGCACCGGCAGACTCAGCGGCGCACGAGATTGCGCCCGGCATCCATGCGCAGGAAAATGAACAGCAGTATGGTGAAACCCCACAGCGACGAACCGCCATAGCTGAAGAAAGGCAGCGGAATGCCTATCACGGGCGTAAGGCCGAGCACCATTCCCACATTTATAAACACGTGGAAAAGGAATATGGACAGCACCGAGTATCCGTAAATGCGCCCGAAACGGAACGGCTGCCGCTCGGACAGGTATATCAGGCGCAGGATTAGCGCAAGAAACAGCAGCAGTACGCCGGCAGAACCCAAGAACCCCTCCTCCTCACCGACGGTGCAGAAGATGAAATCCGTGTCCTGTTCGGGCACGAACTTGAGCTTTGTCTGCGTGCCGTTGAGGAAGCCCTTTCCCTCAAGTCCGCCAGACCCGATGGCTATCTCGCTCTGATGCACATTGTAGCCCGCCCCGGCAAGGTCTTCGTCAAGGCCGAGCAGCACGTTGATACGCACGCGCTGGTGGGGTTCCAGCACGTTGTTGAGCACATAATCCGCCGAATAGAAGAAAGCCAAAGAGCCGAGTACGAACAGCGCAATGTAATAGTAGTTGCGCAAACGCGTGTCAAAGGCTTTCCACAACAGGGCGGCTACGAGCGCAGCACACACCGCCAGCTGCACCACAACCACATCGAACGGAACTACAAACTCGGCAACAAGCAAGGCCAAAGCCGTTGCCCCGAAGCACGAAAGAAGCAGGTTTACGGCAAACCGGCTGTGCCTGCAATACACGAAAACCAAGGCCGAAGAGAACGTCTGTACCAGCAACAGCACCACAAACTTGCCCACCGACGCGGGCGTATCAAGCAGCATGGCGCTCTCAAAGCGTATGCCCACCACAAAATAGACCACGGCTGCAACCCCGGTAAAGAGCACACTGCCGGGCATACCCTCACGGTAGAACACGAGGAAGAAGGCGAGATAGACAAGTGCGGAGCCTGTTTCGCGCTGCAAAACGATGAAAGCCATGGGCAAAAGGACAACGGCCAGCGCCGCGGCGAAATGCTTCAGCCTCTGTATGTCAAACCCATACACGCTCATAAGTTTGGCCAAGGCCAAGGCAGTGGCGAACTTGGCGAACTCAGCCGGCTGCAATCGCAGCGGCCCCAGCACGAGCCACGACCGCGAACCCTTGATCTGGTGGGGGTTGAATATCGTTACAAAGAGCAATAGCAGCAGCGCGGCATACACAACGTAGGCGAACATGTCGAAAAAGCGGTCGTCGAGCATCAGTATCACGAAGCCCAGGCACAGCGAAGTGCCAATCCACACAATCTGCATGCCCGACCGCGTGTCGAGACTGAATATGTCCGCATCGCCATAGGTGTAACTTGCGCCGCAAACGCTTATCCATCCGAAGGCGAGCAAGGCCACATAGATGGCAATAGTCCACCAGTCCAACGAGCGAATCACGCCCTTTTGCCTACCTGTCGCCTGATCCATAAGCTATACGTCTGTGCTGGAACTCGTCGGCACGCTTCATTGACTCGGCCGAGAGTTTGCCGTTTATATACTGTTCCATTATCAATCCTCCGAGCGGAACGCCGTAATCGGCTCCCCAACCGCCGTTCTCCACATACACGGCAACGGCAATCTTGGGTTCGTTCATGGGGGCAAAGCCCATGAAAACCGAGTGGTCGTGCCCCCGGTTCTGGGCGGTTCCGGTCTTGCCGCAGGCCTCAAAGCCATAGCGACCGAGCAACCTGCACGTGCCCTTCAGGGCAGAACTGCGCATTCCGGCAACCACTGTCTCATACGCACTGCGCGATGCCATGGTGTAATGGCGGCGCGTGAAGGCCGTGTCGAGCGGCTCTCCCTCCACCTTGCGCACCACATGAGGCACGTAATAGTAGCCTCTGTTGGCTATAGTCGCACCGAGATTGGCTATCTGGAGCGGTGTCAGCGTCACCTCACCCTGCCCTATCGAGATGCTGATCACGGTGAGTCCGTTCCACGAACCCTTGTATGCCTTGTCGTAGAAGCCCGCATTGGGTATCATGCCGCGCTTCTCTCCGGGCAGGTCAATGCCGAGTTTGTAGCCGAAACCCATGCTCACCATATAGTCGCGCCAGCGGTTCATGGCATCCTGCACGCTCTTGTACTTGCGCCGGTTGCCCATCATGTAGTAGAGTCCCCAGCAGAAATAGCCGTTGCACGACGTGCTGATGGCATTGACAAGGTTGATTGGAGATGCGTGGCCGTGGCATCCGACATGGAGACCACGGAAATAGAAGCCGTGATGGCACGGGAAAGCGGTGGAAGGGTATATGATCCCTTCGTCCAGATAGGTCAGTGCCTGTGTGGTTTTGAACGTGGAACCGGGCGGATACTGCCCCATTATGCTGCGGTTCAGCAGGGGTTTCCACACGTCGCGGCTCAGCTTGGAGTGGTTAAGGCTGCGCTGCCGACCCGTCATGATGCGCGGGTCGTAAGCAGGTGACGATGCCATGCACAGAACCTCGCCTGTTGCGGGTTCTATAGCCACGATACTGCCTATCTTACCCTCCAGCAGACGTTCGGCAAGCGTCTGCAAATCGAGGTCAATTCCAAGCGTGAGGTTCTTCCCCGGCACGGCACGGCGGTCGAAACGCCCGTCCATGTAGCGGCCCTGCACCCGTCCGTGGGCGTCATGCAGCAGGATTTGCATGCCTTTCTCGCCGCGCAGCTGTTTCTCGTACTGCTTTTCCACACCGAGTTTGCCTATGTAGTCGCCCGGAATGTAGTAGCCGTCGTTCTCTATGTCGGCCGGTGACACCTCGGCAACGTCGCCGAGAACGTGTGCGGCACAGGGGTATTGGTACTGCCGGATGCTGCGTTTTCGGGTGTAGAAGCCGGGGAAGCGGTAAAGTTTCTCCTGGAACACGCCGAAATCCTTGTCGGACAGCTGGCTCAGAAAGAGCTGTTCGGTGAAGCGGGAGTAGCCCGGATTCTTGCTTCTGTCCTTGATAGTGGCCATACGGCGGTCAAATTCGTCGCGCGAAATGCCGAGTGTGGCGCAGAACCCGACGGTATCGAGCCGCCCTTTCGCCTCGTTCATCACCACCATGATGTCGTATGCTGACTGGTTATACACCATCAGCCTGTTGTTACGGTCGGAGATTATTCCGCGCGAAGGGTATTCTGTCTTCTTTAGAAAGGCGTTTGAATCGGCGTTTTTCTTGTAGTCTTCGCTCATAATCTGCAGCACGAACAGGCGTATGATATACACTGTGACTATGAAAACAGCCACTCCGCCTATAACAAAACGCCTGTTGTCAAGTCCGTAATCCTTCACTTGCGCCTCACGCTGTCAAGAGTTATAACGAGCAAAACCGTAACCGCCGTGCTTCCGGCTACACATTCCAGCCAGAAAACCCAGTCATAAAAGTTGAAAGCCTCAAGGGTGAATATGCACAGACAGTGCAAAAAGACGAGGGTGAAAGCGTAGAAGAAGTACTTGCCGAACCCTATCGCGGCAGCAGACGGCGCGAGGTTGTCCGGGGCGTCGCGCCTTACAAGCAGCCGAAGCAGGTACGGCTGCACCAGGCCTGCCAGTGTCATTGAGGCGGAGGCCAGTCCGGGAGTGTTGGAGAAAGTGTCCATGACAAGTCCCACGGCAAAGCACCACAGCAAAACGCCCCAGCGCGGATAGTCAAGCGGGAATGTGAGCGCCACATATATATACAATAGGGGCGTGGCACAGCCGAACAGGTGTACCTGATTGAGCACCAACACCTGCACAAGACACAATATGGCGGACAAAACCGCACGCCTTAGCATATCCGTTGACATTGTTAAGTAGGCATTCAAAGTTTCCCTATTTGTCTCCGCGGCCATCAATCCTCAGCGAGTCGCGCGCCGCCTCAAGCAGACGGGCGCGTTCGGCAATGCTGCCGTCGCTTATGACGCACACGTCGCGCAGGTTCCCGAAGTCTGTAGCGAGCTGTACCTTCAGCCTGTACGACATTCCGTCGCGCGAATTATATACCTGTACGATCTGTCCCACGAGCACTCCCGGAGGGAAAATGGACGAGTAGCCGCTCGTTTCCACCCAGTCGCCGCGGTTGAAGCGCGCATGCCGGGGTATATCCTCGACATACGCCACCGACGGGTCGCCGCCATACCAGCGCAAGTAGCCGAAATAGCCGCGCTTGCGTATCGAGCAGCTGATGCTGGAGCTTGTGTTGAGCACGGGAATGACCACTGCGTAGTGGTCGGATGCCATATACACCACTCCTGCCACGCCGCTTCCGCTGGTGACGCCCATGTCCTTTTCCACGCCGTCGGCCTTTCCCTTGTCGATAGTAATCAGGTTGCGGGGGCTGTAGAGCGAGTTTCCCACCACTTTCGCCATCGTCAGGTGATAGCTTTGCAGCGTCTGGCGCATGTCGTCGCCGCTCCAGACGAGGGTGTCGCCGGTCTTTTCGGCATACAGACGCGAGAGTTGGCTGACCTTGCGTTCAAGATAGAAGTTGCGGAGCGTAAGTTCCTTGTTGGCATTGACCATGGAGAAATATGCGGCTACGGCAGACTTCCACTCATAGACCTTGCCTGCCACCACGTTGGCCGACGAGAACCACACGCTGTTCTGGTAGTGGTTGTAGCGGAACAGCAGGACGGCACTTGCAGCTTCGAGGATTACGAAGAGCATCCAGTGGTTGTATTTGGCAAGAAACTCGATTAAGTTGCGCATTGTCACACTTCAAAAACCCACAAGGCATGGCCTGTGCACCGTCCGTGCGCCTCTTTGCGCTACGGGCAGCGGCTATGTGCCATGCCTTACGGCTTCGTTTACGGGTCGTTTCCCATTTGCCGGCAGTTCAGGACAAGGCCGTTGCCGCATGACAGCGGCCGCCCCGGCCTCCGTTACCGCATCAGGAAAGAGAAGCGGTCCACGTTCTTCAGGGCTATGCCCGCACCCTTGGCCACGCTGTGGAGCGGGTCTTCGGCCACGTGGAACGGTATGTTTATCTTGTCGGAAAGCCTCTTGTCGAGACCACGCAGCAATGCGCCGCCGCCACTCAGGTATATACCGTTCTTCACTATGTCGGCATACAGTTCCGGAGGAGTGTTTTCCAAGGCCAAGAGCACTGCGTTTTCAATCTTCGACACAGTCTTGTCGAGGCAGTGGGCTATCTCCTGATAGCAAACAGACACGCCCATGGGCAAGGCTGTGATGCGGTTGGGGCCGCAAACCACATAGTCATCGGGCGCATTCTCGCCAAGTTCCGGCAGAGCAGCTCCCACATGTATCTTGATACGCTCGGCCATGCGCTCGCTTACCTTCAAGTTATGCTGGCGGCTCATGTACTCCTGTATATCGGAAGTGAGGTCGTCACCGGCCACTCTGATGGAGTTGTTGCACACAATGCCGCCCAATGAAACCACTGCAATCTCGGTTGAGCCGCCGCCAATATCCACTATCATGTTGCCTTCGGGCGCTTCCACATCGATGCCTATACCGATTGCGGCCGCCATCGGTTCATACAGCAGATAAACGTCGCGCCCGTCGGCATGCTCGGCCGAGTCTCTGACAGCGCGAAGCTCCACTTCGGTAGAGCCGGAGGGCACACCTATCACCATGCGCAACGATGGCGAGAAGAGCCTGCGGCCGGTGTGCGCCATCTTTATCAGTCCGCGCATCATCTGCTCACAGGCAGAGAAGTCGGCTATCACGCCGTCGCGCAGCGGACGGATGGTCCGTATGTTGTCGTTGGTCTTCTCATACATCATCTTGGCCTTCTCGCCTACGGCTATCATCTTGTCTGTCCGGCGGTCGAGGGCCACCACCGACGGTTCGTCAACGACTATCTTGTCGTCGCTGATGATGATGGTGTTGGCTGTGCCAAGATCCATTGCCAATTCCTGCATGAACGAAAAAAAGCCCATATCTTTCCCTTCCTTTACGTTACTTCCTCGTTTTATTTTGCAAACCAGCCGTGTATGGCCGTGTCATAGTGGCTGCTCACGCCGAAAGCCCGGGTGGCGAACATACGGCGGTCGGCCAGATCGGTCTGCGCACCCTTCTTGTCAAGTATGTCAAGCAGCACACTGTACTCGGCTTTGCTGGGCACTATCACCACGTCGTTGAAGTTCTTTGCTCCGGCACGTATGAGCGATATGCCGCCTATGTCTATCTTTTCTATGATGTCAGCGTCAGAAGCACCGCTTGCGACCGTGGCCTCAAAGGGATAGAGATCCACTATCACGAGGTCTATTTCGGGTATTTCGTACTGGGCCATCTGCTCCTTGTCGCCCTCATTGTCGCGGCGTCCGAGTATTCCGCCGAATATTTTGGGGTGCAAAGTCTTCACGCGGCCACCGAGAATTGAGGGGTATGTGGTAACGTCCTCAACCTTCTGGCAGTCGTAGCCCAACGACTCGATGAATGTCTGAGTGCCTCCTGTAGAGAGAAACTTCACGCCTTCGGCATTGAGCTTGGCAAGCAGTTCGTCCAAACCGTCCTTGTGGAATACCGAAATCAGCGCGGTCTTTATCTTTTTTGTTCCAGCCATAATATTAATGTATATAATGTTTTTAGGTCGCAAAGTTACAGAAAATCTTTGAAATAACCGAGAAAAGAGGTTTGAATATCACTGAAACAGCTATCAATAAAGCGTTTATAGTGCCAAATGAAGCCAACCGCAAAAATCGGGAAACACAAAAGAAAGCGGTTCTATGAAGTCCGAAAAGCAATCTCGCATCAACTCTCTATAAACAATATACTCATTCATTACTTAAATAATTAGTCAAAATGGCACTAAGTTTTCCTACTATAAAATCCGAATCATGCACTTTTGTATCAAGCTCTGTTTGAGTGATTGCAGAAGTAGCATTGAATACTTTTTCAGCCGTTTCTTTTAATTCCTCATTTGCTTCATTGATTAGTTCTCGCTTAATTCGATATTCTTTCTTACCTATAACAATTCGAGTATCTTTTTGTTGATAATCTTCATCGTCAGTTTTATCAGCAAGTAATTCTACCATTGTTTCGCGAGGTATGTTTTTAAATATTCTATCTTTTTTCTTTTCAAACTTTTGCGTACACAAGTATTCCCTATATTTAACATCTACATCATTTTCTGCATCTGAAATACTTCGATATTTGATTTGTAATTCAGGTATAGTTGAAATGTCTTTCAACTCATCAAATATCATTGGCAGTTTAATGTTTTGAATAGGTATTTCAAGTATCTTATTAACGACGTTTTTTGCTAATTTACAAACTTCACCATTGTCTTTTGTAGGGTCTTCATATACCGATGCAGGAAATAGCATGTATATGTTTCAGCACTTAATCCTTTTATTCGTGGATACAAAAGAATATAGTTTGTGTCACTACCAATTTTATTGTCTTTTGTTATTTGTATCTTTTCATTAGCTTCAAAATAACCATCATACATATTGGTATTAAATGCTGATATTTGAAGAAGCAAAGCAGGAACATCTTCGATTGTAATATCATGACACGTTATACCATTTATGACCGTTTGTTTCGTTTTATTCCTATTTGACGAACTTATAGGAGTAGAAAATTTTGAAAGTTTTCCTTTTATCATTTGTATCATATAATTATATAACACATTTTCAAATAACCCTACATTTTGATCCAGCATAGTTGTTGTATATACTGGAACTTTTATGTTATATGATTTTTCTTTGGTTTCTTTTTTCGCCATTGTATCGTCACATTACAAGTTCAAGCCATCGTTAAAATCATTTATGAATTGAGGAGGTATGGTTGTTAATATCTGTGGAATATTTTGTCTAATGCCTTGTACATAGTGATGGTCTGTGTACAAATTTTCCACAAAACTATTACAATTAACACGATATAAAACATTTCCAACTCCTGCGGTTAGTTTCAATGTGCCAATATTATTTGGCTTAGGGCTTCTAAACTTTATTCGTCCCTCACTTCCCCAAGCACCCTGTTCCTCATTATGTTCCCATGCTAACTCGGTGCTTCCATCTGACTTTGCTAAATAGCCTATCAATCTATAATATTCATGTTCATTTGCGAACTGAACTTGTCCTGTTGAACCAAAACTTTGTCTATACATATTAAGCTACATTATAAATCTGAACCAATTTTGTCTTTATGTCATCAAATGATAGTCTTGTGCTAAACTCAACTGTTAGCCCTGTGTTGATTACATACACAAACGACTCTTTACGATAATACTTCTCTCCGAATCGCAATAAAGAGTTCTCAATGCTATCAGCTTTAGCCAATAGGCAAACTAACTGATAATCCTTATTGACTTGTTGAGTTTTATTGTTAGGATGAGCCTTTGTGTTATGTTGTGTTGCTGTAAGCAAAATCAGATTCTCAACATAGTGTGCAATCTGTGGAAACTGTGATTTTGGAAATATGTGATGTACTTGTGTTGCTTCACCATTGCCCCAACTATCATTAACTTCACTTACTGTATGAATCTTTCTTATCAATGCGATTGCTTTCTGAACATAATAAGTATTGACAGCTTCTTGCTTTTCAATCTTATCAGGTGTCATTGCTTCTTGACGAGTTACAGTTTTATCCTTATCCATGTCTCGCCAATTTTTCTTGTTGTACATCAAATCTGAATAGTAGATAAGTTTTCCATTACTTCCATGCAGATGATGTTCTGCTGCATACACATTAAATACTTTGTGGAACATACGCCTAACATCCAATCGTGAATGCGATGGGGTGTTACCGTTGATCAAGCGGTAATATCTTTCATATATATCGTCTCTTGCAGCAACAGGATTAGCAACGCTATCTTTTGCATATTCTTCAAAGTGCTTCATGAAACCACTATCCGACATTACTTTCATAAAGTAGCAATACAAGAAGTTATATGCGTTTCTATCTTTACGTGAGATATAATCCAACAAATCCTCATTAGCAACGGAGAATGTTAATGCACCATCAATCATTTCGACATTGAGAACATGAGCATATGCCAATAGTTTAAGAGGTTGCGATAACACCTTGTTGTATTCGTTATAGGCTTTCTTGTCATTAGCCCAAGGCTTATTGAAGATAACTCTTGTGTTCTGAATGAAATATTGCGTTTTCCATACATCATTTATTACAAATGCAGGCTTTGTAGCCACCATATTCATAACACAATCAGCCATAAAGCACACAATGTCGGGAGTACACTTCTGATCCACAAATCTTGCATCGTGCGATTTGCGTATATCTAAATCAAATTGATTAAGGTATTCGTTGATTACATTTCTCATATCCTTTGCTGTTTGAGTTTTCCAAAAAAGAAAACAGAGTTATTATCAATGTTAAGTGAGCGTGTACCCAAATTACGGGCAATCGCATAAAATTTAGTAAAACTATCAGTAGCGTAAAATGCCAAATCTTCATTTGTTACGATGTCATCGTCTTTTGCCAATGTAAGAATTGCAACAGAACCGTCAGCAATACACCCTTTGGGCAAGAAGCAAGCACGAGGATTGTATGTTAGATTTGGAAGCAAAACGCAGTTTGACTGATTCAGATATTTTGCGACATCCAAACCCTCAATACTATCAATGTAACAGTCATAATCAGGGATATTGACAATCTCATTGTTGCCAATGTTTCGAGATTTAAGCACTCTGATTTTACCATTATCTTTCGTAATAGCCTTGGTAATTACTCTATCCCTGTATGCTTTGAATACATTAAACTCCATTTTGTCTGCAACCTCATCGAAAGCCTCATTACGATAAATTATCCAATAAGGGAATTTGTCATCTGTTAAGTATGCTTGCTGATGGCACTTAACCTCATCTGTAATATATGATTCTACAAATGTATCCTGAGGCTTCTTTTGGGTATCAAGAATAAAACAGATAGTTTCAATCTTTACACCTTTGAACCCTTTCTCTCCAAAATCAATGATGTGAGAAATATTTTTCACTTCCATAAGAGTGCGTGTCGCATCAAACTCAGGAGCGTTTATTAGGCTCTTGGGGACTATCAATGATACCACATTGCCAATACTCATTGCTTTCTCAATGAAGAAAGAGAATATATTATTGGTTTCCTTATTGGATGCACTAATCTTGTATTTAGCCAACAACTGTTTTTCTTTGGTTAGCTTCTTGTATGGAGGGTTTCCGACAACAATATCATACTTTTTGTCGAAGTTATGCAACAAGAAATCAGCATTAATGTAATTAATGTGAATGTTATTGGGTACATCAATCTTTGAAACCAACTCTCTTAGTATTCCCAGACTGTTTGCATCAATATCTACCACATCAATATTAACGGACTGCACTGTTGCATACTTCAATATAAGTACAGGTAAAAAATTACCTACACCAATTGATGGCTCTAAAATATTTAGTTCCGTATAGTTCTTAGCATCTGGGAGATTTTTTACAATCGTATAACAGATGTCTTGTCTTGTATAGTATGCTGCATTGTCCTCTCTTTGAGCATTTGCTAATTCTGCTATTTTGGACAACTCGACAAAACCATAGTGACCATTACTCCTAATATAATCCATCAAACAAGAATGTGTTGCCAGCTTTTTCTTGTCAATCAAGGTCTTTATATCCTGCTCTGTTAAAGTTGGCTTACATAATATTTTGCGAACTTTCGCTGCGATTTGCTTAAATATAATAGTAGGTACAGCCTCGCCCAAATTTTGGCGTATATTCATTTCCTCTTTCTTCAAGAATGCTTCTTTCTCTTTCAATGACATTCTATTTAACTCATCAAAAGGGATGTCGCTCCAACTAAAAGATGAAGGAACGGACATCATAAGCATAACCTCTCTAATACTGAACACTCTGTTATCTACAGGATGAACGGTATTTTGGCTTGCCATAATATCATTACGAGTGTGAATGCAAGGGGCTACCTTATCCCAATATTGACGAGTGTATTTATCGCCATTCTTGCAAGCATTATACACAACAACACCATTCTTCACACTATGAGGTATCTTTGTAATGTCTGTATTGTCAAATGCCGATTGACCTTCCTTAATGTCTGCAATCCAAGACTCCATACGGGGCGAATACTTTCTGAAATTATGATATATATCATTTTCAGATATCTCACCCATCTTCTTCAATGATGGCAAATGACCAATAACTTGTCTCAATGTTCGCTCTGGCTGCTTGTCTGGAAATATATCATATGGAGTAACGTCTTTCAAGTCTTTGCGAACACCAATAACCAATGTTCTTGTTCGACTTGATGGATTACCATAATCCTTGAAGTTTACAACTTGATATAGGATGTTATATGTACCAGACAGATTAGCCTCTATTGCATCCTTTATTGATTTGTCTTGACCATCAATATCAGTACATACAGAAGTCAGGAAAGCTCTAACATTCTCGAAGATAAAGAATTTGGGCTTTATTTGTTGAGTCATTTTTATAGACTCTACAACCAAAGAGTTGCGTTTAAGTTCGTCTTTCTTCTTGTGGTTGGCAACGGACATACCCTGACAAGGAGGTGTTGCTATTAACACATCCAAATCTGTTAGATTGAAGCCTCTCTCCCACATAGCCAACTCCCCAAAAACTTTATCCTTTGTTTCTTGTGTAGTCATATCGCCACAAATATATCCGCTGTCATAAACGCATTTCTGATTGAATTTCTGAATCTTCAATCTGCGTTCTAACAACTCAACTGTAGCGACACAATAGAAGCCCTCTTCCTTGAAGCCATAGCAGCCAACACCAGCACTACTGAATAGGCTGATATATGTTCTAAGTCCATACACAGAATGTCGATCTGCTAATAGCATTTCGGGAACCTCCATTGCTGGGTATAATTTCGTCTTTGCCATATCAACCTATTCTTTTTAGATTTTCTGCAGCCATAGAAAGCGCTTCCGAGGCAACTATATGTTCATCTGAAACAACATCTGTTACTTTATCGGCAAGCCACAATGTAAGGAGGTCGGTCATTTTCACATGAAACATCTCCGATAATACTGCAACTTGTTCTTTCTTAGCTCTGCGTTCACCTTTTTCTATCTTACAATATGTTGCAGTGTCTATATCAAGGGCAGCTGCAACCTGTCTTTGGGGCATTTGGTTTTGGACGCGTAGCTCTTTTATTTTCTCAGTAAACAGCATATTACTTATTTTCGTCTTGACATTATTTGGCAAAGGTACGGATTTCTACCCTTTCTTCCTACAGCATTCTCAAAAAAAATCATGTGGAATTTTGATATATAAAAATTTTGTGTGTATCGGATTATCTATTATCTTTCCTCTAAAGAAAAATCATTTTCTTTATACCGACTGGCATATAAATCGGGATTTATATCTAAATTTGCAGTTAAACGAGTTTCTTGGAAGCATATCAAAGCAGAATACAGCAATAAGAACGGTTGGCAACTCATTACCTCAAAATCGGGCAATCTTCCCAAAGTCCTTATTATAAAGGGATAAAGATTATATTCCAAAGTTACGAAAAAACCACGACTACACCCTCTTTAACGGCAAAAAACATTGAAACGGGGCGCAATGTCCGGGGTAATGTCCGGGCTATCTTTGTCTCTTCGAGGCCATGTCCACGGCGTAAGCCCCAAACTCCCTGCGTCTGCCGTCCTAACTTCCCGCGTATGATGTTCCGGATTCTGCGTATGCCCACGAAGAGGCCGCATCCCAGTAACCCCTTGTGGGGCGAAGCGGAACATGGGGTATACACGGTGTGAGGGGAAATCGGCTTCGAAGATGCCGCACGTCTGCGGAGAAAGACTCCTGCGTTGCTGCAAACGGGCAAACATCCATTGACAGCACAAATCTTCCATAGAGAAACCGGGCAAAGGTAATATATTATCTTGGTATGTTCAAGAATTTTGTGTTAAAAGCCGTTTGCATCAGCCCCCGCAACCGTTAACACTTCCTAATGATAGGAACGAGGGTGTCTCGTAGTAGGAACGAGAGGTGCTCGTTGTAGGAACGAGGAAGGCTCGGAGTGGGAAGGAGTGGAAATGAAGAGTGAAGAATGAATGATGAGGAATTAAGAACGGGGAATTGGTATTGTGCTGGATTAGGATGGCAGATATGCCAATTCAAGACAGTGAAGTGCATCAGGAGAACAATGTCCCGTAGCCCAAAACAAAAGAAGCCGTGGCACGCCACACCCGTTAAAGGTTATGGCATGCCACGGCCTGGCATATGCGGTGTTCCTGCCGCCTTACTTCTTTATCTTATACAGGCGGAAGGTCATGGCGGGGAGCCTGTCGCCGAGCACGGTGTTGGACTTTCCGGCTGTGCACTCCACTGTTCCGCCGACGGGAACAATCTTGTTGGGGTTGTCCAGAGTGTTCTCGGCGTCCATCTCGGTGCTTGTCAGGGTGATGGTCTGCGCGGTGCGCGCACCCTTCATGCCGTTCAGGTTTATGCTTATGTCCTGCTCCGACTTGCCGGTGTTGATCACTTTGACAATCACTTCGCCCGTGTTCTTGTCAACCACGGCACTTGCGAACAGTCCGTCCTGACCTTCCTGACCGGCCACAGGCTTGCCGTTCATGGTCAGCTGCAGCACATTGGTGCCCTTGTTCTGGGCATAGAGCTGCTGCACATAGTAGCTGACGGTCTTGAACATACGCACGTTGTCGTACCAAATCATGTCGGGACGCCACTGCCAGCCCTCCACATGGGCGAGCAGGGGAGCGTAGGTGGCCATGTGAACCACGTCGGCGTTGCGCTCCAAGTCGGTCATGAAGGCTGCTTCATAGAGCGAAGTCTCGAAGTGGTTCCACTTCTTTCCCTTGCCATGGCAGGCATATTCGCCGGCAAACACCTTGGGTCCCTTGCGGTCGTAGCTCTCATAGCGCAAGCCGTGGCTAAGGAACCACTGCTCGTTGCGGTAGAAGTGTTCGTCAACGAGGTCGGCCTTCTGCTCCTTCATGGCCTTCCATCCGGCTTCAAACATCTTGCCTTCAGAGTCGGGGCCGCTCGTTCCGATTATCTTTATCTTGGGATATTTTGCGCGGATGGCCTTCACAAACGGCTCAAGACGCTTGAAGTAGAAGTCGCCCCACTGCTCGTTGCCCACGGCAATGAACTTCAGGTTGAACGGAGCGGCATGGCCCATCTCGGCACGCTTGCGTCCCCAAGTGGTAGTGGTGTCGCCGTTGGCAAACTCTATCAGGTCGAGACAGTCCTGAATGTAGGGTTGCAGTCCGTCAAGCGCTGCGTGGGCTTTCTCGTTGTTGCGGTTCTGATACTGGCAAGCCATGCCCACGTTGAGCACGGGCAGAGGTTCTGCGCCTATGTCTTCCGACAGCTGGAAGAACTCGAAGAAGCCGAGTCCGTAGCTCTGGAAGTAGTCGGGGAAATAGCGGTGCTCGAAGGTAAACTCCCAGCGGTTGCGGTTGAGCGGACGGTTCTCCACCGGGCCGATAGTGTTCTTCCACTGGTAGCGGTTGGCCAGTTCCTCGCCCTCAACGATACAGCCTCCGGGGAAGCGGAGCACGCCCGGATGAACGTCGGCCAAAGCCTGGGCTATGTCGCGGCGCATACCGTTGGCGCGGTTCTTGAATGTATTGACCGGGAAGAGGCTTATGTGCTCCAGACAAACGGGGTTCCTGCCGTCGAGGAAGATGCGCAGCTGAGCCTTGTTGTCGGTCTTGGGCGACTTTATCACAACCTCATACTTCTTCCATTCCGCGCCCTTCACTTCAACTTTCGCCGTGGCGAAGTCCTGCCGCTCGCCCATCGTGTTGGGGTCAATCAGCTGCACACGTATGGCGGCGCTGCCGTTTTGGGGAGCTTTCGCCCACACCGAGAAGCGGTATTCCTCGCCTTTCAGCACGCCGATGCCGAAGTAGCCCTCGTTGACCAAGCCGGTGCGGCGGTCGCTGTGGCCGGCATAGCTAAGGCTGACATAGTGGGGACAACGCTCAAAGGGGCCGTCGTCCTTCACAGTGACGTTGCCGAACGTCTGCCAGCCCATGAGCGACTGGGGAAATTCGAACGAACGGTTCTTCACAAGTTCACCGTACAGTCCGCCGTCGGCGGCGTAGTTGATGTCCTCAAAGAACAGTCCGTACATCGTGTTCTGCACGGTGGCTCCCGCCTTCTTCGTGTTCACATCCAGCGTGTGCTGCTGTGAGTAGCCTGCAATGGCCGAAGTCAAGGCCAATGCGCAAGCGAATAGTCTTCTGTTAGTCTTCATTTTAATGTATTATGTTTTGTGTTTAGGTGGGTTTGCAAATCAGCTTTGCCGGACTTTGGGACTGTCCCCGGGAGCATATCGTCAGCGGGCAAGGGAGTAATGCGGGCATTACGGCCGGGTGAGGCGGCGATATGAGCCGGGAAGAGGCCAAAAGGCAGCAAAACGCAATCCATATTGTTTTGTCGTTTGTTACGGTGGTGATTTATAGAACCCGCCTTTATTGTCCTTTCTTCCACAGTCGGGTCATGTCTTCGAGCGTCCTGCCCTTGGTTTCGGGCACCATCCGCCACACGAACACGGCTGCTGCCACGCACACGGTGCCGTAGAGGCCGTAGGTAAACCAGTGACCGAAGTCGGGGTCGCCGGCGGCCTCCATGTTGAACATGGGCACGAACGTGGAGCTTACCACCCAGTTGAACACCCACTGGAAGGCCACTGCTATCGCCACGGCCTTGCCCCGTATCGTGTTGGGGAAGATTTCCGCTATGAGAACCCAGCAGATGGGGCCCCAACTGAACATGAAGCATGCGCTATACACCATGATGCTGACCATCGTGACAAGGCTCAACGCCTCGTTGCCGAACGTGAGAGCCACGCCAAACGCACCTACGGCCATGCCTATGCTGCCCGTTATCAGCAGCGGCTTGCGCCCGAGACGCTCGACGGTGAACACCGCAACGAGCGTGAACAGGATGTTCACCACGCCCATCACCACGGTGTTGACCATCGGATTGGTCATACCCATGTCGCCGAAGATGCGCGGGGCATAGTAGAGCACGGCGTTGATGCCCACCACCTGCTGGAACACGCTGAGCATGATGCCAACGAATATCACGAGCACGCCGTAGGTGAACAGCCGCTCGGTCTTTTCGGTAATCGTAGCCTTTATGTCGGCGAGTATGGCCCTGCCTCCGGCATCGCCGTTGATGCGCCGCAGTATGTCCAAAGCCTTGCTGTCCTGACCAGCCATGACGAGATAGCGCGGCGTTTCGGGCACAAGGCATATCAGAATGGCGAACAGCCCCGCCGGCACTGCCTCGCTTCCGAACATATAGCGCCACCCGGACGATATGGTCCACGCCGCCTCGTCGGCATTAAGCACGCGCATGGCCTCTACAACCGGGTTGGCGTGGTCGCCAAGGATGATGAAATTGACGAAATAGACCACCAGCTGGCCGAAGATAATGGCAAACTGGTTCCACGAAACGAGCGTTCCACGGATGTTTGACGGCGCGACTTCGGCGATATACATCGGGCAGATGGCCGACGCCAAGCCCACACCCACACCGCCTATCACGCGGTAAACGTTGAAGGCAATCAGCAGGTTGAACGACGCATGGCCGTGGGTGAAGAACAGGAACTCCGGCTCCATCGACCCCAAAGCCGACACGAAAAACATCACGCCGGCAAAGATCAGCGACCGTTTGCGCCCCCAATTCGAGGCCAGACAGCCCGACACGGCACTGCCGATGATGCAGCCCACGAGTGCGCTGGCGCACGTAAAGCCGTGCCAACCGTCGGTGTAAGTGAAGTCGGAGGCGCCAAGAAAGAAGGCCTGCAGGCCCTTCTCCGCCCCGGAAATGACCGCTGTGTCATAGCCAAAGAGCAGACCGCCGAGCACGGCGACCAGCACTATGGAAATCAAATAGGCTCTGCTGCCCGTCTTTTGTCGCATAGTTGTTTCAGGTTTTCGGTATTGTCCTTATCTCAATAATACATATTAATGTACAGGCTCCCGCCCCTCTGCATCCGCATTCATGGCGTTGCTTTCATCCCAACTCCATCAACAATGTACGGCACGGACGCATATTGCCCGCATGCACGGGTGACACGAAGCCTGCAGTGTAGCGGTTTGTGTCTTCACGACAATGCGTTTCGCCGCCTTTATATGGCATTTGCTACGTCCGCCAATGTTTTTGTAACACTCAATAACGTTTCCGCCACTATTATATAATACGGAATGCCGCCGCATTTCCCCCATCCCGCCCCGCAAATCGACGCGAAGATATGGAGGAAACACAACCGCCGAAATGACAAAACCTGCCTGGTTTCTCATGGAAACCTGCCTGGTTTCCTGGCGGAACCCGCCAACTTTTGAAATGCGCCTCCCTGACACATTTCCGAGTCCGGGGCATCTCAGTAACCCCACGTTCCGCTTCGCTTCACGTGGGGTTACTGAGATGCGCTACTATCGGCTTCGAGGATGCCGGACAAAGGCGGAGAGACGGACGACAGTCAAGAATGGGGAAAACGCATCGAGCCGCCGGTCATGTGGCCGGCGGCTCGATTGTTGGTGTATGGTGCGGCTTCAGGTAAAGAAGCGTGCACCGTTGATGTTGCTTTCCGATTACTTCACGAGCACCGATTACTTCACGAGCACCTTCAGGCTGCGTCCGTCGGCGGTCTTCACGATGTTCAGACCCTTGACAGGAGCGTCGAGCTTGCGTCCGTCGATGGAGTAGCGGGCCACAACGCTGGAGTTGGCGTTGTCCTTCACGGCACCGTCGATGCCTGTCGGGTCAACCAGCTTCACCTGAGCGGCGTTCACAATCATGCCGTTGTTGTTGTTGAGCAGCAGCACAGCGAGATTCAGGTGGCGGAAGCTTTGTATCAGAGTCTTGTCGGAGAGATCCAAAGTCGTGTTATATGTCATTCCCTCGCCGGCAACGATGTCAGAACTGCTCTCAAAAGCGGGAATGCCAATGAGAGGACACGCATCATAGGTCTGACCATCATACGTTATTGTGCCTCCCCATGCGCCTACCACCACGTTGTTGTAGGTCTCTGTGTATTCGTAAGAGCCGTTCTTGTACCTGTCCATATCGGTATCGGTAAACAATGTCGACCAGTCCTCGCCATAATAATATGCCATAGCATCGATGAACGCCTGAGAGTAGTAGTTGTGCTGTGTCCACAAGGTCTTGCCATTGTCAGTGCCAGTCATGCCGTCTTCGGTCAGTACGAACACAAGGCTGTAAGGTACAGTCCCACGGTCAATGTTGAAAGTCGTTGTCGTATTGACTGTGATCTTCTTTTCCGCTTCTGACAGCTGTGCAGTCAAGGCAACAGAACCCTCGGAGGGATAATACATGTCCACCATATTCACGGCTTGGTCAAGGCCGAACTTAACCTTTGTCACGTTGCCTGCCGAATCAGTCTCAAGATTGGTACCGAAACCGGCATAAGGGTCGGCTTCTTCCGCACGGTTGATATAGGCTGTGGGATAATCAGCAACGTACTCGGACAAGAACAGGTCGTAGTCTTCGCAGGTCATGGGGTCATCATAGCTGTTGCTCTGCTTTCCGTGTATAGAAAGAGCGACCACCTTGTCGCCAAGAGCCTCCTTCACTTTCTCCATACCAACGATTCCACTGGGGCAATAGCCGCAAGATGTGCTTGTAGCCTCCTCAACTACAGACACGCGACTGGCCGGGTTGTCCAAGCCCAAAACATATCCTCCGGCTGATTTTGTCGTGGCTTCGTTTTTTTCGTCGTTCACCTTTGTTATCTCAACCGAAACGAGATGTTCGCCGGCATCAACCGTGCAGGGAACAAAAAGCGTTGTCGTTCTGCCGCCAGCCACTAAATAGTCATAATTCACGCCAGGCGTCAGAGGCTGTTCTGCCTGTGCGACGTTGTCTATGGTCATCACATAGTTCAAGCTCTTAACGGCACTGTAAGCATTGTTGGTCACATTAACACCGACATAGCCTTCCTTGCCGGCATTGAGGGAAGCCTCTACAACATAATTGACGTCGAGATTGTTGGTCGGGCAGTTGGTTACGTCCATGTGAGCGCCAATGGGAAGATTTCCAGCGCCATACATATTGACCCATTCCGGTTCTGTCGTTGTAGAATCATCCTCTGAAGTGAAATTAAGCATGTGGTACCAGCCGCCGTTCACACTCGTTCCGCCAAACACAACGCATGCAGAATCAGCAGGAGCTGTGAACTGGAAACCGACAAGACAGCCATTTTCACCAACAGTAAAGGGTGTGTCGAGCTTGAATTCTGACATTTGCAGATAATTACCTTCGATCCCCTTTATGTCACTCGTATCTACTGTCATGGAATAGTCGGCATATTCTGCGCTTAAAGGTATGGGATACTGGTTTTCGCTGTTAAGTTCGATGTTATGTATCCAAATACGGCAGTTGGTCATGTGCTTTGTTTCATAGAACACATTGCATACCGAATCAATAACAGCATTGGCAAAACGTTTAGGAATAACCACATGCATATTGTAAGAATCTGTGCCTACAGCTCCATAAGCCTTGAATGCCTCTGCCAATCCGGTGTTGCTCGATATACTAACACGTCTATTGGAAGTAAAAGAATACTGGAACCAGGTAGAAGAAGATGCAGCCCGACGCATGCCGGTCGGAACGTTCTTAACTGCAGCAGTGGCAGCAGCCGCATGCAAACCATCAAAGGACACTTTACGATCCAGCGTCTTTGCATTGGCCTTCAACTCGCTCTTAACTGTGTTGAAGCGAGACGTGCGCTTGTTCAGCAGTCCCTGTGCGCTTGCTGCGCCGACAAAGGATGCCAAAGTCAAGCCAAAAAGTAATTTTTTAAGCATAATGTTGAAATTTATAATGAAACTGTTTGATTGGAATTATACCTTATAAACCATCGCATGTACGCTATCCTTCGGCCTTATCCCGAAAGGAGCAATACGAAACGTCAACGGACAAGCGTCTTGCGCACTTGCCTTGTGCCGGAAGAGCGCACGATGTAGAGTCCTTGCTTCAGAGTTGAAATCCCGTTTGCGGCAACATTGCCGGCAACGACATTGCCATGCAGGTCATAGACCGTGCACTTGCCGTCAGACATTGCCGCATTGTCTATGCCCGTAGGGTCGGGATTGGAGAACTTTATATATATGGTGTGCTTCTCGCCACCGCCTGTAACGGTCATAATCGAGTTGAGTTCGCCATAGTTTGTGGCCGCCACCTCATACTGCGCATGCACCGGCTTGGAAGCCGAGCAAGTGAACGTGCGCTGGAAAGGCCACGCCGTGATGGAAGCACAGTTGCCACCCATGCATATCTCCGGCATAGAGCCGATGGTATTGTCAACGAGCTGCACCGTAACCGAGCAGGTTATGTCGTCGGTAGTATAGTTCTTCAGGGCAAGACTTCCCGTTTCGCAGCAAAAGAGGCCAAACAGATCGTACGCAGCAGGGCACACCACGGTTGAGCCGTCAGCCACCGCACCGTCCTTGGTCGTGAAGCCGAGCTTCTGGGAGTGTGCCCCAACGGTAGCCATTGCCATGAAAACTAATGTGAGCAATACCTTTTTCATATTCTTATATTGATGTCGTTCTATGCCAAAGCCGGCGTCCAATGCCCGCCGCTTGCGGTTGCGCTGCGGCAGTATGTGCCGATGCGAACCGCAAAGGGCTATTCTATATGCCGTTTAGTTGCCTGTATCACGCCCTCACCGCCGCTCTTATACACGAAAGCCACGGCAGAAACGTTGGCGGCCACCCACTCTGCCGGTACGTTATAGGTGAAGGTCTCGGCCTTTGTCGCATCGGCTTCGATTGAGAAGTCGGTGCCCCACGTTCCGTTGACCGCATCGCGCAGCACGTGGTTGTGTATGTATTTCAGGTTATACAGCCCGTATGGCATGGTCTGCAGCGACACAAGGCTGTCCTCAACGAGCCAGATTTGCAGCTTTGCCCCACTGACTGCACCGGCAGAACGGGAGTTGACAGTGACTGTGAGCTGGCGTGTATGCCCGTCAAAGCTGTTGTCAAGCGAGAGAGCCAGGGGACATGGCTTCTTCAACTGGCTGTATGTTATGGTGGCCCACTGCTGGTAGGCTGACGTGCCGAGGCGGTCTATCACTCCCATAGGCTGCGACTGTATGTTCCAATAGTCATAGTATATGTTGCCAAGGTCGGTCTTATAGCCCGGATACTTGTCGTTTCCCTCAAAGCCGAAGGGGCCGCTGTGTATGCCAACGGCTATGACTGCGGTGTCGCCAAGCTCGTTTTGCAGCCGCTCAATCTCCTCGATAGCTGTGGGACAGTTGGAGCAACGCTGGCCGGTAAAGTCCTCTATGAGCACTGCATGGTGCGGTGCGAACGCAGTGGTGTCGGGGTTGGCCGGGTCTTCCGGGGCGACATAGACTAACCTGTCGCCCTGTTCTATGCTGTCGCAAGCCGTGAGGGCGAGTGCGGCAAGTGCGGGAATTATGGCTTTCAGTACGTTCTTCATCGTTGCAGCGGTGCGTTTAGAAGTTGTAGTTGTACGATATGGTGAAGCCCTTGGTGGCCGGCACCCACCGGCAGACGCCGCCTGCACAGTTGTAGCCGGCGCGTGTGCGGCCATAGCCGGCCTGCAGGCGGTGGGAACCCGCGGTGAAAGTGATCAGCCCCTGATAGTAGTGAACCTCTGTCATGCCCACATTATACATGTCGGATGCGGTTATCATCCAGTGGGGCAGCACCGAGAGTTCCAGAAGGCCGTAAGCCCAGTCGCCCTCGCCCTCGTTGGTTGTGAGGTATTGTGCCTCGCCGCGCAGGGTGAACACGTTGTTGAAGCGGTACTTGCCCTCTGCCACGAAGATATTGCTGTGTATCATGGGGTCGCCATGCTGCTCCACGGCCTGCTGGTTGTAGAACTGGTTCATGTACATGAGGTGGAGGTTGAAGCCGGGTGACAGCTTCTTGTCCACCTGAACGTTGAAATCCTGGTAGTAACGCCGGTCGCCCCACTTGAAGAAGGACGACGTGTAGCCGTCGGAACCCGACACAACACCCTCTACATCATTCTTCTGGATGGCGCGGACGTAGGAGAAGTTGGCCTTGAGCTTCGTTCCGTACTTGCCGCCAAGCAGGGTGCGGCGCTTGAAGCTGTAGCCCAGCTCTGCCTGATAGGCCCATTCGCCGTTGGCGTTGGTCGCATAGGGATAGAGGGCGGCCAAGGCGTAGGTGTGGTCCATGGTGAATGAGGGCAGGTGGTTGAGGTACGACGAGTTGTCGGTGCCGCCATTGCGGCTGCGAGCCGAGCGGAACGTCATGTTGTCACTGCGCTTGGCCTGCAGCAGGAGGCTCATGCCGCGCTTGGAATAGCTGGCCGAAAGCATGGCCACGTGCCCCTTGCGGTAGATGTAGTTGTTGAGTTGCTCGGGGTCCTGCATCTTCCGGGCATACTCGGCGAGCACGCTCAGTCCGCCCTTTTGCAGGCGTAGGCGCACGTCGTAGGCCCCTACGTTCTCGGGGAGGTTCAGTTTGTGGGTGGCATCGACCATGATGTCCTCCGAAGCCTCGTGCTTTGTTATCCACGATGCGCCGAGAGTGAGGTAGGTGCCGGAGCTTTGGAGCGACTTGAACCACTGGTCGAAGGCAAGCTCCACGTCGGCTCCGTATATCCACGCGTCGTTGTAGTCCCAGTAGGCGCGCTGCTGACCCACAAGAGCCTTGAGCGTAACACCGCTGAAGGGCTTGGCCATGACGCGTGCGCCGCGCAGAGAGTTGTCGATACCGAGGCTGCGGTCCTCGTAGGTGCGCAGTATGAAGCCCGAACCGAACTGCTCGTAGTAGTGGCCGAGCGTCACTTCGAGCTTCTGCCAGTGACCCTTGACATAGAAATAGGGCACTCCATAGCCGGCATACTTGTTGTCGAAGCCGGGCAGAGGGTGCTGCAGGTACTCGAAACGCAGTCCCGCATCGCCGTGGCGGCTCGTGAGCGACACCTCGGCAAAGCTATTGGTGAGCGCCGTCTCGCTGTATTCGGGCGCACCAATCTTGGCGTCGCTCTGCGGAAACAGCACATCGCTCTGTATGCTCCCGCTGACTGTTATCTCGTCATCGTCCGGAACAGCGCTCTGCGCCCCTGCCGTAGCAAACGCCGACAGGAGGCAAACCAAGGCGGATATGTGTCTGTATGGTTTCAAAACTGTGGTTCTTTTTACTCTAAGACTTTCTGTTATGCTTCGCAATCCGGGCAGCCGGACTGAAAACCGGGACGGTTATGCTGCAAAACCCGACGGTTTGCGCTCCGCAGCCCGCCCGTTTCCCACGCCTAACCCGGCACTTTGCAACGCCGGCATGGCGTGCCGCCGGGCAAAGGCAGCCGGACTGCGGACTATCGGGCAATCAGTTCGCGCACCTTCTCAATGAGTTCCTGCTCCGCGCCCTCGGTATAGCCGTTGTGCTTATAGACCATGTTGCCCTTGCCGTCGCAGATGATGACATAAGGTATCATCTGTATGCCAAGAGCGCGCTTGAAATCGCTGTTGGGATCGAGCAGTACGTCATACTCCCAGCCGTTGCCGTCAACGAGAGGCTTCACCTTGTTGATGTTCTGAGCCTGGTCTATGCTCACGGCAAAGAGCTTTACGCCTGTCTCTTCGCGCCATTCGTCATACACCTCGCTGATGGCTGAAAGCTCGCGGTTGCATGGTTTGCACCACGTGGCGAAGAAGTCAATGATGAAGGGTTTGCCGTTGTTCGACAGTGTGTCGGTGCGAACGGTCTTGCCGTTGATGTCCTTGAGGGTCACCGACGGCAGGGTCTGCGCTCCAGCCGCGCCGGCCATGGCGAGCAGAGCCGACAGGCACATCATTCTAAGGAACTTCATAAGCTGCTATACTTCTTGGTTTATAATATTCAGTCGGGTTCATAAGAACCGGCAATGTGGCTGCCCGCAACGCCGCAGGCGGAGGAACGGGCAGGCCACAATGCGATATGCTCTATTGGGCAAGCGTCTGTGTGAGTACAGGATTGCCGAAATAGTACTGCAACGTGTTGCCGTCGTCATACGCTTTGGCACAGGTCTTGGAAGTAAAGCCCTTGAGACCGAAAGCATAAATGTCCTTATCGACAAGTTTGCCTGAAAGAGTCAGCTTGACGCACCCCTCGGTCTCGTCATACACGGGAATGAAAGAGGCGGTGTAGCCGGTGCTGTACTCCGACCAAGTGGAATATGCTCCATTGACAGGCTTGACCGTAAAGGCCGTATAGAAGAACGTTGTGCCGAACTTGTTGCTGCCGGCATACTGCCCGCTCTTCATCCGAAGCGTACAGGTGCTCTCGTCGTAGGCCAGCGGGAACTCAAACGTGTTGGTTCCGCGCTTGATTGTCATTGTCGATGAGCTGATGTTTATATTGAACACTGCGGAAGAAGCAGCGCCTTTAATGTCGTTGAAAGCGATGGAATAAGCGCCTTCGATGTTGCCGGCAAAGTCCGCCTGCACAACAGGGATGACCTCCGTATAGGAGCCGATGGAGCATTTCACGCTGCCCGAACGCAAATGGCCTGTAGTGTTCTCCGACACCGAAACGACAATACTATCACCTTCAACCGACGGAGTAATCCAATCGGCACTGGCTTCAACAGCGAAAGGCGTGTTGCAAAGGATGTAGCGCTTGGCGGTAGAAGCCGAATTGGTGAAGCCGAACGAGCTTGAGGAGTACTCATACACCACGCCACGCTGCTGGACAATCACATTCACGGAGTCGCTGCCCGAACGCACGACAACTGCCGTGGCGCGCCCGGAGTGATGGATGTTGGGCTGAACGGAAATATTGACCGTGTCGCCGTCAACAGTGGCCGTACACCATGCTGCCGTTGACGTGGCCGTTATTCCCGACGGAGCAGAAACGACAATCCGGCCGGCACCTGCCGCAGGCGGCAAGTTTGAAACGTTCGAACTTACAACGGTTATCGAATTTGGCACAAGATACTGCCCGCCATTCTCGTCATCGCTACAGGAAACTGTGCTGAAAGCGACGGACGCAGAAAACAATATATAACAAAATCTTTTCATTATAGCCTAATTATTTCTTTGTCAAACTTTGCAAGTAAGGAAATCTTGACTCTCCCCCATTGAAACTCCAGCCCCATGATGCTGGCGGAGCGTCCACATCGTACTCGCCATCGGCATTCTGATAAAGGTACAGTATATAGAAGGAATTGTAGTTACGGGTGGCCGTCTCCATAAGCTGGAACGTAAACGAAAGTTTCGGCGATGAAACGTCACGTACAAGATTGAATCCCTCACGTTCACTCTGTCCCAGAAAACCTTCTGCGGCATCCCACGAGAACAGATAGACGGGGAAATATGTGCCGTTGTCCGAAGTGTAATATCCAAGATACTGGTAAGTCCAGGTCAGGCGTCCCTCGTTGCGGTCATAACCCAAGTTAAACCTATAGTTGGGGTTGATGCCCCCCATGCTGAACGAGGAAGCCATCAAGCTGTCACTAAGAGTGACATCCAAAGTGTTTTGATTGTAGGTCAGGGTATAGTCTCCGGCAATCTCTGAATAACGGACATAAGTGTCCGGCAGCTTTACCGCATCCACCACAGTCTGCTTTCCATCGGCAGCAGTGAGCGCAAAGGTGTTGTTGTCGCGGTCTGCGGTCATCTTCTGGAATGACACGCCGCCCACAGTAATTGCCTTGTACAGCTCTATGCCGTTGTCGGTGAACATGAACGACGTTGTTGCACTTGTTATGGTGTCGGTCATGTTGTCAACATCGCCATGCCCAACATACAGACGCCCGCCATCAAGGTCGAACTTGCCTACCACATTGTCGTCACCGATGGTTCCCCTGAACCCTGCGAAGAAACAGTCGCGGTTGTCAAAGGCTGCCTTGCGGTATGACGCAGCATCAACATCCAGCTTGCGAAGATACATGATGTTGTGGGTGCGCTTGCCGTAAAGGCGTATCATGTCAGTGCCTATGCTGTCAATGGCAAATTCAAAATCACCGTCTTTTGCCTCATATTCTTCGCTGTTCGGTGTGGCAAAATAATGCAATATGGGGTTGTATGTGTCGAAAGACAACATCGGCCCGTTATCATTTGTCAGCTTATAATAAGAGGTATAGGTGGAATCGGGCATATAAGCACAGCCTACCTCGGCCTCGGTCTCGCTAAACTTGATTGTATAAGCGATGCCGCCATAGCTCAGTTCACGGTGTGGATAGTAAGAAAGCACCCAGCCATTGTCGCTGCTGCAAAGCAATGTCTTCGCCGTTTCCAGTGTCTTCTGCATACGCAATGACGATTTTTCGCCAAAGACGTTGGTTTCATCGTCCTGGCATGCGACAAAGGCCAATGCAGGAACCACAAGGAGAAGATACAATATATTCTTTTTCATAAAACGCTTTCCTGTTTTGTTTATTCTACTGTAATGTCAGACAAGTCAATCCTGTTCTCTGAAATCTCCTTCTGGCGGCGCTGTATCGTAGAGCGCATTGTGTCAAGGTCAATACCCCATGTGGTCTGCATATATTCCTTGACAACATCAAGCTTGGCCTGGATCTTCGTTGCGCCATCCGTACCGGCGAGCCTCATCCACTCTGCCCACTGCGAAGGCGAATAACAGATATACATAGACATCATCTCGGCGAAATCCTCGACATGTTCCATTTGTGCGTAGGCGGAAATAAAGCCATGCTTCAGATAGTAAGTGGTCTGTATCGTGTCAAAAGCATAGGTGCTGTTTATGCCGCCGACGCGCCGTGGCACAAGAAGAGTGTCATTGTCGCTGTAGGGACTCTCGCTCCACATATCGGCAACGTAGCCGCTACCGGTAATCAGCTTGAAGTCGGCCGAGTAGTCCTTGGTCTGGTTCAGGATATGGGTGAACTCATGGTGTATCGTCTTGAAATAATAATAGTTCAGCTCGTCGGTATTGTTGATGTGCAGATCGAGATCGTTGATACCTGTCAGCAGGATTTTGCGTCCGCCCTCAGCCGTTCCGAGAATGAACGTACCATTGTTCTGGAACTCCCATTGTCCTATAGTGAATATCATTTTCGGGAAATTGGCACGAGTAAAGTCAACTCCAGCTACCTCATCATAAGCCTCCAGACAGAGATACTTGACAAGATGGGCCATCTTGACAGCCTTGTCGTAATCCGCAGGAACCGTGTAGAAGTCCATATCCGACTCCTTGTCCTCGTAACGCCATTTGAAATCAATGTTGTACGGCAACAGATAGTTGACACGCAGCCACTGGTCGAACGGAGTGTTCGACACGTTGGAATCCACTGTGATGACGCTTTGGCTGCTCAGCTCATCCTCCGAACAGGACACCGAGCACAAGCCGACAACCGCAGCCATAACCGGCAACAATATATATTTCTTCATCTTTACTTCTTTCTTTTTATCTTTGAACATTCAAAAACTCATCTCGGGTTGGCGGGGATACCGGCCTGAATAACCTTTGACGGGATTTGCACCTGACGGCGCAAGTCGTCCTTTGTCAGATAGTCGAGTTTCTTTGCGGGAGTTCCGTTGGCGGCCATCTCACGACGCACGATTTCGATACCGTAGCGTTTGATGTCAAGCCAGCGCAGTCCGGTCTGCAGAGTTTCAATGCGGCGGATGCCGAGCACACACTGGAGCATACACTCCTTTGTTCCGCCCTCCTCGCCTATATCGAAATAGGGATGAAGGTGTTTCTTGACAGTTGACTCAATGCCTGCCTCATCGCTGTAACAGTATTTGACATTGTTGTAGAAGTTGACAATGCCTTCTACGGTTAGCACTTTGTTGTTGCTCAAGATATTTGTACGCCAAATATTCAAGTCACTTACTGCCTTTTCGTATTCACCTTTCAGCACATAGGCCTCGGCACGGTTAAGAATAACCTCGTCGCAAGTAAACACGGGGATTACCGTATGATAGTATCCAATGCCGGCAACAGCATCGGTGTATTCAAAAAGCATAGGAAGCTTCCAGAATATCGACTTGTCCAGATTGGTTGCCGAATACACTTTTATACCTGAATAATAATCCGACGAATTGGAACTCCACACATTCGTGGCATTGGCATCCTCGTTGTACGCCAAATAACGTCCATGCGAATACTTTGAATAAAGAGCATAAGGCCCGAAGGCAAGGCTCAAGAATGAATACACGGGCGTAAGCAACAGGTTGCAGTTAAGGGAAGCGTCGATATAATGCTGCGTAACTGCGGAATACTCCTGCGTCATTGCCGCAATGTCTTTCCAGTCGCGCAGCATCGTGGCAGGTGTCGTTCCCAAGCACTTGTCGGCATACTTTATGACAGAATCGGGCTGGTTTGTAAACAGATAGAACCTGCTTGCAAAAGCATAGGCAGCCTTTTTGTTGAAATGATACTTGGGTACAGTATAGTAGGCATCGCTCATCAGGGGCAGAGCCTCCTGGATGTCGGATTCAATGTGCTTATATACATTGCCCACTGTGCCGCGCTCATAGGACATATCAACCTTTGTAACAGGTTCTGTGACGTATGGCACACCCATCTCCGTTTCGTTTGTTGAAGGATTGTATTCCTTGCAGAAATACGAAACCATCATGAAATGGTTATAGGCACGGCACAGCAGAGCCTCGCCCTTGGCTGCCTTCAGCTGGTCGGAGGTCGCTCCGCCAAGATCTTCGATGGCCTGCAGAGCCTCGTTGGCCGTGTTGATGCAACTATAGGCATCGTCCCATGCCCGTTCGGGCGACTCGTTGTTATCCTCTGTTATCTCCTTCCAGTTATAGCACTGGTCGGCAAACTTGTCGGTGTTGGGATTGTTTTCTCCATAATTGTCAACGTTGTCAGACATAAGCTCTCCCACCAAAGCCAAGCTGACATTGGGATAGGCGGTTGTGACAAGGGCGGTTATCTTGTCCGGCGTGTCCAGAAATGCCCTGTTGTCTGGCATCTTGTCAAGGAAATCATCGCAGGATGTGAACGCCAGAATATTTGTCAGAGCTAAAACTCCATATATGATTTTCTTCATTTGTCCGTTTTAAAAACTGTTACTTTACTTTTCAAATACCCAATCTCAACGTAAGGGTGAACTGCTTGGACATAGGCAAAGCCACGCCACCAGCATTGAAGAACTCAGGATCCTGTCCGTTGAGCTTGCTGTCGGAATAGATCAGGAACAAGTTTGTTGCCTGCAACTTAAGCGACATGGTATTAAGTCCGAGTGGATTGACGAGGTTCTTGGGGAAGTCATAGGCTACGGAGATCTCCTTCATTCGGATGAAATCGCCCTTTGCTATACGCTCTGTCGAATAGTTGTATGCGTTGTAAGCGGTTGCCAAGTAAGAGTCGTTCTTGTTCTGTCGCTTACTTGCTATGACAGGCACGTTTGTGCGGTACTCGTCACCCGGAACCACCCAACGGTTCTCAAACTCCTTCGGGGTTGACACAAGGTCGTCGTACTCGTTGGAGAACACATTGTCAAGGCGCACGACATTGCCGAACGAATATGTGACGAACACGTTAAGAGAGAGGTTCTTGTACTTGAACGTGTTACCGAGCGAACCGACATCGGTAGGATCGGCATTGCCTGAATAAACGAGATTGGCCAGTTTGCTCGGCTCGCGCTCCTGGAAGTTCACGTCGGACGTGGTCATCTGGCCTTCTGTATTGATTACCTGAGGAAGTCCCTCATTGGTCAGACCGGCGTACTGGAACGAGAATATGCCTCTGACGGGATAGCCCTCCATTGCGAAACCGTTGCCAGACACAAGGTCGATGGCACGCTGCGAGGTCTTAAGGTCAGTAACTTCGTTATGGCTGTGCGAGTAAACGAAGTTGGTGGCCCAGGTGAAGTCCTTTGTCTTGATGTTTGTTGAAGCAATGCTCAACTCAAAGCCTGAAGACTCCATTGAAGCGATGTTGCCATACTGCAAGCCAAGAGTCTGCGTGTTCTTGAGTCCGATAAGGTCATAGTTGTTGCGCTTGTACCAGTCCATGTCAACATTGATGCGGTCCTTCAAAAGGCCTACGCTCAAACCTATGTTAAGCTCGTGCTTCTTTTCGTATGTAAGGTCGTTGTTTGCCGGGTTGTCTATATACAACGCTGTCTCTTTCACGCTTGCAAACGGGCGCCAGGGGTTCTCGCTTGAAATCTGCACAACGGAGTTCGTCACGTTTGCAGGCCCGCGGTCTGCGGTGAGCGAATAAGAGGCGGAGAGTTTCAAGTGCGAGAACGTAGGCTCAAGGGCCTTGAAGAATGACTCCTCGTGCACGTTCCATGCCCCGGACACGTTCCATGTGGGCAGCCAGCGTGCGCTGCGGCTCTTTCCGAGTTTGTTCGTACCCTCGTAGCGTATTGTTCCGTTGATAGAATAGCGTCCCTTATAGGAATATGTGGCGTTGGCAAAGAATGCCGCACTGCGCTCAAACGTATTGGACAGCGTGTAGTAGTCGGTATTGTTTTCAAGACCTTTCTTGAATGCCTGATATGCGTATGCCGGAATTTCGCCGAGGCTGTACTGCATACCCCAGCCACGGAACCATGTGGAACGGCGGTCAACGCTGTTGGTTTCCAGACCTCCATAGAAGTTGAATATATGGTCTTCCTTGAACACATCATTGTAAGACACAGATGCACGGAAGTCATAGCCCGTCATACGGTTGTCGGAGCGCTCATAAATACCTCCGTTGGGAAGTATTGACACTGGCAGGGCATAGATGTCATCGGGATCGGTGTAAAGGTAAGAGTTGTTCTTGCGTATGGTTGACGTTCCCATGGCGCGGTAAGCCAGTGCCTGGTTGGAGTTGTCAAGAATGAAGTGCTCCTGTGACGTTCCTGAATACTTCACAGCTCCCAATGCGCTCAGCTCGACCTTTGTTATGGGCTTGTAGGTCAACTTTGCCTGCAGGCGGAAGTCGTTTACGTTCAAGTCCATATAGTTGGAGTTCAACTCATTGAAGATGTTGAACGGAGCATAGTTGCGCGTGTAGTAGGTGTTGGCGTCAAGCGCACGCGATGTGTTCAACGCATAGGAGTAGGGGTTGATGTCGAAGGAACGTTTCACCTCTCCTTTCACCGGGTCGGTTTCCTGACTAAGTGTGCCCGGAGCTTTCTGTTTGCGGAAAGACGTGTTGCTTATTACATTGAAGTCAACCTTCTTGGACACGTGGAACGTGGTATTGAGGTTGGCCGTATATCGCTCAACTTCGCTCTGCTTCGTCCATCCCGGATCGAACATGGCACTGACTGAAGCATAGTAGTTCATCTTGTCGGTACCGCCCGAAATGCTCAAAGAGTGGTTGTGCTGTATGGCAGTGGAGAACAGCTGGTCGAACCAGTCGGTGTTACGGTACTCCGCCTGGCGCAGATATGCGGCCTTTGCCTCCGGGGTGTTGGCCAGACCGGGCAGCCCCGTCGTGGCATCGTAAGTGCTAAGCAGTTCGTACATCTTGCCATACACACCGCTATTCGATGCGTTGGAAACCTCTGCATAGTTCAAGTATCCCTTCTGTTCCAGCTCCTGATAGACGGCCATCTGGTCCTGTGAGTTCATGATATTGAACGTGGAATAAGAAGGTTTCAGGCGCATTGTGTACTCGCCGGTATAGTTTATATGGCTCTGGCCGGCCTTACCCTTCTTGGTGGTCACGACAATCACACCGGCCATGGCGCGAGCGCCATATATAGATGTGGCCGAACCGTCCTTAAGTATCTGGAAACTCTCGATGTCGTCGGAGTTGAGTCCTGCAATGGCGGAGCTGATAAGCGTGTTGGCATCACCCGAAGACAAATCGTCGGAACTTACATTCACGACATCTTCCATGATAACGCCATCGACAACCCACAGCGGCTTTGAACTGCCGTAGATAGACGTGGCGCCGCGCACACGGATCTTCGGAGCCGTACCGAACGTACCGGACACATTCTGCACCGAAACGCCGGCCGCGCGTCCCTCAAGCGAGCGGCTTATATCTGCCACTCCGTCAAGTTTTGCGCTTGATGCGTCAATCTTTGTGGACGAACCGGTAAACAGGCGCTTGTCCATCTTCTGCATACCGGTGACAACGACCTCGCTGACAACCTGGGCATCGGATGCCAAGGAAACCTCCATACCGGGTTTGGCTGTCACGGTCTGCGACTTCATGCCGACATAACTTATCACAAGTTTCTTGCCGGCTGGCACTGACAGCGTAAACTTACCGTCGATGTCAGTGGTAGTACCGGTCTTGCTGCCCTGAACCATAACAGTGGCTCCGATAACCGGAAGACCGTCGTCCTGCGACACCACAGTTCCCGTCACCTTGTTTTGGGCAAAAGCAGCCCCGACTGTGAGGAACAGGCACAGCAAAAGCATGGTTAGCTTTTTTTCCATAAATACTTTCTTTACCTTAATTATTTCTCAATTACTCTCGAAGTTAATTTTTCATTAACTTGTAAACCGAATGCAAAGGTAGAAAATATTTCGCACTGACATACTTAATATGCGGGAAAAATTCATCTTGGACATAGTTAAAACGTGCTTTTTGACAAAAGAGCCGCCAAAAATGCAAGCACAAATAACGCAAACAGACCGCTTCCGCTACAAACTGGAACTTGTCGCCGCCCAAAACCGTGCACGAGGAAACCGCGGGGCGGACTCCGAGTGAAACGCAAAGCCCGTTTTGACTAACAGATTTGCACCAATCGCAGCATCAAAATTTCACTTTTATTTTTCAGACTTCCCTCCTTCCGGCTGTTTCCAACCCGCAAAAGCCACATAACTGACGCTTTTGCACATACAGGGTGAGGGGGATTCTTTATGCGGGGAGGGGCTGCGGCGAGGGCGCCGCACCTACTACAAGTGTGCATAAGTGCAGTCCAGTAGGCGAAGCGACCGCGCTTTGCCCTCCAGCACACGGGGAACAGGGCTTAAACCACAGGACTTCATGCCCACGTTTTTAGCGGAATACTATAATTAATGTACGCGCGTACCATTTAATGTATAACATCCCTGCCCGTCAAAGAGAACGATGGCCGGAAAAGCGGCAGGTTCTGTCCATAAAAAGACCGGCAGGCCTGTCCGAGAAACGGCATCTTGAAAGCCTCAGACAGCAGCAAGGGCGTTGTCGCTACGGTATGCAGCGGCAACGCCCTTTGATGCGGTTTCGGTTCGGAGCTGGGTTATTTCACGAGCACGACGAGATACTTGCTCGTGCTCCAGAACGTCTGCGGGTTGGTGATGCGCAGCACATACTGCTTGTTGATGTCGCGCTGCAGGGTGTAGCTGTTGGACGGGTGGGCCGTAAGTATCTTGGCCGAGCGCGAATACAGCTTTATCTCCTTGTCCATACGGATGTCTATACGGGTGAAATAGTCCTTGTTGAAGTTGGACTGGAGCACCTTTCCGTCCACGAGGATGTTCTGTTCCTTCAGCTCGCTCTTCGTCCCGAAGACAAACCAGGCGGTGTTGAGCTGCTTGTCCTGTGCGTTTATCTGGCGCGACTTCTGCGAACTTTCGGCGGTAAGGCCGCTCACGCTGGTGTTGAGTCCCGCTATCTTCTCGTCGAGTTCGGTGATGTGTATGTCCTTTGCGTCGAGTTCCATGCGCAGTTGCTGCAGCTGGCGGTCCTTTTCCTCAAGCTGTTTGGTCAGGTTCTCGATGGTTTTTGCAAACTGTTCGCTCTTTATCGTGCTCTCGCGCAGCTGCTGGCGGAGCTTGCTTATCAGCTCCCGGTTCTGCCGCATGGTGGACTGTATGAACTGGATGTTCTCCTTGATGCGCTGGGTGCGGTTGCCTCCTTCGCCTCCCTTGGCGAGATTTACCCGGTTCTGGGCCTCGTTGATTTCTCGGAAGCCCTCCTCTATCTCGTTCATTGTGCCCATCATGTCGTTCAGCTCGTTCTCCTTCTGGGCGATAATCTGGTTCAACGAGTCGCGCTGCTGCGCCATTGCGGGGTCTGGCCCCTTGGCCTTTTCCTGCTTGCAGGCCGCAAAGGCCACGACGCACATACAAACTAACAGTAGCTTTTTCATATCGTTATTCTTTTGTTCTGGTGGGTTCTATAAATTAGCCTTGCCGGATTTGGGACTGTCCCCGGAAGCATACCGCCAGCGAGCAAGGGAGTAATGCGGGCATTACGACCGGGTGAGGCGGCGACATGAGCCGGGAAGAGGCCAAAAGACGGCAAAACGTAACCCATATTGTTTTGTTTTTCTTACGGTGGTAATTTATAGAACCCACCGGTTAATTCTTTTCTGACTTAAATCCGTCCACCACCACCACTATCTCGCCCCGCGGGGCGGTCTCGGTGAAGTGCTTGGCGAGCGAATCCAGCGTTCCCCGGACGCTCTCCTCGTGGATTTTCGATATTTCGCGGCACACACACGCATTGCGTTCCGCCCCGAAAGCCTCGGAAAGCTGGGTCAGCAGCTTGACCAGACGGTGGGGCGACTCGTAGAAGACTACGGTGCGCTGCTCTCCGGCCAGTGCCATGATGCGCGTCTGACGACCTTTCTTCTGGGGCAGGAAGCCCTCAAACACGAACCTGTCGCACGGCAGACCGCTCGCCACCAGTGCCGGCACAAACGCAGTGGCGCCGGGCAGGCACTCCACACCGACCCCTGCGGCAACGGCTTCGCGCACGAGGAAGAAGCCGGGGTCGCTGATGCCGGGCGTACCGGCATCGCTCACGAGCGCAACTGTCTGGCCGGCGAGCAGCCGCTGCACCACCGAGGCGGAAGTGCCGTGCTCGTTGAACTTGTGGTGCGACACCAGACGGTTTGAAATGCCGTGGTGCTTCAGCAATATGCCGGTGGTCCGCGTGTCTTCGGCCAGCACTACGTCGGCCTCGCGGAGCACCCTTACGGCGCGCAACGTGATGTCTTCCATGTTGCCGACGGGGGTCGGCACGATGTAAAGTTTGCCCATATCAGTCACAAATGTAACGTTTTATTCGGTTTTGTCCAAAAATAGGTTCTTTTCTTTGCAATTTTTAAAACGTATTCGTACTTTTGCGAGCAACAGGAAGGCCGCCCCGCGCATAAGGGGAGGGCTGCATTCCCCTGAAAGGGAAACTTATCAGACAGGCGTTCAAAATCATTTGGTATGGATATGCGCTTTGTTTTTGGCCGTATGTTCGGGTTGAAGAGGGAATATAGCGGGCTGCACGACCGATGAAAGCCGGGCATACAGGCAAAAAGAAAGTGCAGAGACATGCCAAAGTGCAACAGGCATCTGCTGATATATTACTTTATGTACGAATAGTTTTGAACACCTTCTTATTATGCTGGAAAAGACGATAACATTCGACAAGTTCGTGAGATGGATGCTCGGCGGGCTGCTTGCCGCCGCGATACTCTACGTGCTGAACTACCTGAGCGGCGTGCTTCTGCCGTTTTTCGTGGCGTGGCTGGTGGCCTATATGCTCTATCCCTTAGTGTGTTTCGTGCAGTACCGGCTGCACGTGCCCGGCAGGGCGCTGTCAATCATAGTGACTTTCGCCATAGTGTGCGCCACTTTCGGCGGAGTGCTGTGGCTTATAATACCGCCAATGGCCGAGCAGTTCGGCAAAATGGGCGAACTCGTGACCAAATACCTGCACGAAACGAGCCACGTCTCCAGCTTTCCGGCCGCAATAAGGGACTGGCTGTCGGCAAACAGCGGCTCCATACACCGGCTGTTCGACGACAAGGAGGTCATAAACATGGTGAAACAGGTGATGCCGAAGCTCTTTGCCGTGCTCGAACAGACCGCCAGCGTCATCATAAGCGTCATCGCATCGTTCATAACCCTGCTCTACCTGTTCTTCATACTGCTCGACTACGAGAAGCTGGCGTCGGGTTTCATCAAGATATTCCCCAAGAAGAACCGCCCGTTCTGGCGTGCGCTGACCGAAGACGTGGAGCACAGGCTCAACAGCTACATTCGCGGGCAGAGCCTCGTGGCACTCTGCATAGGCATACTGTTCTGCATAGGGTTCACAATCATAGGCTTCCCCATGGCCATAGGACTCGGCATACTCGTGGGGCTGCTGAGTCTGGTGCCCTACCTGCACGGTCTGGCGTTCATACCCATGGTGCTGCTGTCGCTGCTCAAGGCCGCAGACACGGGACAGAACTTCTGGGCAATCATGGCGGCGGCAACGGCGGTGTTCATCGTGGTGCAGCTGATAACCGACCTGGTGCTTACGCCGAAGATAATGGGCAAGGCCATGGGACTCAACCCGGCCATACTCCTGCTGTCACTGTCGGTGTGGGGAGCGCTGCTGGGCTTCATCGGTCTGATAATGGCACTCCCCCTGACCACTCTCCTCATCGCCTACTACCAGCGGTACGTGACCAAGGAGGGCGAAAGCGACGCCCCGCAGGAGCCGGACAGCGCATCCGCATAGTGAAGACCCGCCTGACACTTTCCGCAACCCGGCCGTTTGCGCATCGCAAACGTCCGGGTTTTTGTATTGCAAACGCCGGGTTTCCCGCTCCAACGCCGAAGTATTCCTGCAAAAACGCACTGTCATTCATTCATCATTCCTAATTCCCCATCATTCTTCATTCTCAATTCTTCACTCCCTTACGCTCGGTTTTGGCCAAGGGGGCGGCGGTGACACACACCTGCTGCTTCCTGCGCGGCAATTCTTCATCCTTCGTTCATCACTATTCATTTTAAGTCATTCTTAATTCTATCTCCGGGCTTTCCCCGTTCCCGCTTCGGGCTTTCCTCGTTCCTACTTCGAGACACCCTCGATCCTACAACGAGCACCCCTCGATCCTACTACGAGACACCCTCGTTCCTATCATTAGGAAGTGTTAACGGTTGCAGGGGCTAATGCAAACGCCTTTTAACACAAAATTCTTGAACACGTCAAGATAATATATTACCTTTGCCCGGTTTCTCTACGAAATGTTTGTGCTGTCAAAGGATGTTTGTCCTTTTGCAGCAACGCTGAAGTCTTCAGGCAACGTAACTTTGCCCTTGCGTAGGAGGTACGTCGCCCCCGGCGTACCATTCGTGGGCAGACGAAGCACAAGGGCAAACTTGGCAACCCTCGTACCATCCGTTCACATGACAGCAAACATTCTGTCCTAACCATCGTTTGCAAACATTTTTCCCAATTTCCTTTGTCCGTTCGGAAAAATGCAATATCTTTTCCGGCGGTTGCGCCATTCGGATATGCAAACAGGCACAGACGGCTTGCTTTCTGCCGCAGAGGGGGTGAAAACTTGGCGTCTGACCGCACGGAACCGGGATTGCAAAGAGAAATCCGGCCGGTTTCAATGAGAAAGTCGGCAACTTACGACCGGAAACCGGGCGACTTTCTCATCGAAACCGGGCGACTTTTGAGACCGGGAAAGGCACAGTGGCTACTGTCTCCACAAGAGAAAAACAGGGGATTTAACGTTTTTTTACGGGGGGGTGGCAGTTGTCTCCCGATTTAGCTACCTTTGTGCCCTGAAGGCAAAAGCAGAGCACAATAACCAAACTTTAACAATTAATTTAATAACAAGCGACTATGAGGAGAAAATTCTACCTTTTCACAGTGACGGCCGCCCTTTTCCTGTTGGCGGCCTCAAATCTTATGGCGGCGTCGTCAGGTGATTGCGGCGTAGGCGTCACATGGGCTCTGGACAACAGTGGTGTACTGACAATTAAAGGTTCGGGAGCGATGTCTGACTATGGGTCTGGTTCCGCCGTTCCATGGCACGACAAGACTGTCACAAGTGCCGTAATCGGAGACGGGGTTACAAAAATCGGCAACTATGCGTTCTATAATTGCTCAGGACTGACCTCAGTCACCATCCCCAATTCCGTGACAAGCATCGGCGACTATGCGTTCTATGGTTGCTCAGGCCTGACCTCAGTCACCATCCCCAATTCCGTGAAAAGCATCTGCGCCTGGGCGTTCGGTTGTTGCTCAAGCCTGACCTCCATCGACATCCCCTATTCCGTGAAAAGCATTGGCCAGAGTGCGTTCAGTAGTTGCTCAGGCCTGACCTCCGTCGCCATCCCCAATTCCGTGACAAGCATCAGCCACTATGCATTCAGTAGTTGCTCAAACCTGACCTCCATCGACATCCCCAACTCCGTGACAAGCATCGGCCAGAGTGCGTTCGCTGGTTGCAAAGGCCTGACCTCAGTCACCATCCCCAACTCCGTGAAAAGCATTGGCTACTATGCATTCGGTATGTGCTCAAGCCTGACCTCCATCGACATCCCCAACTCCGTGGAAAGCATCGGCTACTTTGCATTCAGTAGTTGCTCAAGCCTGACCTCCATCGACATCCCCAACTCCGTGACAAGCATCGGCGACAGGGCGTTCCAGTATTGCTCAAGCCTGACCGAAGTGACTCTACAGAGCGAAACTCTGCCGACCTGCGGCACAGAACCTTTCTATAATATTTCATCAGACGCAACATTGTATTGCAAGGCATCATTGATAGAGACCTGCGGGAAAACAGCTCCATGGAGTGGATTTAAAAATATAAAGGAACTGCCTTTCCCTGTAACCCTCACCGATGCCGGCATCTCCACCGCTTGTTCCGACAAAGACCTTGACTTCTCGGAAATGACAGACGTGAAGGCTTATATTGCTTCTGGCTTCAGTCCTTCGGAAGGCAAGGTGCTGCTGACACGTGCAATGAAGATACCTGCAAAAACAGGATTTATCGTAAAGG
>CAVAPI010000003.1:0-50214 GCA_963590445.1 Lachnospiraceae bacterium | reverse complement strand
CGCTGAAATAACAGTCCTTGCCCCACTTAGGAACAAGTCCCTTTATTGACTTTATCAGTGCCATTATTCCTGTTCTTGTCTTTATGTGGTGCAAAATTACGGAAAAAGCCGGCAACACGGGCCCTTTGCGCCGCCCTTTTGGCGTTTGAAGCGGCAAGCCGGCAATTACGGAGGGACGGGTTAGTGATTGTAAAGCGGCGGTTTGGCTGTCATAAACGGGCGGTTTGGCAACCATAAGCGGTCGGTTTGGCATTTGCAAACAGGCCTTCGGGCTTTATAAAACAAAAATATCGGGGATGGAAAATGCCGGTTGGCATCTCCCATCCCCGATATTGGGGCTAACTAACCTTACGGGTTACTTTATCGTTGCATTTAGCGCACAATCACCTTCTTGCCATTCTTAATGACAAGGCCACGGACTGTATCCGAAACACGTTGCCCGTTCAGGTTGAAAGTCTTTTCGTCGTTTGTCTGAGAAGCCGACTTGGCGGAAGCGATCCCTGTGGGTGAATCGCCTGTCACCTTGATGTTCTCCAGATACAGTCTCAGTGTGCTGTTGCAGGCTCCGAGCCATTCCACGCCGAACTGCACGTTCTTGCCGGCATAGAGGCTGAGGTCGAAGCTCTCCGGATGCCATGAGTCTGCATCTTCGTCTTTGGGAGCGTTTCCAGATGTGTACTTCTTGAGAACAACCTTCTCGCCGTCAGCATAGAGCACGAAAGCCAGAGAGTCGCCCTCGTCCCACTCCTCATAGGCAGCAGCGGTTGCAAACCAGCCAGAACCCATCTGGTTGATGAGCCAGTCAACAGACACTTTATTGTTTGAGGTGAGTTCTATTGTAGGCGATACGATAGAGAAAGTTGTCTTTTTGTCGCCGTTGTCACAATAGATGACGTTGTTGCCTTCGGTCTGGCTCTTTATCTCACGGTCGTCCTTGGTTATGATGCGGAAACCGTAGTTGTATTCTCCGTTGCCTGCCGTCCATCCGCCGGGCAGCTGATATACGGGTGCTCCGGTGAGGTCCATTGCGTAAGGCACGGTGATGTCTGTTGATGTCCACACCTGTGCAGTGTCAGCACCTTGCGAGAATGTCTCTGTAGTCTCATTGTAGCTGTAGGCTATGAAGTAGTATGAAGTGGAAGCGTCAAGACCTGTCAGCTCAAAGTCTCCGGCCTTGCCGAAGTAGGCCACCTTGCCGGCCTTTTCGTCCTTCGTGTCACCGTCGCTATAGGTCAGGTAGTCTCCGGCCTTGAGCGACTTGTCGGGAGTTCCCGCGTAAGCACGGTTGCCGGCAAGCTCCGGGTTATATACAGAGTCGTTGTAAACCACCATCACCATGTCGTCGCCAGAGTTGGCGGCCACGTTCAGCTTCAAGCTGTTTTTGGAAGCAGACAGTACTTTCAGCGTGCCCGGCTTCTCAGGAGCTGTGGTGAATGAAGTCTGCAACGGTGCTGTGGGGTTGTATTTGGGAGAGCCTGTTCCATAGCTGTTGTAGGCGTAAACCGTGATGGTGTAGTCAGTGTTGTGGTCAAGGTTGTCAGCCGTTGTCCCCCATATTCCGGCCTTTCCGGCGAGGATTACTGCGGCGTTGCCTATCGAATCGCCCTTGGCATAGGTACTGTCGTTGGCAGGAGCCTTAGTAGGCGCGCCTTTCGACACGAGCATAAGGTAGTTGTCCACGCCTGCAGCCTCGTCGAACGTCACTGTGGCATACACCCTATCCTTGTAGTTCACCTCTGTCTTGATGTTTGTAGGCTGTACTTCCGGAGCGACAATCTCACCCGGAGTGTTCACAGAGATGGTATGGCCCTCAGCCAAAGCCGAGAGTTTGAACGACTTGTTTGTGGCATAGTAGCTGTTGGTAGCGTCGAAGCTGTCCCATGTGATGTAGTCCTGTACGCCTCCGCGCATGCCGAGTGTCACGTTTCCGGCAGATGTGGACTCAAGTCCGCTCAGTCCGTTGAGCACATATTTCACCCTCCCGTCCTTGAACAGATGTATCTGCAAGGTGTAAGTGCCCACGAGTTGTTTCTTCCAAGAGCTGGTATTGATGCCCAGGTCTTTCCATTCCACCACCAGTTCATCGCCGTTGCTCTTGTAGCTTATCGACGTAGGGGCGCATCCTTCGGTTTCGCCCTTGTCATAGCTCATTGCATATTGGTCGTAGCAGAATATGGTGTTGTTGCCGCCCTCTTTGCTGCTGTTTATGAAGCTGTTGTCTACTTCCATCTTGACGCTGTCGGTTTCAGAGAGTTTGATAAGTCCCTGTGCCGACACTCCAAAATACTTGAATACGCTGCCGTTGAACGGAAAGTCGAAACCAATGGGGAATCCCTTGCCCTCAACAGATTTGGAAGCTATGCTGTCGCTCAGGTAGAGATACCCTTGCACGACACTGTCGCTGATAGTTACAGCCTCCTTGTAGGCCACGTCTTGCGATGTTGTCGCCTTGTAGCCTCCTATCATCTGTGCGCTGACTACTGTCGATGTCAGCAGCGAGGCTATTGCCAATAAATACTTCTTCATTTTCATAGTCCGTATTGTTTTATAGGTGAAAATTATTTTGCTATATATTTCTTGCCGCCCTGGATATAGATGTCGCCAGGCTTCAGGGTGGAGAGTATTCTGCCGGTGATGTCGTAGCGGGTGGCATTGCCGCCGGTCTTGTCCACGGTGGTGCTGCTGATGCCAGAGGTGCCCAATTCCTTGCAGTTGCGTGTCATCTTGCTGAACAGGCAGCAGCGTGTCTTGGAGTCCTGCGACGAACTTTGCGCATCTTCCTCCCAGTAGAGCAGTATTGTGTCGTCTGCCTTGCTGTATGTAGTCTGCAAAGCCGCGCGGTAAGCCTCGGAACTGCGGAAGTGAACGTTGGCCCTGTCGGTATTAACTGCGCTGCCGTCTGCCATATTGCGTATGCTATACACATTATCTACATGGTGATAGTCGTAGAACTGCTGCCAGAAGCATATCAGCCTGCCGTCCTCACCGAGCTGTAAGCTGGGTTGTCCAACGTTTATTGCTGCCAGTGGTTCGAGCTGCACGCCGTTGTCGCCGTAGAGTATCTCGCCGTTCTTGTTCACCTTTTGCAGCGATAGCTGGTTCCACTGCTGTACATCCTGTGCGAACTGGTCGAAGATGGCGTATATGTCGCTGTTGTCTGCGCTAAACACTATCGCCGGGGCATGCGCACTCAGTTCCTCGTAGGAGAGACGGACATCAGGCTTGCCGCTCTCGTTGGTGAAACGCGATGTTCCGTCGCTGTTGATGTATGCCAGATATGGCGCATAGTAGCCCTCATTGCTACGGTCGTCGCTCCATGTCACGAGCACACCGTTGTCGGGAGTGGGGTACACCTTCATGCGATTCTGCAATGAGGTGATGCTTCCCCATCCGCCGCCGTACACCTTGGCCTCGTTGTCCCATGCCTTTGTGCCGTCGGAGTTGTATTTCATGGCACGCAGGTAGTACTGGCTGCTATATGCATAGACAAGGATGAAGCTGCCGTTGTCTGAAGGCACCATATAGGGATAGACATAAAAGGCCTTCGACTTGGTGAGCCGCGTATCGTCAAGATTGTAGAGGCACTTGCCTTCCTTGGACACTTTCTGTATTTCTATGGCATAACCGCCGTCGCCGCAGTTGTGCGACCAGGCAAAAGCTGTGCTGCCGTCGGAGAGTTCGCAGAATGTCATGCAGACAAGGTCGTCATACACCATGCCATTGTCGATGCTCACTCCGTCCTCGTCCCACACGCTGGTGCCGTCAGACTTGAAGCGGTATGCATTGTATGAACACATCTTCTCGTCTTCAGTTGAGTTGCGACAGTCCCTAACAACAAGAGTAACAGTATTGTCGCTGTTGGCATATAGATACTGGTTTACCTGTGTCCAACTGCGGTTGAGATAGCTCGAAATGACCTTTCCCGCCTCGCCAAAGAGCAGTTCACCGTCCTTAGTGATGGCCTGCAGGCGCATCTCATAGGTAGTATGGTAGTAGTAATACCATATCGTGCCGTCGGGCGTCACCACATATTCCTCGCCATAGCTGTTGGTTCCCATGGGTTTGGGCTGTACGCCTTCCTCGCACCACTGGGCTGATGCCGTTAGGCATAGCATCGTCAAGACAAAAGCCAAGTAAATCTTCTTCATAATATTGCGTTATTTAATAATCTTCTTTCCATCTATTATATATAGCCTTCCCTTTAATGGAGACGACACGCGCTGCCCGGAAAGGTTATAAACGATACCGTTGCCCTTGTTTGTCTGCACCGTATTGATGCCGGCTGTTTTGGAATAGTTGAAGAACACGCGGTAGCCGAAGTTGGAAATCTCATTGTTGCTCACTATAAGCGCATCGCTCCCATCGTATATCTTCAGGTTGCCGCGTGGCGAGAGAATGCCGTTGCCCCATGCATCCGTAACCTCAAAACAGTAGATGCCGTCGGCAGGGAAAGATACTGTCTCCTCCTTTGTTTCTGCCTCGCCGTCGGGGTATGGGCCGTATTCCGCCACTGTCTCTCCATTGGCATTGAGTAGGCGGAAAGTGTTGTCGCTGGCCTGTCGGTCTATCTTAATCTTCGCCTTGAGGTCGCCGCTAACGTTTATCATAGCACCGAACGACCCCTTTATGGCGTTCCCGCTACATGCATCACCGTTAAGGCCGGTCAGCGTGAGCTTATAGTCGCACCCTTCCTTGACATACTCCTCGGGGATGCTCACGGGAAACTTCACATATCCGCGTTCCAGTTTGCCTATCTCCTCACCGTCAGCGGCAGTCCATGTGCAGTCGATGCCCTCTTCCTCGTCGAATGTCATCCTAAACGTGGCACTCCTAATGGGCTGTGTGCCGCTATTCACGAGGTAGCACTCAAAGTAGTTGAAGCCATAGTTGCGCGTCGGCACAATCTTGTATCCCTCCAGCGTGGCTCCAGTGGGCAGCTCCATTCCCGGACAGTCCACGCTACATCCGTTCACGTTCATCACAACCTTGTTGCTGTCTATCACGTAAGCCACAATCTGTGAGTGCAGAGGGTCTGTAGCAATGGTGCCCACCATGTCGGGCACGTCATATTCGTAGTGCCTCTTCACGTATGTCCCCGCTCCGCTCACGCTGATGGTATCGCCCCATGCCGGAGTAAGCATTGCGCGCAACACGTGGTTGTGTACATATTCGTCCTCCATGTCGCCTCCGGCTTGCGGGCCAAGTATGCCGTCCTGGAGCAGACTGATACAGAGCGATGATGAATTGTTGTCCACACCATTCGTATAGTATAGTTCCACGTCGGCGGTGAGCTTCTTTGTGGTTTTGTCATAGCTGCTTCCCACCCACACGTTCACGTCCGCATTCTCTAAACATAGCTGGCGGCTGCAGGAAAGCCAATAGCTGCGGCTCTGCACCTGACCAATCTGATCCCAAGGCTTGCGGTTTGTCATTCCCGAAGGATAGCTCGTTACACCGAAATAGTCGTTGATTTCTGTACCCTCCGCTGTGCGGAAGTCGGGAGCGTCCACACCTGTCGGGACGGCATACCACCCGGCATGTACCGCAACAGGAAACACTCTGTCAGGGTGTGACAGCTTTATCTTGGCGGCAATCTTGTGCCCGTCGGGGCAGTTACCGCAGTTGTAGCCGGTGAAGTCCTCAAGCAGTACATTCTTCTTTTGTACGTCTGTACTTACTTTGTAGCCGGTTTGTGCACTGTTTGGTGTCAAATTGACACAAACAAATGCGAATAAGAGTAAGATTTTCCGCATAAGCTATCCTTTCTATATTGCATCTGCAAAAGTAAGAAACATCTGCGATACGGTACCGCATTGCCGCTCGGAAGTTTGTTACAATTCAAGAAATGTTAGCTTTTTAGGCAGTTTTTGGGCGGTTTCACTGCTCTTTTGTTAGAAAAACGCTATTTTTGCATTGCAAAATATTCGTGATGAGGTTACGCAGCTTACACATATTTGTCGCCTTTCTCATGGTTGTGGCAGCACAAGCCGCCACTACAGGACGCGAACTTTTGCTCCAGGGACTCGACTATGCGGGCAATGACAACTTCCCGATGGCCTTGAAATGCTTTGCCAAAAGCCTTGAAACGGCCGAAAAGGAGGGCGACTACAGCACCATGGTGGTCAGTACGGGTTATATAGGCAACGTTTATTACAACCTGAACGACCACAAGCGCAGTCTCAACTATCACCTTAAAGGCTACAACATGGCCATTGCCCACGGCGACACGGGCATCCAAACCAGTTTCCTGACCAACATCGTAGCCAACTACTGCAAACTTAACGACCCGGAAAACGCGCGCCACTACTTCAAACTGCTCGAAAACCAGCACCTGACCAAGGCCACCGACAAGTATTACCTTATATATAATAGGGCGCGGCTGGCCATGACAGAGGGCGACACCAGTGCGGCCATCAGGCGCCACGAGCAGGCTTTGCAGTATGCAAGGGACAACCGGATGGGCAAAGAGTACTCGCTTTTCCAATACTGCGAGCTGGGTGAGATCTACATGAAGCTGGGTGACTATGCCAAAGCCATCGACTATGCCCGAATATGTGAGCCGGAGGCAAAGCGCGAAAAGGCGTTCGACCTGCTCATAAGCGTCTATCAGTTGCTGTGGAACGCCAATGCGGCCATCGGCAACAAGTCTGAAGAGGAGAGATACCGGGGCCTTTACCTGTCGCTTTCCGACACCATTTTCAACCGTAACACAATCTTTTCGGCCGACAACGAGCTGCGCGACTACGAAACGAGGATGACCGACGAGCACATAGCGTCGCTCAACGGAGTGATAAACCGCCAGACGCTTACCATAATCGGCATCTCGCTGCTGCTCCTGTTGCTGCTTCTGCTGTCGTTTCTGCTGCTGCGCAACAACCGGAAACTGCGCTTTGCCCACAGCACACTGCTGCAAAAGACGCGCGAACTGCAACAGCAGGAGCAGAAGAACGAGCGGCTGCTCGGCCGTCTGCTGTCCGACAAGCCTGCCGAAGCGGCCTCAGGAGACACTCCTGCGGCCACTCCGAGCATGGAAAGCGGCCAGATGAAGACCCTTCTGGCGAAGATTATCAAGGTAATGGACGACACGAAAGCCATTGCAAAGCCCGACTTCAGCCTGAACACACTGGCCGAAGCCGTGGGGTCAAACACCAAGTACGTGTCGCAAATCATAAACGAGACATACGGAAAGAACTTCAAAACGCTGCTCAATGAGAGGCGTATAAGGGAAGCGTGCCGCCGCCTGGCCGACCGCAACAACTACGAAAAGATGACCATACAGGCCGTCTATGAGGAGGTAGGCTATACGAATGCCGTCAGTTTCATACGCGCTTTCCGCAAGGTGAACGGCATGACACCGTCCGAATACCTCAAGATTTCGAGGGAGGAAACGGCCGGAAGCGACACGTAAACACAAGACAAACCAACAAAAACAACTACAATGCTACAGACAGGACTGACACACACAAGCACTGCAACGGTAAAGGAGGACAACACGGCCATAGCCTTAGGGTCGGGGGATATGCCCGTTTTCGCCACTCCGGCAATGACGGCGCTCATGGAAAACGCCGCTATGCTCGCCGTAGCCGCCGGGTTGCCCGACGGCAGCACCACGGTTGGCGGACATATAGAGTCGTCACACCTAAAGCCGTCGCCCGTTGGCGCAGAGGTTTCGGCCACCGCCACACTCGAAAAGATAGACGGGCGCAAGCTCTACTTCAAGGTTTCGGCATCGCAGGGCGACACTCTCATCGGCGAAGGCACCCACCTCCGCTTCATAGTTGATAAGGAAAAGTTCCTTTCAAAGCTCAAATAAAGGCTTTGGAAGGAACTTCCCCCTTTTCCCGTCCCGGCCTTTTGCGTGATTAACCGGCTCATATCTTTATTTTATCCGGCAGCTGCACGGGGCGAAACCGTGGTATTGAAACGTCAAATGTCATGTGTCAAGAACTTTAATCGGGTCAAAAACACAAAAACATCTTGGATTTCGGGTCTGTTTGAGCCGATTGTGCGGTCTTTTTGCCGCTTTTTGACCCGATACAGAGTGAAATGGGATTTGAAAGGTGTCCTGAAATGTTCCGGTTGTCCGCAACCGGCAGCTTATAAAGGGCGGGGAAAGGCAGGGGCAATCCACCGTTTCCGCCTGTTGACCCCACGCCGCATTACGTCTTGATGCGGCACTAAGATGCGAAAAGGCGGCTTGCAAGTTCCTTGGAAAGGTTGCAAGCCGCCTTTTTCTTGGCCTCTTTCGGAGGCTGAAGTCTGGCTTCAATGTCCCGGACGGGAGCGACGATGCCTTTGTGCGGCCTCTTTGGGAGGCTGAGGCTTAGCCCTTGGAGTTCTTTTTGCGCTCGTTGTGGTCAAGAATGATCTTGCGCATGCGCATACTCTTGGGGGTTACCTCGACCATCTCGTCTTCCTTGATGTATTCGAGAGCCTCTTCGAGCGACAGAACCGTGCGGGGCACGATGCGCGCCTTGTCGTCCGAGCCGCTGGCACGGGTGTTGGTCAGCTGCTTGGCCTTGGTCACGTTTACCACCAAGTCGTTGTCATGCACGTGCTCGCCGACCACTTCGCCGCCATAGACCTCGTCGCCCGGGTCGATGAAGAACTTGCCGCGGTCCTGCAGCTTGTCTATCGAGTAGGCGAAAGCCGTGCCGTTCTCCATGGCAATCATAGAGCCGTTGGTGCGGCGGGCTATGTCGCCCTTGTAGGGCTGGTACTCCTTGAAGCGGTGTGCCATGATGGCCTCGCCCTGGCTTGCGGTGAGCACGTTGGTGCGCAGGCCTATGATGCCGCGCGAGGGTATCTCGAACTCTATATCGACGCGTTCGCCCAGATTGACCATCGAGATCATGTCGCCCTTGCGGCGGGTTACCATGTCAATCATCTTGGACGCGAACTCCTCCGGCACGTTTATGGTCAGTTCCTCTACGGGTTCGCACCTCACTCCGTCTATTTCCTTGTATATCACCTGCGGCTGGCCCACCTGAAGCTCGTAGCCCTCGCGGCGCATGGTCTCTATGAGCACCGAAAGGTGCAGCACTCCGCGTCCGCTCACCACCCATTTGTCGGTGTTGTCCTCGAACTGTCTCACCCGCAGGGCGAGGTTTTTCTCCAACTCCTTCTGCAGGCGGTCGTTAATGTGGCGGCTGGTGACGAATTTGCCCTCCTTGCCGAAGAAGGGCGAGTCGTTGATGGTGAAGAGCATGCTCATTGTAGGCTCGTCGATGGCTATCGGGGGCAGGGCTTCGGGGTTTTCGAAGTCGCAGATGGTGTCGCCGATCTCGAAATGCTCCAGCCCGATGACGGCGCAGATGTCTCCGCTCTTCACTTCCGTGGTCTTCTTGTGGCCCATGCCCTCGAATGTGTGCAGCTCCTTTATCTTTGTCTTCTCCAGGGTGCCGTCGCGGTGGGCTATGGTCACGTTCATGCCGTCGGCAAGCGTGCCGCGGTGGACACGTCCCACGGCTATGCGCCCCGTATAGCTTGAATAGTCGAGCGAGGTGATGAGCATCTGCGGCGTTCCCTCAATCATTTTCGGTGCGGGAATGGCCTCTATGATCTTGTCGAGCAGGTATGTGATGTCGGTGGAGGGCTTCTTGTAGTCCTCACTCATCCATCCGTTCTTGGCCGAACCATAGACCACGGGGAAGTCGAGCTGGTCTTCGGTGGCGTTAAGCGAGAACATCAGGTCGAAAACCATTTCATACACTTCCTCCGGGCGGCAGTTCGGCTTGTCCACCTTGTTGACTACCACTATCGGTTTCAGCCCTATTTGCAGCGCTTTCTGCAACACAAAGCGCGTCTGGGGCATGGGCCCTTCAAACGCATCGACCAGCAGGAGGCAGCCGTCGGCCATGTTGAGCACGCGCTCCACCTCTCCGCCGAAGTCAGAGTGGCCCGGAGTGTCGATGATGTTTATCTTTGTGCCCTTCCAGTTGATGGACACGTTCTTTGAAAGTATGGTGATGCCGCGCTCACGCTCCAGGTCGTTGTTGTCCAACACTTGGTTGCTTAGGTCCTGACCCTCCCTGAAGAGGTTGCCGGCCAGCATCATCTTGTCCACGAGCGTTGTCTTTCCGTGGTCAACGTGGGCGATGATGGCAATGTTTCTGATGTCTTGCATTTCCTGATTACCTTAAAAACTGCTTAAAATCGGGTGCAAAGGTACAAAGATTAATCCACATAGCCTTGTGGGGCGGCCTATTTTTCCTGCGCTGCAGGCCGTTTTGCAAGCCGCTGGCGGCCAACGGGTTCGGGAAACGGCCTGTTTGCAACCCGTAGCCCGGCGGTTTGCGGGTCAAAACCGGGCGGTTTGCGGAGCGCAAACGGCATGGTTTCTCCGGCTGGGACGGCAAGTTGTCTTGCAAAAACGCTTTGCCGTTAGGATTAATATTCGTAATTTAGCGGCCAAAACCGGCTACTGACAATGAAAGACAAGACGAGACAGGGCGACGGAGTGCTGCGCCGCAATGGTGTGAGCCTGCTCGTTCCGTTCCTGATGATAACCACTTGCTTTGCCCTGTGGGGCTTTGCCAACGACGTGACCAGCCCGATGGTAAAGGCTTTCTCCAAGATTTTCCGCATGAGCGTGACCGAAGGCGCACTGGTACAGGTGGCCTTCTACCTCGGATATTTCGTCATGGCGTTTCCGGCCTCGCTGTTCATCCAGCGCTACTCGTTCAAGGCAGGGGTGATGGTGGGGCTTTCGCTCTACGCCGCCGGTGCGCTGATGTTCTTCCCGGCCAAGGCCGCGGGTGTCTATCTGCCCTTTCTGCTGGCCTATTTCGTCATGACGTGCGGCCTGTCGTTCCTTGAAACGAGCTGCAACCCCTACATCTACTGTATGGGAAGCGAGGAGACGGCCACGCGGAGGCTCAATCTGGCCCAGGCGTTCAACCCCATCGGCGCACTGGCCGGCATGTATGTGGCCATGAACTGCGTGCAGGCGAGGATGAACCCCATGGACACGCTGTCGCGCGGCGAACTTTCCGACGCCCAATTCGAGGCCATAAAGGACTACGACCTCGGCGTTCTCATCCAGCCATACCTCTTCATCGGCATCGTGGTGCTGGCGCTTCTTGTGGCCATCGCCCTGAAACGCATGCCCATGGATGCCGACACGCACTCCGGGAAGGGCTTACGGCGCACGCTGGGCGAACTGCTCCGCGCCAAGAACTACCGCGAAGGAGTGGTGGCACAGTTCTTCTACATAGGCGCACAGGTGATGTGCTGGACCTTTATCATACAGTACGGCACCCGCATCCTCATGGGTGAGGGCATGGAAGAGCGCGGGGCGGAGATACTGTCGCAGAAGTTCAACATAGCCGCACTGGTGCTTTTCACCTGCAGCCGGTTCGTCTGCACATGGTTCCTGCGCTACATCCAGCCCGGCAAGCTGCTCGCCATACTCGCAGTGCTTGGGGCTGCGGCCGTGTGCGGAGTCATCCTGTTCACCGACCGCACCGGTCTCTACTGCCTTGTGGCCGTCAGCGGATGCATGTCGCTCATGTTCCCCACCATCTACGGCATAGCCTTGCGCGGCTTGGGCGACAATGTGAAGGTGGGAGGCGCCGGGCTTATCATGTCCATACTGGGCGGCTCGGTGTTCCCGCCGCTACAGGCAGCCATGATAGACGGCGACTTCTCGCTGCTCGGACTGCCCCCTACCAATTCCTCGTTTGTGCTCTCGCTGGTGTGCTTCGCCGTGGTTGCCGCCTACGGACACCGTGCCTACGTGCGCCACAACATCACCCACGACTACAACAGTTAGCCCCTCCTCGCCGCTGCCGGGTTTCTCCCCCGGAAACCCCGGTTTTATCCTGAAAAAAGATTGCATGCATCTTTGCCAAACATCCATATGGGTTTCGTCAAAGATGTATATGATTTTTTGAAAAGACCGGTATGTTTGTTCCATGCGTCAGATTTTCTTCTTACCTTTGCCGCATCTTAGACGTTCTTTTATTAAATATGTAGAACCGAATCAGTACGGAATAATAATTTTAACCATCAACAAAACTGTTATGAAGAGACTTAATCTGTATTTGAGCCTATTGCTTGCAGCATTGATAGGCGTGAACTTTTCATCCTGTAGCAACGACGACGGAAACGAAACCGGCGGCAACGGTACAGGAAACGACTCTACAATCATAAAGGTTGACACCGCTACGGTATTCATCAGCGACTCCGCAGTGATCTCTGCCGAGGAAATGTTCAACAAGCTGTATATTGCGCAGGGCGTGGACGCCGCAGATCAGGACACGCTCCGCAAGGCTTTCATGGCCAAAATCGAAGCGCGCAAGCAGGAAGTGGCCAAAGAATTGAAGGCAAAGCTTGGTGATACCACCAATGTCAGCGGCATTTCGATGGGCTTCAAGTCCTATACATACAAATACTGGAGCCGCGGACCGTTGGGAAACTCGATATTGATGTCTTCCATCGTGTCCTGGGCGCAATACTGGTTCTTCGGTTGGCACGACCTTGACCCCAACAACATCTATCTGATGGAGCATTACACCATACTGAGCGACGCCGAGTGTCCGTCGTACAGCCATTCAAAGGAACAGCTTACCCTTGGCGACAACCTGCTGATCATGCCTGACTATATCGGATACGGCTTTTCGAAGGACAAGCAGCACCCTTACCTCAACCATGAGATATGCGCCGTAAACTCAGTTGACGCTCTCGAAGCCGGTTATGCGGTGTTCCAGCAGAAGAAAGGGTCGGGCACCAAGATGGAAGACGACTGGAAGATGTATGTGCTCGGCGCTTCGCAGGGCGGAGGAAACGCTCTGGCCGTACACAAGTATCTCGACACCCATCTGGATGTGGCCAACAAGTGGCGCTTTGAATATTCATATTGCTGCGCCGGCCCGTACTGCCCGAGAAAGACAATGGACTACTACTACGATGCAGAGAGCCTTTCCTATCCGGTAATCCTGCCCATCGTCATCAAGTCAATGCTGTATTGCTATCCTGAAATCCTTGGCAAATGGAAGGAGGAAGACTTCTACAGCGACAAGTATCTCAAGGTCAAGCCTACGATGGACCAGCTCCTTGCCGCCAAGGAAAACACGTCTGAGGAACTCATAGCCAAGCTTAAGGAGCTGCTTGGGCAAGAAAAGATCTCGGTCAAGGATATGTTGAGCGACTCTGCACTCAACAAAAACTCCGCGATGACACAGGCTCTCTATGAGTGTCTGGACAAGAACGACCTGACAACAGGCTGGACTCCCGTACACAAGATAAATCTTTATCACAGCGAGAACGACGACATCGTGCCTTATTCAAATGCAGAAGCAGTGGCCAATGCCTTCGGTGACAAGGTGGATCTGTCCAAGAGCTACTGGGTAGGTCATGTGAAGACTTGCGCGAAGTGGTACGGTATTCTGGCTACAAACATCTGGTAATATCCGCAAACCGGCAGTCGGCCAATCCGTTCCTGCGGATTGGCGTGGCTTAAAGCCAAAACGGGCAGTGTGCATCAAGCATACTGCCCGTTTTGGCTGTTCTGTTAATGCCCCCAAGCGGCCTTTAATGCTCAAGAAAACGGCCTTTGCCCGTTGCCGGTATGCCGGCGGCACGTCAGCTGCGGCTCACTTGCAGACCGTTTTTGCTCAATGCCATATCGACAAAGCGGGCATTGGCGTTGACCGGGTGCGCGTTTATCGTCTGTCTGATGCGCGCTGCCGCCCCCTGATCCTTGGCTACCATGTAGAGATAGCCCCCTCCGCCGGCGCCGGGGAGCTTGTATCCGAGGCAGTAGTCGTCAATCTGTTGCGTCAAGGCCTTGACTGCATCCGGGTTGGTGCCGCAGTCAAGTGCCTGGTTCTGCTGCCAGTTTTCGCGCAACAGCCGTCCCATGCGGTCGAAGTCGAGCCTTTGTATGGCTTCATACATGTCTATGGCGTGGCATTTCATGCTGCGGAGGAGCTGGAGCTGTGCGTTGCTGTTGAGAAACATACGCCGCACGATGTCGGCAAGCAGACTTTTCGCCGTGCGGGTTATGCCTGTATAATATAAAAGGTGGCAAGCGGCATACTCCGGCTGCGTGTACAGGTCGTCGGGAAGCCAGCTTACCAACGGCTGCTGGTCGAATCCGCGCGATGTCTGCAGCAGTTTCACTCCCCCAAGCACTCCTCCGTACTGGTCCTGCCACCCTCCGCCGGTCGTAAGCAGCTGCTCCAGCACAAGAGTGCGCTTGCATATCTCGTTTTTGTCCCACGCCAGCGAGCAGAAGTCGCTCACTGCGCCGAGCACAGTGGCCGCCAGAATACTGCTGGTGCCCAGTCCGCTGCCCGCAGGCACGGCAGAGAGCAGCGTCAGTTCGATGCCTCCGCCGAAGCCGGCCAGCTGGTCTCGCAGCGCGGAGTGCCGCTCTGCGCAGAAGTCGGGATGGAAACCGGCGAGCACAAGAGCGGCCTTTGGTATGGAGAACGGGCTTCCCACGTGGGAGAAGTCGGCCAACTGTTCATACGTGTCAACCGTCTCCACCGCCCCGAGGTCGATGCTGCGCAGCACGATGTGGGCTTCGCGGCACGGTTTCACGTAGGCTTGCAGCGGCGGCTGGCCGTTCAGCTCCACGGAAAGGTTGATAACGTTGCCTCCATCCATAAGACAGAAGGGCGGAGTGTCGGTCCATCCGCCCGATATGTCGATGCGTACCGGGCTGCGACCCCACACTATCTGGTCGGGATGTACTGCCATTCTTGGACTCTGCCGCTGTCCGAGCACTGTGGAAGCAAGCCCTTCGCGCAGCAAAGCGAACGCCTTGCGGTCGTCTGCCTCAAAGGGAAGTCCCTGAAGGCGTGCCATTTCCGACCGGAACATGGCGTCGCGCATACGCCGCAGCAGCGGTGCATCGTCGGCAATGGGCCGGGGAGCGGGTATGGAGAGGCGTGTGAACTCGTGCGCAGCGTCGTCCAAGTCGAGCTGGAAGAACACACTGTGCTCGTAATTGGCCGCCAGCTGTGGCCAGTTCAGCTTGCGGAACTCCTCGCGCTGTGCGGTGAGCCTCCGCAGGTTGGCCTTGTCGTTCAGCTCCTCGGCACTCACGAGGTCGTAATCCTGAAGGTTGGCCGTGCCATTGAGCAGCGACGGCAGCAACAGACCGATGGTTTCCACATTGTCAACCAACGGGAACCGCCTGCGCTGTTGCTCGCTTCCGGCAAACTTGTCGCCTATATTATACGTGCGTATGGCAAACCCATGCTCGTCCACCGGCACAATGTCGATGCACTGCCCGGCGTTGAGGCTCACCGTCCAGTCGTTTTGCGGCACGCCGGTTATGATGTTGTCGTGGCTGATGCGCCAGTTTCCGCCCACGCAACTGTTCTCTATCCACAGGTTGGTGTTGGCTTCGGTTATGGCAATGTGCGCGGTTGCGTTCTGAATGAATATCGACGGGTGCGGCTTTCTGCCGTGGTGCATTATCTCGCGCTGGTCGTTGACGAGGTTCTGGACGGCCACTGACGACGTTATCATCTCCATACTTGTGCCGTAATGGTAGAACTCGCCGCCCGGCAGCGGCACGATGGCCACCTTCAGCGACCGCAGTTCGTCGTCGGCAATGGTGGGGTCGGTGCCGAGAGTGCAGCCGAACTCGCCGTACAGGTCATACTCTTTCAGCTCGCCGCCGGGGCGCGAACGCTTCATAAGCAGCCTTACGGCGCGGTCGCTGAGCATCCATACGCCGATGTCAGTGAGGTAGAAACCCGTTTGGAGCAGTTCGTTCAGCGTAGCAGCGCTTGGCTTTTGCAGCATCCGCTTGAGCACTGACGGAGTGCTGCGGTCGGAGACAAACACGCCATGGTCACGTGCTATGGACGAGTCGAGCCACAATCCGTAGCACACAACGTCGGCTTCCGGCACGGGAGGCAGCTGTTCGGCGGCGCGGATATACACGTCACCGCTCACTATCATGGTGTTTATGCCTTCGGGAGCGAGCCTCATCAGCCTCTCGTAGAGCGGCATTTGCAGGTCAAGCAGTGTCTGTGACAGCTTCTGTCCGCGCTCCCAGCGGAACACGGGTATGGGTGTCAGTATCTTACCCGACGGTGCATACGACGGCAACCTCCGGCTCTGGCCTCCTGCGTGTACTATTATCCTGCGTTCGGAGGCCAGCCACGTGTCGAAGTCAATGCCGTTGGCGCACGCCTTGTGGCACTGCTCGAGCAGCCAAGTGGTGCCTCCGCCACTGCCCACACGGTGGCCTATGGGGTCGCAACCGCAGAAATACTCGTCGCGGGGCAGCCCCGTAACGTCGTGAAAGCAGTCCACAAGGTTAGGCGGCAGCGACAACAGCTTCTTTATCTCTTGCATATTATATGATAATGTATAGCGTCCGTTGAATTGACCCAAGGCTTCCGGCCTTGCCAATCAGCGGCAAAGTTAATGCAATAAGCATGAAAAGCAACAACATGGGCGGCACTTTCTTTTCGGGAAAGTGTGCCGTCCATGGGAGGCCTGCCTCATGACTGTCCCTAAAGAACGCTGTCACATTTGAATCCGCCGTGTCCTGCACGTCGTAGTATCGACTACACTCGAATCTTTGGGCGTCAGTGTGACGCGGGCTTTCGTCTTTGCCTTCAAAAACACGGCATTTGCGCATCGTAAACGGCCGAGTTACGGCCATAAGTGCCATGTTTACGGACGGGAAACGCCATATTTGCTACAGTAAAGCGGCTCCACAGTTCCAGAACGATGGCCCGCAAAGTGTCAAATATCGGCCGGAATTAATTGTACGCCGCTCTTGCCGTTTCTGTAAAGCCCATACAACAGAGCCACTGCCGGTGTGGCATCAGCCAAGGGGGCTGTCCGGGGAATTTACGGCGAACTTTACAGGTTTTTGCAGCGGAGATGTTGTCCGTTTCGGCAAACTTTTCGGCGGCAAAGGCCAAACTTTTTCTCCCAAAAGTGTCAGTTATGAATGAAAAACGACTATCTTTGTGCCACTTTTCTGACCATAATCAGTCAATGGAAACACAGCAGACTTACACCTACGACGAGGCCTTTGCTGCCTCCTTACAGTACTTTGGCGGCGACGAACTGGCCGCCCGCGTTTGGGTAAACAAGTATGCCATGAAGGACAGCTTCGGCAATATCTACGAGAAGTCGCCCAGTGACATGCACCATCGCATTGCCCGCGAGATAGCGCGCATAGAGAAAAAGTATGCCAACCCGATGGACGAGGCCGAAATATTCGGGCTTCTCGACCACTTCCGCTACATTATTCCGGCGGGAAGCCCCATGACGGGCATAGGCAACGGCCACCAGATAGCTTCGCTGAGCAACTGTTTCGTTATAGGACTCGACGGCGACGCCGACTCATACGGCGCGATTATGCGCATAGACGAGGAACAGGTGCAGCTGATGAAGCGGCGCGGCGGTGTGGGACACGACCTTTCGCACCTGCGTCCGAAGGGTTCGCCGGTGAACAATTCGGCGCTCACTTCGACGGGACTCGTGCCTTTCATGGAAAGATACAGCAATTCCACGCGCGAAGTGGCGCAGGACGGACGACGCGGCGCGCTGATGCTGAGCGTAAGCATCAAGCACCCGGACAGCGAGGCGTTCATAGACGCGAAAATGACCGAGGGTAAGGTGACGGGAGCCAACGTTTCGGTCAAGATAGACGACGAGTTCATGCGCGCAGCCACCGAAAACAGACCGTATGTGCAGCAGTTCCCCATAGACAGCGACAGTCCAGAGTGGAAAAAGGAGATAGACGCGAAGACGCTGTGGCGCAAGATAGTGCACAACGCATGGAAAAGCGCCGAGCCGGGAGTGCTCTTCTGGGACACAATCATACGCGAGAGCATACCCGACTGCTACGCCGACCTCGGCTTCCGCACCGTTTCCACCAACCCGTGCGGCGAGATACCTCTCTGTCCCTACGACTCCTGCCGCCTGTTGTCGGTCAATCTGTACTCCTACGTGGAGCATCCCTACACCCCGGAGGCCAGTTTCAACTACGAACTGTTCCGCCGCCATGTGGCAGCAGCCCAGCGGCTGATGGACGACATAGTGGATTTGGAGCTTGAAAAGATTGACCTTATAATAGAAAAGGTGAAGAGCGACCCGCAGAGCGGCGAGGTGAAGGGCGCAGAGGAGCACCTGTGGGAGAAGATAAAGCGCAAGAGCGGCATGGGACGCCGCACCGGCGTAGGCATAACGGGCGAGGGCGACATGCTGGCCGCCATGAATCTGCGCTACGGAACGCAGGAAGCCACCGACTTCTCGGTCACTGTCCACAAGGCACTGGCCTTGGCAGCCTACCGCTCCTCGGTGGATATGGCCCGCGAGCGCGGCGCTTTCGAAGTGTACGACGCGGAGAGGGAGAAGGACAACCCGTTCATCAACCGCATAAAGGAGGCCGACGCCGGTCTGTATGCCGACATGGCAAAGTACGGGAGGCGCAACATTGCCTGTCTCACCATAGCCCCTACGGGTACGACAAGCCTGATGACGCAGACCACAAGCGGCATAGAGCCGGTGTTCATGCCGGTGTATAAGCGCAGGAGAAAGGTCAATCCGGGTGACGAAAACGCCCATGTGGACTTCGTGGACGAGGTGGGCGACTCGTTTGAAGAGTACATTGTCTATCACCGTAAGTTCCTCACGTGGATGGAAGTGAACGGCATTGACACCGCAAAGAAATACTCTCAGGAGGAAATAGATGCGTTGGTTGAACGGTCGCCATACTACAAAGCTACGGCAAACGATGTGGACTGGCTTATGAAAGTGCGCATGCAGGGTGCAATACAGCAGTGGGTGGACCACTCAATCAGCGTCACCGTGAACCTTCCGGCCGACGTTGACGAAGACTTGGTGGACAAGTTGTATGTAGAAGCATGGCGCTCGGGCTGCAAGGGATGCACCATCTATCGCGACGGAAGCCGCTCAGGAGTGATGATTTCCGTGTCGGACAAGGACAAGAAGAAAGCGGAAAAGGAACAGAACGCGGCGGAAAACCCGTGCAAACACCCCGAAGTGGTGGAGGTGAGACCCAAGGAACTGGAGTGCGACGTGGTGCGTTTCCAGAACAACAAGGAGAAATGGGTGGCCTTTGTGGGGCTGCTGGACGGCTATCCCTATGAGATATTCACCGGATTGCAGGACGACGAGGAGGGAATAGTGCTGCCCAAGACAGTGACGAAGGGCAAGATAATAAAGCAAACCGACGAGAACGGCAAGCGCAGGTATGACTTCCAGTTTGAAAACAAGCGCGGTTACAAGACAACAGTGGAGGGATTGAGCGAGAAATTCAACCCGGAATACTGGAACTACGCCAAACTTATCAGCGGCGTACTGCGCTACCGGATGCCCATAGACCACGTGATCAAGCTGGTCAGCTCGCTGCAACTGAAGAGCGAAAGCATCAACACATGGAAGAACGGAGTGGAGCGCGCACTGAAGAAATACATCGTTGACGGCACGGAAGCCAAAGGACGCAAGTGCCCGGTGTGCGGCCAGGAGACGCTAATCTACCAGGAAGGCTGCCTCATCTGCAAGAACTGCGGAGCTTCGCGCTGCGGATAGCACTGCGGAAAGAGACCTTTTATACGTGGAAAGAAGGCCATTGGCACACGGAAAGAAGCCCGTTTGAACACAGCAACCAGGCGGTTTGGCTGACACAAAGATGGAACTCTGTACAAGCTACATACGTCTTGACGACATTCGTCTGCACGGCTTCCACGGCGTAATGCCGCAGGAAAGGGCTGTGGGGGCGGACTTTGTCGTCAGCCTCCGCGTGGGTTTCGACATCGCCAAGGCCATGGAAACCGACGACGTTGCCGACACTTTGAACTACGCAACACTATATAATAAGGTAAAGACCGAGATGGCGCAGCCGTCAAACCTGCTCGAACACGTGGCCGGACGCATAGCCAAAGCCGTAGAAAACGCCTTTCCCGAGGCTTGCAGCATAGACCTCTCCATCAAAAAAGTCAATCCTCCGATAGGCGCAGACTGCCGGGGAGCCGGCGTGGAACTACATTTAATAAAAGATAAAACCCACAGATAAGTTCGGGTTTTTATCGGGAAATGGCTACTTTTGTATCCTCTTAACGACTGCTATGGGCAAAAGACCGCTTCTACTTTGGGCTGTTCTCGTTTGTTGCGCATTGGTTATTAATGCCGCAGACAAACGGTTCACGCTGGTAATCGATGCGGGTCACGGCGGTCACGACGCCGGTGCCGTGGGCAATTTCTCCAAAGAAAAGAACATAAACCTCAACGTTGCGCTCGCTTTCGGGCGGTATGTGGAAAAGAATTGCCCCGACGTGCGTGTCATATACACCCGGAAAACCGACAAGTTCGTGCCGCTTCACGAGCGTGCAAGCATCGCCAACCGCAGCAAAGCCGACCTTTTCGTGTCCATACACACCAACGCTTTGCCCGGCGGACGCACCGCACGCGGACTGGAAACATACACTTTGGGTATGCACAGGGCGGCAGACAACCTCGATGTGGCAAAGCGTGAGAACTCGGTAATCCTCGTGGAAAAGGACTACAAGCAGCACTATGAGGGCTTCGACCCCAACTCTTCCGAGAGCTATATCATGTTTGAATTCCTCCAAGACCGCAACATGGCGAAGAGCGTTGACCTCGCCCGGCTGGTGCAACGCCGCGTTTGCGTAACCGCAAACCGCCCGGACAAGGGCGTAAAACAGGCCGGATTTCTCGTGCTACGCGAGACTTCAATGCCCAGTTGTCTTATAGAATTGGGGTTCATCAGCACCGCTGACGAGGAGCAACTGCTGAACTCAGACAGCGGGATAGACAACTTCGGGCGCGGAATATACCTTGCTTTCGTCGATTACAGGAAGAAGTACGACAAGCGGATTGCCGTTCCGTATCAGGCAACGCAGCAGGAAAAGGAGGAGCCACAGCCCGTTGCCGAGAAGAAAGAGACCGCTGCCAAGGCGCAGAACATCAGGAAACAGACTTCGCAAACGGTGATTGACGAGCTTGCAAGCGCAAGAAACGCAGTGCCGGCAGCCCCTTCTGCTACCGCGAGAACGGCAGGACAAGGGGCAAAGACGGCTTCTGCCCAACCGCCAACGGCTGCTTCTCAATCATCAACGGCTGCTTCTCAATCATCGAAGGCGGCTTCTCAATCATCGAAGGCGGCGGAACAGACACCAAAGGCGGCGGTGCAGGAGGCCGATACGGGCGGAATCCCCATATTCAAGGTGCAGATTATGGCAAGCAGCCGCCGGTTGGCGACGGGCAGTCCGCAGTTTAAGGGAGTGGAAGACGCGGAGTCCTACGTGGAAAACGGGCTTTACAAATACACTGTAGGCTCCTCTTCCGACTACAATGAGATATACCGGACGCGCAAAACGCTGCTGGAAAAGTTTCCCGAAGCGTTCATTGTCGCGTTCAAAGGCGGCAGCCGGACCGACGTGGTACAGGCAATCAGAGAGTTCAAAAGCAACAGAAACAAAAGGTAAAGGTCGATGATACGAATAAGGAAAGAGGTGCAGATAGCCCTCGTGGCAATAGTTGGAGTGGTCATACTGTTCTTTGGCATGAAGTTTCTCAAGGGACTGACCCTCCTGTCAACGGCAAACACGTTCTACGCATCGTTCAGTGACATAAGCGGACTGACCAAGTCAAGTCCCGTATATGCCAACGGTTTCAAGGTGGGAACGGTGCGTGACATCGTTTACGATTACACTGGCGGCGGCAAAATCGTCGCCTCGCTCGACCTCGAAAAGGCATTCCTGCCGCCCGAAGGCACCGCTGCCGAGATAGCGAGCGACCTGATGGGCAACGTGAAGGTGACACTCGTGATGCCCGGCTCGGCCACAGGGCACATGGAAGTGGGCGACACCATCAACGGAGACATGGCACGCGGCACTATGGACAAGGTGGCCGGGATGATACCGGGCGTCGAGAAGATGCTGCCGAAGCTCGACTCCATCATGGCAAGCCTCAACGTTTTGCTGGCTGACCCGGCCATACGCAACTCGCTGCACAACGTGGAAAGGATCACAACCGACCTCACCGTGACCACCAAACAGCTCAATTCGCTCATGGCAGAGGTCAACGGACGGGTGCCCAACATACTGTCCAAGGCCGACAACACGCTTGGAAACACCGAAAAACTGACGCAGAACCTCAGCGGAATAGACGTGGCGGCGACCATGGCAAAGGTGGATGCCACACTTGACAACGTGCATGAGATGACCGAAAAGCTCAACAGCAACGAGGGAACACTCGGCCTTCTGATGAACGACCGCCAGCTCTACGACAACCTGACGGGCGCCATGCGCGACGCGGACTCGCTGGTTACCGACCTTAAAGCCCACCCCAAGCGCTACGTACACTTCTCCCTGTTCGGACGGAAGGACAAGTAGCGGACAGGAAACACTGCATACAACAGCCACAAGCGGGCGGTTTGCACAGAGCAAGCCGCCCGCTTGCGTATCCTTCCCTCCACAGTTGCATATTCCAGCTTTCACGGTTGCATATTCCAATCACTACGGTTACAGACTGCAATCACTGCGGTTACGATGCCTAAACACGGCATTTGCGCTCCATAAACCGCCGGTTTGGCACTCGCAAACGGGCGGTTCGGCTGCCGCAAACCGCCGCTTTACGAAACCTCCCTGCCGCATTGGCTTTCCGCAAGGATTGCCTCTGCCGCTCCGGAACGTTGCCATTCCGGCTCTCAATGCGCCGCCCTTTCATTTTTGTCTTGCCTGTATTTTGTCTAAATAAGGAAGACCTGCGTTTCCGTCCCGGCAGGTTGCGTTGAAAGTATTGATACAAAAAGCGTTGCAGATGGCCGGGAAATGGCAGGCAAGGCGAAGCCCCGTGTTTCAAAACCGTTTCACAAGCAACTGGAAAACAGGGCGTTGACATTCCGACACCGCTGTTTTTATATCCGCAACAAGCCAAGACGGTTAATGTCCCCTGTACTAAACAGTTATATAAAAACACCGCTTCGGACAGACATGAGGGGGATTTGCCCAATCAAAAAAAAAGTGCGAAATTTGCAAAAGCAAAGAGAAAGTACAGCCGTTCCGCACAGGAACGAAACCAAAACCAGCGAAATGCCAGCAAACCATAGGGTGCTCTGGGACAAAAGCCTTGCACTGATCAAGGAAAACGTAACGGAGCAGCAGTTCAAGACGTGGTTTTCCACGATAGTCTTCGAGGCTTACACCCCCGAAGACCACACCCTTCTGGTCCAAGTACCGAGCAATTATGTCTATGAGTACTTGGAGCAGCACTACGTGGGGCTGCTTTCCAAGGTGCTCACCCGCTGCTTCGGCACAAGCGTAAGGCTGAAATACCGCATCGTAACCGACAAGGAGCACAACCTGTCGCAGGACTGCGAGGGCGACGACCCGCTGCCCATCGACGAGCCGAGGCCGACTGCGAGAGCCAACAAGGCGCCTTCCGTGCTCGACGCCGCCGTTCCCCAGGAACTGAACCCGCAGCTCAACCCCCGAAAGACGTTCGGCAACTTCATCGAGGGCACGAGCAACAAGCTCCCGCGCACCATCGGACTGTCGATAGCCGAGCATCCGGGCAAGTCAACGTTCAACCCGTTCTTCATATACGGCCCGTCGGGCTGCGGCAAGACCCACCTTGTCAACGCCATAGGAGTGCGCTGCAAGGAACTGTACCCCCAGAAACGGGTGCTGTACGTCAGTGCGCGCCTCTTCCAGGTGCAGTTTACCGATGCCGTAAGGCAGAATGTCACCAACGATTTCATCAACTTCTACCAGTCAATCGACATGCTTATTGTCGATGACATACAGGAATGGGCTACGGCAACGAAGACTCTGGACACATTCTTCCACATCTTCAACCACCTTTTCCGCAACGGCAAGCAGATTATCCTGGCCAGCGACCGCCCGCCGGTTGACCTGCAAGGCATGAAAGACCGGCTGCTCACGCGCTTCAGCTGCGGACTTATAGCCGAACTGGAGAAGCCCAACGTGCAGCTATGCATCGACATACTCAACACAAAGTGCCGCCGCGACGGACTGAAGATACCGTCTGACGTGATACAGTTCATCGCCGAGACAGCCAACGGCAGCGTCCGCGACCTCGAAGGCGTGGTAAATTCGCTCCTCGCCTACTCGGTTGTCTATAACAGCAGCATCGACATGAGGCTGGCGGAGCGCGTGATAAAGCGCGCAGTCAAGGTGGACGACCGTCCTCTGACGGTCGATGACATACTCGAAAAGGTGTGCCGGCACTACAGCGTGACCCAACAAAACGTGTTCAGCCGCAGCCGTAAGCGCGACTACGTGGTGGTTCGCCAGCTGTCGATGTACTTTGCGCAGAAATACACCAAGATGCCTGCATCGCGTATAGGCCAGCTTATAGGCAACAGAGACCACTCCACCGTTGTCCACAGCTGCTCCACCATACAGCAGAGGCTGAAGACCGACAAGGCATTCGAGGCGGAAGTGGCAAGCATAGAGAACTCTTTTAGGCTGAAGGCCAACCAGTAGCAGTCCGCCGGCCATGCCGCAAGGGCATGAAGACCGGCCTTCGGACACCCCCATCCAGTATCTTCATAACCATAAATAATACCTTTTGGTCTGTGTCGGGCGCACCTTTGGTGTGGAGGCACAGGCTTTTTTGTCGCCCCAAGTTGGCGTCTTGTTGTCTGAAAGCGGCAGCCCTGTCGCCCTAAGGCGGCATGGCGGCGGTAGAAAGGCGGCGGGTTTCCTGCCAGAAGTGGCCGGGTTACGGTGCGTAAACGGGCGGTTTGGCTACCGTAAACGGGCTGTTTACGGGCAATAACCCGGCGGTTTGTGAACGCGAAGCGACGGGGGCGGAAAGGAAAAGGGGCGGGGAAACCGTGCAAAAGGCATTGGTTTCTCCGCCCCAAAGCGTTTGTTCGGCTAAGGCAAACGGCCGGTTCTTGCGGCTTTGCTCATATCGCAAGACAACCGGAGTGAATGGTTCTTGCTATGTTATGCTTGCAGCAAGGCCGCCTGTCTGCCCGGTTCTTACAGGTTTACGTTTACCTTGACGCCGGCTGTCGCCCATATTCCGGGCTGCGGAACCTGGCCGTAGTCGTAGTAAGTCTTGTTGAAAAGGTTGTTGGCCTCGGCATACAGCTGCCACGGGCCGGCGTTCCACGACGCCCGGACGTCCGTTATGGCATACGGGGCATAGCCCCTTATGCTGCCGGAAGCGTCGGTAAACGTGCCGCAACGCTCCTGGAAACGGTACTTCAGCGTGAGGTTGAGCCGTTGCCAAGGGTTCGCTTCCAGCGATGCGGTGGCCTTGTGGCGCAGGTATTCCAGCACTGACCGGCTCTGGATGTTGGCCGGTTCGTCCTTCGACTGGTCGATATAGCTGTACGAAAGGCTGAAGTTGCGCAGGAAACCCTGCCCCGGAATGAGCCTTTTCAGGTCGAATGAGAGTGATGTCCCGATGCCTGCGGAGTTTATCTTGGTGAAATTCACCGACTGCCACACCGCTTCGTCGCCTTCGTCGGTGCGCCTTATCCAGTCTATCACGTCGGTGCAGTGGTTGTAATAGGCGCAGACGGAGGCGCTGATGCCGCCGCCCGTGTATTTCAGACCGCCCTCCACCGCCCGGAGTTCCTCCGGTTTGAGCCTTTTGTCTGCCTTGTGTCCGCCTACGGAATAGTAGAGTTCGGTGGCGGAAGGCATGCGCAGCGAGGAGTTGTACGACGCATACACTTTCCACGACCGGCCTATCCTGTAGCTCAGGTCAACGCCCGGATAGACCCGCATGTTCATGTTGTTCCAAGAATTCTTCACTGCCACGATGCCGGCCGACAGGGTCAGGCGTTTCAGGAGCACGTTGTGCTCCACGGCAAAGCTGATGTTGCTGCGGTTGAGTCCGCAGGTGTAGTAGCGGTCTGTGCCCTTCACGTGGCGCGGCTGGTCGAGTCGTTCGCCGAGATTGGTGCTCACGAGGTCTTCGTTGCGCAGTTCGGCACACACAGCCGTGCGCCCTGCCGCCCAGTCGAAGCAGGTATTGAGATTTATACCGTACACATCGGTGCGGTGATGGTTGTAGGGGACACCGTTGACCAGGCCGTCGTCGCCCCTGAAAAGCTCGAACCGGTCTATGTTTCTGTTCCAGTAGATGGACGGTTTCAGGCTCATTCGCCCCCGTTTCGTTTCCGCTTGTATGGCGGTAAAGGTCTTCATGGTGTGCTCAAACTGGTCGTCCCACTTCGCACCGTAGAAGGTATTTGACCCGAAGTCCTTGACACTCACTCCGGCATGCCACCTCACGCTGATGTCCGTGTCGGAGTAGTTGCCCTGATAGAAAGCCTTTGCGCCCCGGAAGTCGGCGTTCAGGCCGCCCTGTTTGTTGCGGCTGTAGCCGTCGGAGCGCGTGTAGCTGCCCGAAACCTGGTTGTTCCAGCGGCCTTTGGCGGCGTTTGCCCTTGCTCCGGCGTTCATGTAGCCGTAGCTTCCGCCCTCCGCGCGTGCCGAAACCGAGCTCTTCCGTGCCGGCCTGGTGACTATATTTATTGCGCCGACGAGCGATGAAGTGCCGTAAACCCGGCCGGCCGGGCCTTCCAGCACCTCGATCCGCTCTATTTCCCCGATGTCTGCCGGTATGTCAAGGGTGTTGTGGCCGGTCTGCGGGTCGCAGATGTTGATGCCGTTCAGCAGGATTGCCACCTGCTCGTGGTTGCCTCCGCGTATGCTGACGTCGGTTTGCGCCCCGATAGGGCCCCGTTGCCTGACGTCAACCCCCGAAGCGTACTTCAGCAGGTCGTTGACACTTTGCACTGGCGCGGCCTGTATGGACCCGCGATCCAGCACAGTAACAATTCTCGCAGCCTGACTTGCGGTCAGGGGCGCGCGTGTTCCTGTCACACTGACCTCGTCGAGCAGCAGTTCCCTGTCGGTTTTTGCCGCGCTGTCGGCCGGTATCGGCTTCACACCGATACCCTCGGCATGTGCGTGCGCCAGGGTTGCTGCGCTCAGGACGGAGATTATCACCTCACGTCCGAGGCAGGCGAAGAGCGAATAGCCCTTGTTTCCGAAGTGGTGGAACACAAGAACGTCGCGCTTGATGAAACTGGTTTTATACATGAATATATTGTTTTGTGTCCTGCGGTTGGCGCAAGACGGGTGCAAAGGTACTGCTTTTATGCCGTGTGGGCAACCCTTGGAAGCATGACCCGGACGGCGGCGTTTCACAAACAGGCCGTTTACGACCCGTAAGTGCGGCATTTGCAAGAGTTAAGTGCGGCATTTACGGGTCGTAAACCGCCCCTTTGGCCGCAACAATCCTCCGGGTTGCTGCTGACAAGCCCCCGGTTCTTGACCTGTAACGGCGGAAGTTTCGGTTCGCCTCTGCGGAATTTGTGTTAATAAATGGCGGCTTTGTGCCTGTGGCAAGGGCTTTTGTGTTACCTTTGCAGGCGGAAACCGGGCCTGAAGGCGCAGGGCAGGGGGCATCAGACCGCTGGATGCGGACACTGGCCCGCCCTATGGCGCACCGCCGGGCGTGTGAAAGGATATGGAAATACTTGCGTTTGTCAAACGGTGGTCGCTGCTTGTCTCGCTGGCAGCGGGCGCATTGACCTATCTGTTGTTTGCCAATGTGCCGGTGCTCGTGCCCGTTGGCGACGTTGCGGGCCCGGTTGCCCTGGAGCTGCTGCCCTTGGTGCTGTTCGCACTGCTGTATGTAACGTTCTGCAAGATAGACATCAAGGAGATGAAACCGCGCCTGTGGCACTTCCTGCTTCAGGCCATACGCACGGCTCTCGCCGGCTTCTTCGCGCTGATGGTGTGCCTTGCCGGCGACAGCGGCACGCGGCTTGTGCTCGAAGGCGTGTTCGTCTGCGTCATCTGCCCCACTGCCGCCGCCGCACCCGTGGTCACGGAGAAGCTGGGGGGCAGCATTGGGTCGCTGACCACCTACACCATCATCGCCAACGTGGTCACCATGGTCATAATCCCCCTGCTCTTTCCCATAGTCGAACGCAATGCCGACATAACCTTTGCCTCTGCCGCGCTGATGGTGCTCCGCAATGTCACGGTGGTGCTGGTTGTGCCGCTCATTCTGGCGCTCATAAGCCGCAAAGTGCTGCCCCGCGTGGTGGAAAGGCTGAAGCGCATGAAAAATCTGGGCTTCTACATGTGGTGCTTCAACCTGTCCATCATCTCAGGCGCAACGGTGAGAAATGTCATCCACGCCGATGTCCACGGCCTGTGTCTGGCTTTGCTGCTCATACTGCCCCTGTTCGTGGCCTTAGCCCAGTTTGCCATAGGCAAGGCAGTGGGCCGTCCGTTCGGCGCAAGCATCAGTGCCGGCCAGGCTCTCGGCCAGAAGAACACGGTGGTAGGCATCTGGCTCACGCTAACCTTCCTCAATCCGCTCGCCGCAGTGGCCCCCGGGGCATACGTACTGTGGCAGAACCTGATCAACGCCCTGCAACTTTGGTACAAGGAGAGGTACGGCAGCCTGAAGTGGTAGGCCGGCACAGTGGCGGAACCGCCCGGCTCAAGGCTGCCGAACTGCATTTATACACCGCGCGGACCGCACTTTACGGACAAAAACCGTAACTTTGCACGCATAAAAGGTAACAACTTAAAACGCTATAACAATGAACATTTGGAAGAAAAGCCTGCCCGACGTGCTGGCCATATTGCTGTTTGCGGCGCTCTCGTTTGCCTACTTTTTCCCCGCAGACATAGAGGGACGCATCCTTTACCAGCACGACCACGCCGCCGGAAGGGGCATGGGCATGGAGCAACAGGAGTATTATGAGCGCACAGGCGAGCGCACCCGCTGGACCAACTCCATCTTCTGCGGCATGCCGACCTACCAGACTTCGCCGTCATACAACAGCGGGACGGTGCTCAGCCAGCTGTCTTCAGCCGCCCACCTGTGGCTTCCGGGCGAGATGGGCTACGTCTTTCTCTACCTCTTCGGCTTCTATCTGCTGCTCCGGGCGTTCGACTTCCGCCAGTCACTGGCCGCCCTCGGCTCTATAATATGGGCGTTCAGCAGCTACTTCTTCATCATTATCGCCGCCGGACACATATGGAAAGTGTGGGCGTTGGGCTTCCTTCCGCCCATGATTGCCGGCATTGTGCTGGCCTACCGCGGCAAATACCTGTGGGGACTGCTCGTCACGGCGCTGTTCACAGGGCTTGAGGTACACGCCAACCACGTGCAGATGACCTACTACTACCTGTTTGTGGTGCTGCTAATGTTCATCGCATTCCTCGTTGACGCCGCACTTAAACGTGAGTGGAAGCGTTTCGGCAAGGCCACGGCAGTGTGTATAGCGGGCGCAGTCATCGGAGTTAGCCTCAACATCTCCAACCTCTACCACACGTGGCAGTACGGTCAGGAGTCGATGCGCGGCAAGAGCGAACTCGTAAAGAAGGACGCCGCCAAGGAGAACCAGACCGACAGCGGACTGGAACGTGACTACATAACTGGCTGGAGCTACGGCATAGGCGAAACATGGTCGCTGCTCATACCCAACGTCAAGGGCGGCGCCAGTGTGCCGATGGTGCAGAGCAAGACCGCAATGGAGCACGCCGACAACACATTCCTGCCAGTATATCAGCAGATAGGGCAGTACTGGGGCGAGCAACCCGGCACGAGCGGCCCCGTATATGTGGGTGCTTTTGTGCTCATGCTGTTCATTCTCGGACTGTTTATAGTCAGGGGACCGATGAAATGGGCGTTGCTTGCAGCCACCATATTGTCCATACTCCTGTCGTGGGGACACAACTTTATGGGCTTCACCAACTTCTTCATCGACCACATACCGATGTATTCCAAGTTCCGCACAGTGGCTTCGATACTCGTTATAGCCGAGTTCACCATACCGCTGCTGGCCATGCTTGCTCTGAAGCGCATTGTTGACGAGCCGGAAGTGCTGACAAAGAAGATAAAGTTCGTTTACGTTAGCTTTGCCCTCACGGCAGGTTTCTGCCTGTTGTTCGCACTGATGCCGGGCGTATTCTTCAGCGATTTCATCTCTACATCGGAGATGCGCGCCCTCTCACAGATACCTTCAGAGCAGCTGAACCCGCTGCTGGCCAACCTTACGGAGATGCGTAAGGCTGTGTTTACCGCCGACTGCTGGCGCTCGTTCTTGATTATTGTGGTGGGAACTGTGCTGCTTATGCTCTTCAAGATGCGCAAGCTAAAGGCGAAATATGCCGTTGCAGCCATCGCAGTGCTGTGCCTTGCGGACATGTGGGCGGTGAACAAACGTTATCTGAACGACGGAATGTTTGTGGAAAAGAGTGTCCGCGACAACCCCGTGGTGCCTACTGAGACCGAAAAGGAGATACTCAAGGACCAGTCGTTAGACTACCGAGTGCTCAATATGGCCGGCAATACGTTCAACGAGAACGAGACTTCCTACTACTTCAAGAGCATCGGAGGCTACCATCCGGCCAAGCTGCGCCGCTATCAGGAGATGATAGAGGCCCACATATCGCCGGAAATGCAGCGTCTGTTCCCCGCCGTGGCACAAGCAGGAGGCGACATGACCAAGGTAAACGGCGACAGTATCTTCCCAGTGCTCAACATGCTTAACGCCAAATACTTCATTCTGCCGCTGCAAAACGGACAGACCGTGCCGCTGCAGAACCCCTACGTTTACGGCAACGCATGGTTTGTTGACAAGGTGGGCTACGTTGACAACGCCAACGAAGAGATTGACGCTGTGGGAAAGATTGACCTGCGCCATGAGGCTGTGGCCGACAAGAAGTTCAAGGAGGCTCTCGGCGACAGCAAGCCGCAGGACAGCACGGCCATAGTGAAGATTACAGCCTACGAACCCAACCGTCTGGCCTACGACGTGAACTCTGCGGCTGGCGGCGTTGTGGTGTTCTCGGAGGTTTACTATCCCGGCTGGACTGCCAAAGTAGATGGCAACGAGGTTGAGGTAGGCCGGGTTGACTATATCCTGCGCGCCATCAACGTAACGCCGGGGCGCCATACAGTTGAACTGTCGTTCTTCCCGCAGTCGGTAAAGACCACCGAAACGATAGCCTACATAGGCTACGCCCTGCTGCTACTCGTAATCTTGGCGATAGCGGTGTTTGGGTTGCGGAAGCGTAAGAAAGGCAACTGCTGTGACGCAAAGGCGCAATAAGGCTTCACAGCAAACCGAATTAAACTTAATAACAAAAGGAATATGCCCTGCACCTGGCGGAGAAGCCGGTGCAGGGCATATTCCTTTATTATATAACACTTGCGCTCGTTTTGAGCAACTTTTGCGTTTGTAGCGTATTTCTCTTGCTTTAAGATTACAGAATCTTGTGGTATATGGCGATGATGTCGTCCTTTGTCACCTCGCGAGGGTTGCCCGGAGTGCAGACATCAGTAATGGCCTGCTCTGCCAGCGCAGGGATGTCGGCCTCGGAGATGCCCAGTTCCGTCAGGTGCTGCGGGATACCAACGAGCTTACTCAACTCTTCGATAGCGTTGCAAGCAGCCTCGGCAGCCTCCCGGTCGGTCATGCCGTCCTTGTATGCGCCCACCACTTTGGCTATCTCCACATACTTGGGCACGCTCACTTCCATGTTGAAGCGCATCACTGTGGGCAGCAATATGGCGCAAGCCACACCGTGGGGCACGTCGTGCAGGGCGCTCATCGGGTGAGCCATGCCGTGGTCAACGCCCAGACCAACATTGGAGAAGGCCATTCCGGCGATGTATTGTGCCACGGCCATGCCGTTGCGTCCCTCAGGGTTCTTCGGGTCGTTCACTGCCATGGGCAGATACTTGTAGATCATCTCTATGGCCTTCAACTCAAACATATCGCTCATTTCCCACGCTGCCTTCGTGATAAGTCCCTCGATGGCGTGGGTCATGGCGTCCATACCTGTGGCCGCAGTGAGTCCCTTGGGCAGAGAGTACATCAGCTCTGCATCGACAATGGCCACTGCGGGAATGTCGTTGGGGTCAACGCACACCATCTTCTGCTGGCGCGACTCGTCGATTATCACGTAATTGATGGTTGTCTCAGCGGCTGTTCCGGCCGTAGTGGGAAGAGCCACAATGGGCAGACACTTGTTCTTTGTGGGAGCGACGCCCTCAAGCGATACGATGTCGGCAAACTCCGGGTTCGTAATGACCACGCCTATGCCCTTGGCGGTGTCCATTGACGAACCGCCGCCGATGGCGATGATGAAGTCGGCTTCGGCCTTCTTGCAGGCCTCGATGCCCATTGTCACGTTGGAAACTGTGGGGTTGGGCTTCACGTCGTCAAACACTTCGTAGGCTATGCCTGCCTCGTCGAGCACGTCGAGCACCATCTTGGCCACGCCAAACTTCATAAGTCCCTTGTCTGTCACCACCAGTGCCTTCTTCCATCCACGGCTTTTCACCACTGAGGGCAGTTCTTTGCGCGAGCCCGGGCCGAAGTAAGACACCTCGTTGAGAATGAATCTGTTTACCATAATTCTTTGTCTTTTATTTGTGTTAGTTAAGTTTGCGCATCAGCGCGTTATGTGTTTTAGTGGATATTGCTGCAAACTGGAGCGCTGAAAGTGCGCATTGGTAATGCAAAGGTATAAAAATAACTCCATAAGCAGCCCCTGTGCCTTCCTAAATGTTCTTTTTGGCGGGGCAACCTCGGCAAACAAACATCAATATAGGTCTTTTTCAAAAGTTCATATATATCTTTGCCGAAAATGTATATGATCTTTGGCAAAAATGTATGCAATCTTTTTTCAGGACAAAATAGCTGTTTTCTTCTGAATATGTTTGTGCGTCTCGGTCAAAATGCCGAATTTTGCGTGAGGCTTGCGCCGACAGACGAGTCGCGCCTGACGCTTGGAGGCGGACAAGCCCTCAAAGAATGCACCTTATTATATATACAGACTATACAGGATGCGCCAATGGAGTTCAGGACAAAAGTAGATATAGCGAAGCCCGACTTCGAGATAGAGCCGCAGGAGAGGATGCTCTTCGTCGGTTCCTGTTTTGCCGACAACATAGGGAGGCGGTTTGCGGAGGAGAAGTTCCTTGCCACGGTCAACCCCTTCGGCGTGATGTACAACCCGGCGAGCATACTCCACACCGTTGAGCGGTGCGGCGAGGCTCCGCGAGTGGCGTTGTTCACGCTCGGCACCAACCGCGTCTATCGGCTGAAGTCCACGGGCGAGATTGTTGACAACTGCCGGAAAAGGCCGCAGAACCTGTTTCAGGAGGAGAAGCTCACCGTGGGACAGTGCCACGAATACCTGCAACGGGCGGCGGAAATATTGGCCGGGCGCAACCCGGAAGTGCGCATTGTGGTGACGGTAAGCCCCATACGCTACGCCAAATATGGCTACCACGGCAGCCGCTTGTCAAAGGCTGCGCTGCTGCTGGCGGCCGATCTGTTGGTCGAAAACAACCCGCGTTGCACATATTTCCCGGCTTATGAGATAGTGGAAGACGAGCTTCGGGACTACCGTTTCTACCGCCCTGATATGCTCCATCCGTCGGAACAGGCTGTGGAATACATCTGGCAGAAGTTCTCCGAGGCGTATTTCAGCAAGGCCGCAAAGCGGTTCCTGGAGGAGTGGAGGCCGATAAAGGAGGCGTTGGGGCACAGGCCGTTCAATCCGGACGGTGAAGACTACAAGACGTTCATGGCCGAAACAATGCGCAGGGCAGCCCTCTTGTCGGAAAAATACCCTAACTTTGCATTGTAAATAAAACCTTTGTGCAATGAAATACACGATAGAGAAAGTCACCACGCTCATCGGAGCGCGGCGCATCGGTGGCTCCGACGCCAACATCGGATGGATACTCACCGACAGCCGTTCGCTTTGCTTTCCCGAAGAGACACTCTTCTTCGCCCTGAAGACGGAACGCAACGACGGGCACAGGTACATTGGCGACCTATACAGGCGCGGTGTGCGCAACTTTGTCGTAGAGTCGGTGCCTGACAATGCGGCCACTGACTATCCCCAATCCAACTTCCTTAAAGTGACAAGTAGCCTTGAGGCTCTGCAAAGGCTGGCCGAACGCCACCGCGATGCCTTCGACATACCGATCGTAGGCATAACGGGTTCCAACGGCAAGACGATGGTCAAGGAGTGGCTCTACCAGCTCTTGTCGCCGCAGATGGCGGTGACGCGTTCGCCGAAGAGCTACAACTCGCAGATTGGAGTGCCGCTTTCGGTGTGGCTGCTCAACGAGACCACTCAGGTAGGTCTGTTTGAGGCAGGCATAAGCAAGCCCGACGAGATGCAGGCACTGCGTGACATAATACAGCCAACCGTGGGTGTGCTCACGTCACTCGGCTCTGCGCACCAGGAAAACTTCCGCTCCTTGGAGGAAAAGTGCATGGAAAAGATGCAGCTTTTCCACGATTCTCACGTGATAGTATATGACTCCGACGACGATACTGTCAGCCGCTGCGTGCGCAAGTCGGGCTTCCGCTGCGAGAAAATAGGCTGGAGCACGGCCGATACGAGTGCGGCCGTGTACTTCAACCCGATAGGAAACAACGGCTCAACCACTGAAATCGGTTACGTGTATAAAGGCGTAAGCGGCACGTACTGCCTGCCTTTCATTGACGAAGCGTCGGTGAAGTGCTCGTTTGCCTGTGCCTGTGTGGCTCTGTATCTCGGCGTTTCGCCCGAAGACTTGGCCAGTCGCATGGCGCAACTCGAACCCGTGGCCATGCGACTCGAAGTGAAAGAGGGTCAGCACGGCTGCATTATTATCAACGACTCGTACAATTCCGACGTAAATTCGCTCGACATAGCTCTCGATTTCATGTGCCGCCGGCCCGAAAACAAGGGACTCGGCCGCACTCTCATACTGAGTGACATCTGCCAGAGCGGCGAACAGCCCGGCCAACTATACCGCACAGTGTCTGAATTGGCGGTGAACCGTGGTGTCAGGAAGTTCATCGGCATAGGCCCGGACGTCAAGTCGCAGGCCGGAACGATACAGGTTGCCGACAAATACTTCTTCACTGACGTGCAGCAATTCGTCAGGAGCGGGGTGTTCAAGGCACTGCATAACGAGGTTATCCTGATTAAAGGCGCGCGTACTTTCGGCTTTGACCACATAACAGAGCTGCTTGAACAGAAGGTACATGAAACCATTTTGGAGGTCAACCTGACCGCTTTGGTTGACAATCTCAACTACTACCGCTCCTTTATGAAGCCCACCACGAAGATGGTGTGCATGGTTAAGGCCGACGCATACGGCGCAGGGGCGGTGGAAGTGGCCAAGACATTGCAGGAACACCGTGTGGATTACCTCGCCGTGGCGGTGGCTGACGAGGGCGTAACGCTGCGCAAGAACGGCATAACGGGCAACATAATAATAATGAACCCCGAAATGACGGCCTTCAAAACCATGTTTGACTACGACTTGGAGCCGGAGGTTTACAGCTTCAGGCTTATGGATGCGCTCGTGAAGGCGGCGGAAAAGGAAGGCATAACGGGCTATCCCGTACACATAAAGATAGACACAGGCATGCACCGCCTTGGGTTTGACCCCAAGAACGACATCGATGAGCTTGTCAAAAGGCTGAAACACCAGAACGCAATCATCCCCCGCTCGGTCTTTTCCCACTTCGTCGGGGCCGACAGCGACGACTTTGACAGCTTCTCGGCGCACCAGTTCGCACTGTTCGACGAAAGCTCTGCGAAGCTCCAGGCGGCCTTCAGCCACAAGATACTGCGCCATATGGACAACAGCGCAGGTATAGAACACTTCCCCGAAAGGCAGCTCGACATGTGCCGACTCGGCCTCGGACTGTACGGAATAGACAGCCGTGACAACCGTATCCTCAACACTGTCAGTACGCTGAAGACCACTATACTGCAACTGCGCAGCGTTCCGAAGGACGAAACCGTGGGCTACAGCCGCAAGGGAAAGCTGACCCGCGACAGCGTGATAGGCGCAATACCGATCGGATATGCCGACGGACTGAACCGCCACTTGGGCAACGGGCGCTGCTACTGCCTCGTCAACGGCAGGAAAGCCCCCTACATAGGCAACATCTGTATGGACGTTGCGCTGATAGACGTGACGGATATTGACTGCAAGGAGGGCGATTCCGTGGAGATATTCGGCAGCAACCTGCCCGTAACAGTGCTGTCCGACGCTCTCGACACCATCCCTTACGAGGTGCTGACAAGCGTCAGCGGCAGGGTAAAGAAGGTGTATTACCAGGACTAAGCGGCGGACCGGGTCTGCCGACCCCGTCCTTTCCCGTCACAACACGGCAATACAGGCATCACAAAGGACAATACTGAACACCATAAGGGGGCGCTCTCAACGGGTGCCCCCTTTGTTTTTCTGCAAAGCGTGGCGCTCTTTCATGCGCTGTCCTGTAACCTTTTGTTCGTTTTCTTGCACCCTTTTGCGCCTCAACCCGGCACAAAAACCTTACTTATCTTTACTTATTTCGACAGAAAACGCTAACTTTGCAATCATAAAGCGGCCGTTTACGGTAAGAAACCGGGGCATTTGGCTTATGAAAACGCACGGTTTGGCATGCAAAACCATACGGTTTGGCAAATGAAGCCGCACGGCTTGCCGCATTGGCCGCACGGCTTGCATCCTTAAACTATTGACGCGAAAACCTAAAAACAAATCAAATAGCAGATGAATTCAATCAAGACAACCAAGATGACCAACTTCCGTTGGGTTATTTGTGGGCTGCTTTTTCTTGCAACCACGGTGAATTACATGGACCGTCAGGTCTTGTCGCTTACATGGAAGGACTTTATATCTCCCGAATTCCACTGGACTGACGCCGACTACGGCCTGATTACCGGCTGGTTCTCCATCTTCTACGCCGTTGCAAACCTCTTTGCCGGCAAGTTTGTGGACTGGATGGGAACGAAAAAGGGCTACCTTATTGCCATATTCGTGTGGAGTACGGGCGCTGTGCTGCACGCCGGCTGCGGCTGGGTGGCCATGCAGGTTGAGGGATACGACTCCATAGAAGCCCTAAGGCTGGTCAAGGCCGGCAGCGACGCAGCGGTTGCCATAGCCACGATAAGCGTCTGGCTGTTCCTCTCGTGCCGTTTCATCCTCGCAGTGGGCGAGGCAGGCAACTTCCCCGCCGCCATCAAGGTGACAGCCGAGTTCTTCCCGAAGAAAGACCGTGCCTTTGCCACCTCCATCTTCAACAGCGGCGCGTCCATCGGTGCGCTTGCCGCCCCGGCAACCATCCCTCTGCTGGCGCGTTCGCTCGGTTGGGAGATGGCATTCATTATCATCGGTGTGCTCGGATACGTGTGGATGGGTCTCTGGTTGTGGCTTTACGACAAACCACACAAGAGCAAACACGTCAATTCTGCCGAGCTTAACTACATAGAACAGGACGTTGAAACCCCCGAAGCCGCCGAGACGCAGGAAGGGAAGGCCGAGGAAAAGACTATAAACTTCTGGAAATGCTTCACTTTCCGCCAGACTTGGTCGTTCATAGTGGGCAAACTCATGACCGATGGCGTGTGGTGGTTCTTCCTGTTCTGGGCGCCTGCGTATTTCTCCGACCAATATGGCTACACTTCAGACTCGACTATGGCCATCGCACTCATCTTTACGCTCTACGCAATCGTTACGGTTTTGAGCATCGGCGGCGGCTATTTGCCCACTTACTTTGTCGATAAGCTGGGCATGAACCCCTACATTGGCCGTATGCGCGCCATGCTTATCTTCGCCTGTTTCCCCCTTCTGGGCCTTCTGGCGCAGCCTTTGGGAGCTTATAGCCCGTGGTGGCCGGCAATAATCATCGGTCTGCTCGGTGCAGGCCATCAGGCTTGGTCGGCCAACCTGTACTCTACCATCGGCGATATGTTCCCCAAATCGACCATAGCCACCATCACTGGCATCGGTGCAATGGCGGGTGGCGTCGGCTCCTACCTGATTAACTACGGTTCAGGCATCTTCTTCACCTACGCCGAAGGGCAGGGCGCAGCCTTTACGTTCATGGGTTTTGACGGCAAACCTGCCGCTTACATGATTGTGTTCAGCATCTGTGCTGTGGCTTACCTTATCGGTTGGATAATCATGAAGGCTCTTGTGCCTAAGTACAAGCCCATCGTTGTGGAGTAAATCCCCGGCGTTTCCGCAATGGAGTTGCCGCTTTATGGCGCAAGGCATTGCGGTTGGCGCAGCGAAAACAATCATTCTAATAGACAAATCCGGCGGTTTGCAAGATGCGAACCGCCGGATTTGTTTGTATAGCCTGCCGGCTTTTTTTAATGTAAACGGACAGTCGGGATGCGCAACCGGCCTGTCCCCGGATGCTGGCCTGCCTGTTCGCGATGCGCAAACCGCCGGGTTGCGGGTCGTAAACGGTGCGTTTGCGCATCATAAACGGGCGGTTTTTGTGGTGCAAACCGCCGGGTTGTGCCATGTCTCTGTGCCACTGCGGGTTGCGTGTGGTGCGGATAGGGCCGCTAACCGATGAACCCCTGCATCCTCAATGCCTCCGTCATGCCTTCCGACATGGCCTCATTGTCCTTCTTTGTGTAGCGTATGTCGGTATAGACCTGGGCAAGCGTCTCCTTGTTGTTCAGCCTTACGAAGTCCAAGTTCTCCTCCAGTGCCTCCTTTCCGGCGTATGCGCGGTCGATGTCCTGCGGGGTATAGTCGCGGTAACGCTCCTGATGCACAAACGAAGCCGTGGGTATGCGGTCGCTCAGCGGCGGGTTTTCGTCCGGCCAACCCAGTGTTATCGTGGCTACAGGCATGGTGAGGCGCGGCAAATCCAGTGCCTTTATTATCATTCCAGGCATATATACAGTGGTGCCAAGGAAGCATAGGCCGAGCCCTTCTTCCTCTGCGAGGTTGCAAAAGGTCTGCGTATAGAGCAGCGCGTCGGTCGTTGCGTTGATGAAAGACAGCAGGTTGTCGTAGCCCGGCTGCGCCTTTCGCTGCTCGCACCATGCGGTTGCCCGGTTGAAGTCGGCGCAGACGGTGAGCACCACCGGCGCGTTTGTCACCATCGGCTGGTTGAAATGCGCCGGAGCAAGAGCCTCCTTGCCCTCCTTGGAGCGCGTCACCACCACGCTGTACAGTTGCATATTGCCCATTGTCTGGGTGCGTGCCGCTTCGGAAAGCAGCCGGTTGAGCAGTTCGTCGCTTACGTCCTGGTCGGAATACTTGCGGATTGACCGCCTTGTCATTATCGTTTTCATACCTTGTTATATGTGTTTTGGGTTCTTGCCCGGTGTGTTCCTGTACCTTATTGTATATGTTCCGCCCTTCAAAGCCTTGCCGTAGTGCCCGCAAGTGCCGCGAGTGCCAGCATCAGAAGCTCGGCACAGCGGTTGATACGTATGGCTTTGCGCATGTCGTCCGTGGCCAGCGGGCGGTCGTTGTCGCCGATATACGGTTTGGGAAAGTACTCCCCGAAGTAACGGTGCGCCCCTCCGAAGCGGCAGTCGAGCGCACCTGCGAGCGCCGACTCCGGCCATCCGCTGTTGGGGCTGGCGTGTCGGGGGCCGTATCTCGCCACGAAACGCAGCCGCTGTGCCACCTTTCCCCACTGCCTGTAGAGCATTGCGTCGGCCAGAACCATCAGTATGGCCGTGAGACGCGCCGGTATGAAGTTGGCAACATCGTCAGTCCGTGCCGCCATACGGCCGAAATCCCTGTAGCGGACGGTGCGGTAGCCTATCATAGAGTCAAGGGTGTTCACCATTTTGTAGGCCACCATGCACGGCAAACCGCCCACTGCATACCAGAAGAGCGGCGCGATGACACCGTCACTGAGGTTTTCGGCCAGCGTTTCGAGTGCAGCTGTGCGCACCTCTTGGGCAGACAGCTCCGAAGTGTCGCGCCCTACGATGCGTGCAACCTGCCTTCTGCCGTCGTCAAGCGAACGGCCGAGAGCTGCAAACACCGCCCTCACCTCGCGTATGAGCGTAGTTCCGGCCAGACAATAGAACACCAATACGCTGCCGACACCCGCCTCCAGCCACCCGAACGCAGGACACGCACTGCCCAGAGCGCCAGCCGCACGCATGACAACCGCCGTGGCAAGCCACGCAAGGCATATCAGCGCCACGGCCATTGCGCCCCCTTTCAGCCGCCTGTGCCTCCCCTGGTTCAGCCAACGCTCCCCTTTGCCTGTCAATTTGCCGAACATTACCACCAGATGCGGCAGCCTTTCGGGGTCGCCAAAGGCCGCATCGAGCAGCCAGCCGAGCAGCAGAGGCAGCAGAAAAGTGGTCACTGCGTCAGTCATAGGCCGGCAAACTCCTTTATAGCGGCCACGAGAGCCTCGTTTTCACGGCGGGTTTGAGCCGCCACACGGAAGCATTGCGCATCCAGACCGCGGAAGTTGGACGCGTCTCTTACCAGAATACCGTGCCTGTCCACGAGCCATTCCTTCAGCCGCAAGGCCGTTTCACCGTGCAGACGGCACAGCATGAAGTTGGTTTGTGTGGGATATACGGTCACTCCGCCGGCGCTTTCCAGCCTGTCACGCAGCCATTGCGCTTCGGCACACAGTGCCTTTGTGTCGGCAAAAGGCCGCTTCCCGACCAGAAAGCCGCCCGCTGCCAGAGCCAAGGCGTTGACTGACCACGGCTGGCGCACGCTTCTGATGCGGCAAACCAGCGGTTGCGCCCCGACAACGTAGCCCAGGCGCAGGCCGGGGATGCAGTAGCGCTTGGTAAGGCTGTGCACCAGCAGCACATTGCCACGGCTTACGGCCTCCTTGTCGCCAGTTAACGCTTCGGAAGTGTAGTCTTCGTATGCCTGGTCCACCACGACCACGGCTCCGTCCTGCCGTGTCAGAGAGTCTATAACGTCCGTTCCCGTCACCTTGCCCGTGGGGTTGTTGGGGTTGCAGAGCCAGTACAGGGCGTTTCTTGTGCCTGTTGGCTGCGGCGAGTCGGTGAATTGCGGCTCGCGGAGGGCATGGATGCGGCTCGCAGACTCGTATTCGCTGAACGTGGGAGTGCTGATCACGGGCGTGAGGCGGCGGAAAGCGAGTGCTATGAGGTGTATTGCCTCGGTTGCACCGCCCGTTACGGCCACGCAGTCCGGGTCTATGCCCTCGCGTTCCGCTATCTTCCGCTCCAGCGAACGCGGCTCCGGCTCCGGATAGGTGGCTATATCGCCAAGGCGTGAGGCCAGGAAACCGTGCAAAAGGGCAAGGTCTGCGTGGGTAAAGATGTTGGAACTGAAGTTCATAGTCACCCTTCCGCCGTATCTGTATGCGTCATCTCCGTGTCCTGTTGTCATGCCTTGAGTATGTCATATAGCCGCTCCATGTCCACGTGGCGGCGCACATGGTCGGCCAAGAGGTCGTATTGCCGGTTCTTGTATGCGGCATAGTCGAGCGCGGGGGCGGCTTCCGTCTTGTCGGAATGGGGCTTCAGCAGCCGGTCAACGAACGCACTGTTGTCGAAAATGCCGTGCAGGTAGGTGCCGAAGCACCGCTCATCGACCCGGCAACCGTCGGTTGTGCCGTCGTCGAGCACCGCCAGGGGCTGTGCGGAAGCTCCTTCCGCAATGTGCGTCTCGCCCATGTGTATCTCGTAGCCCGTCATTGTGGGCTGTCCGCCGTGCGGCTTTTCGCCCGGCAAGGCCTCGTTTATGGCAAAAAGCCGCTGCCTTGTGGTCTTCCGGGCGGTGATTGTGGTGGTCACGGGCAGCAGTCCGAGGCCGGGCAACCGCCCGTTGCCGCTCTCGATGCGGTCGGGATCGCACACCTCAAGCCCCAGCATCTGGTAGCCGCCGCACACTCCCACTACCGTAGCCCCGCGCTTCCGCCCCTCGGTTATGGCCTTTGCCAGTCCGCTACGGCGCAGTCCGCACAGGTCGTCCATCGTGTTTTTGCTTCCCGGAACGACTATTATGTCGGCGCCGACCATGTCATTGGCGCTGGAAGTGTAGTACAAATGCACACGGGGGTCGCGCTCCAAGGCGTCGAAATCGGTGAAGTTGCTCAGGTGACGCAGCAGCACAACGGCCACATTCACCCGTCCTGCCATGCGTTTCCGCGCCTTTGCGGCCAGGGCAACGCTGTCTTCCTCCTCTATGTGTATGCCGTTGAAGTAGGGTATCACGCCGAGTACCGGCACTCCGCACAGCTCTTCCATCATGCGGCGGCCGTCTTCAAAGAGCCTGAGGTCGCCCCTGAACTTGTTTATCAGTATGCCTTTTATGCGCCGGCGTTCCTCCGGGCGTTGCAGAAGGATGCTTCCATAGACGCTGGCGAACACTCCTCCGCGGTCTATGTCGCCCACTAACACCACGTCGGCCTTGGCGTACATGGCCATAGACATATTGACTATGTCGGTGTCGCGCAGGTTTATCTCCGAAATGCTGCCCGCTCCCTCCATCACGACGGGGTTGTAGCGGAGGCTCAGGCGGTCGAACGCCGACCGCACCTCGCGCCTTAGTTCCTCGCGGCCGTCGCGTCTGAAGTAGTCGTAGGCCGACTTGTTGCCCGCAGGGCGGCCGTTGAGCACCACCTGGGAGGTGTGGTTGCTGTTGGGTTTGAGCAACAGAGGGTTCATGTCCGTGCTGCATTCGATGCCCGCAGCCTCGGCTTGCACCGCCTGGGCGCGCCCTATTTCCAGCCCGTCGGGCGTGGCAAAGGAGTTGAGGGCCATGTTCTGCGCCTTGAAAGGGGCGGGACTGTAGCCGTCTTGCAGGAAGATACGGCAGAAAGCGGCGGCAATCACGCTCTTGCCAACGTCACTTCCTGTGCCTGCAAACATTATCGGGTGCAGCTTTTCCATCGCCTTTCGTCGCCTTACTGTTACGGATTATATGTGCAAAAGTACGAAAAATATGCGGTAACATCCCCGTTTTGCAGGGCAAATCGCCCGGCTTCATGCGGTCCGGGGCACTGTTTTGCGGGGCAGAACAGGGCGTTTTGTAAGTCGCTGACGGCCAGTTGTTTCCAAAACCTGCCGGTTTTTGCCCCTTAAACGGCCTGTTTGGCATCCTTAAACGGGCGGTTTGCGGGGCGTAAGCGGGCGGTTTGCGGAAGCCAAACGGCCGGGTCCTGTTCCGCATCCTGCGGATTTTCCGGCCGTATGTTTTGGAGTTGCAAAAATATTTCGCCTTTTTCTTTGCCGCTTCGGGGGAAATGATTACCTTTGCACCCGCAATTGAGGCAACAGGTGCGTTAGTTCAGTAGGTTAGAATGCCTGCCTGTCACGCAGGAGGTCACGAGTTCGAATCTCGTACGCACCGCAAAGCTTTAAGAATTTTCGCCCTACCTGGTGCGTTAGTTCAGTAGGTTAGAATGCCTGCCTGTCACGCAGGAGGTCACGAGTTCGAATCTCGTACGCACCGCGAAACATCATGAAGCGGCAAGAGAACGGAGTTCATAAACCTTTCCAAGGTTTGTGAACTTTGTTGTTTTAGGGCGTTGCCGGAGCGTTGCCCAGCCTGGCAGAGGCCGTTTCCCGCGCGCAATGGCGCAGGGTGGGGGAGCGCAAAGCCCCGTTTCCGGCGCGAAACCGCCTTTTGCCGGTCATACAGGAACACAATACAGGTTATGAAAATAGAAGGATTTTTCCATTCGTTGCATCTGAATGTAGGCTTGGAGGACGCGCTCGTGTTCTGCACCAAGGCAGTTGTCATCTATCTCTTCGTGCGTTTGCTCACGGCAGTGGTCAAGTATTTCTTCCGTCGCTCGCTGACACGCGGCGGAAGGCTGGCGCTCGACGTGACCAAGGTGATGTTTGTGCGCCAGATGGTGGTCACTGCCATCTACGTAATAGGTACTTCGGCCTTCCTCTCCCTCATTCCCGGCATGGAAAAGGTGAGCACCTCCATCCTCGCGAGTGCCGGTATTCTGGCCATGGCCGTCGGTCTGGCCTCGCAGGAAGCCCTGTCAAACATCGTGGGCGGCCTGTTCATCATCTTCTCGCAGCCGTTCAAGGTGGGCGACCACATCAGTGTTGACAGCGTAGTGGTGGGCGTAGTGGTCGAAATCACCCTCCGCCACACCGTTATCCGCAACGCCGAGAACCGCATGATACTCATTCCGAACAGCAAAATCAACTCAAGCACGATAATAAACTCGTCGTATGGCGACTCCTCCACGTGCGCTTTCATCGAGGTAGGCGTGTCTTACGACACCGACTTGGACAGGGCTATAGGCATAATGCGCGAGGAAATAATGCGCAGCCCCAGACTTATCGACCACAGGACAGACGGGGAAAAGGCCGCAGGAGCGCCCCAGGTGCTGATAAAAGTGACCGATCTCGGCGACTCGGCCGTCACTCTGCGGGCGTGGGCGTGGGCTTCCACCTCCACGGATGCGCTGTATATGAAGTTCGACCTGCTGAAATCCGTAAAGGAAAGGTTCGACAGGGAAGGCATAGAGATACCCTATCCCTACTGCAACCAGATAGTAAGGCAGGCCTGAACCGGCATCCCGGACATCCGAACCCTACTTGCTCTCCACCAGTCTGCCGTCGGCTGTTATCCCTACTGCACTGATTTTGATCCTTGTCTCCTTGCTGTTGTTGAAGAAAGTGAGCCTCAGCCGCCCGTCACTGTCCGTCCTGATGTTCGGGTTCCAGTAGAGTGTGCGGCGGTAGTCGGCCGGTTCCTGCGGCTTTTGCGTGGAGTAGTCGGGCGAATAGAAGTCGGCAGGCTCGTTTATACCGTAGAGATAGATGCGCCTGTCGCGCGATGTGGGCTGCACGCCTCCGTCACTTAGCGGCACCAACTCGACCGTTGCGTCGGCGTCAAACTTGTATGTAGGCATGGGAGCGTCCTCGTTGCGGGGCTCAAAGTCACTGTATATCCTCACTTTGTCCAGCCGTTTCAGCTTCAAGTCGTCGTATAGCGCCCTCGGATTGTAGTTTTTCAGCACCTTGTGCTGGTCTTCTTCAGGCAGTTTGTAGTTGCGATAGTAGGTGTGGCCGTTCAGTCTGGCATCGACATTCACCGTGTTGTAGCGTCCCATGTTGCCGTACAGCAACTGGCAGACGCGCACCGGGAACAGCCGTGCGTCGAACTTTCCGACGCTAAGTCCGTAGTCTGTCAGGTCGTTGTACAGGTCATACGCATCGGCAACGAACGCCGGGCGGTTGTAGTCGATGGCTCTGCGGCCCCTGCGCTTGCCCTTCACGTTGATGTTCTGGAGCAGATGGTCGTCCTGTTCCATCGGGAGAAGGCTGTCAACCCCGGCAGCTGCGGGCATGTAGAAGCCCGTTTCCGGGGCGTGGTTCTGGTAGTAGCTGTACTTTTCCGCAAAGCGCGGGTAGAACAAGTCGCGCTTTACGTAGTAGTCAGGGTACGCGTCTTCGTTGAGAGCCGTCTTGTCTGCGCGCGACAACATGTTCTTTTTTATCGAGTCACCCTTGGAGTAAGCCTTGATGTTCAGCACGGTCTTGCCGTAGAAAGGCGGTATTTCGAAGAGGAAACGGCCGCCGTTGCGGGTCTCCTGTACCGACCCTGCGAAGCTGTCGCCGAGGAATACTTCGGCTTCAACGAGCACTTCCTTCTTCAAACCGCCGTGGTTTGTGCCGAGAAAGCTGTTGGCATCGTTGATGTTACCGTACTCGTAGCCGTCGCTTTCCTCCGTGTCTGCCAGCGCTATCTCGTCGGTACTGTAGAAGCCGTTGTCCGTTTCCGCCTCCGAATCCGTCAGTCCGAGGTCGGCAAGTTGCTCCTCGTCGGTGATGCGGGCGCCGACATAGCCCACGCCATACGCCCAGTTGGCTATCTCGTCCGGCTCGACTTCGTTGAGCGAAAGCATCTTATAGACCGAGCCTTCCACCGTCATGGTGGTCTCAGGGCTGTACCTTTGCTGCGGCATGTCGGGGCTTGCCAGTGCCTTCCACTTGTATTTGCGCCACCCCTGCACCATCATCAGCACGTCCAAGTCGGCGGTATGCCGCTCGTCAGTGCTCTCGAAATAGTATGCAGGGTTGGCCACAAAGCCCTTCAAGTCGCTGCTTAGCAGCAGGTCAGTCATCAGTCCGCCGTCGTTATATGTAGGCTCGTCGGTGCGGGAGTCGCGCACTGCCACCGACAGCAGCACGGGTTCGTCAATGTATTCGCACTTCATGCCGAGCGTAACCTGCTCGTATGGCTCGTAATTGAGCTTGAGTCCGCTGTCCACTGTGACGGTATAGCCGTCGTAGTCGTGGTTGTTGACGAAGAAAAGGCGGTCGGCCAGTATCTCCCCGTCACTGTTGAACAGGGTCAGCTGGTTCACTCCCGTGGGCAGTTCGGGCAGTTCCACTGTGGCAGTGCCGCCGTTACCGGTGTTTATAGCGGCAAAATGCTTCAGCGAACCGCGGCACAGCACCGATACGCCGTACTGCTTGTCCTGCGGAAGGTTGCGCATGGCTATTGTGGCCTTGCCGTTTTCGAGGCGCAGGGCGGCTCCCGAGCTTTCCGCCTTGGGCAGTCTGAAGGTGTATTCCTTGCCTTTCCATGTGAAAACGGCCTTGAGCCTGTCCTGTCCGGGGGTCACTGTGAACACTCCGCGCCCCAGATGGGTGGGCTTGACGGTCAGGTCCGGCATCCCGTCGGCACTGACTGTGCCCTTTATATCGACGGCCTGTCCCTCCTGGTCGGTCAGTTCAAAGGCCACTCTGTTGGCCACGCCCTCTATAAGGTGGCCTCCTTCGGGGAAGAACGCGGCGTTCAGCTTGTCGGAAGCGGCCTTGATTATGTTCTGTTTCGGGCGTTGCACCATCCTTTTGTAGGTGAAATCGCCGGCGGTTTCGGGCTTCCCATACACCGGAAACACCCTTGAATAGAGTCCTTCCCACTTGCGGAAGAAGTCCTTGGCCATAAGGTTGTTGTAGAAAGAGAAGCGGTCTTCGCGCCCGTAACGGTGCTCCGCCACGTTGAAATTGAGCATCCACCGGGTGTAGGCGCGCAGTTCGTAGTAGCCGGAGTATAGCGAATCCTCCAGCGCAAAGCACCCGTTGCCGAAGCCGTTGTTGCTTATGATGATGTTCTGCCGCTCCACTACGAGTCCGTCGGGGTTGAGTAATTCCACGTAAAGTATGCGGCTCATGTCGGTCTGGTGCAGGTTGTCGGCCCTTACCACGTAGGCTTTGTACCAGAGAGTGTCGCCCACAAAGTAGCAGGTGTTGTCCATGTGCAGGAAAACCTTTTCCTGTACCACTGCGTTTGTGTTGGTTTCGAGGGCGTGGCGTATGCTGTCAAGGGCGCTTTCTGCGGCATTGGCGGCAAGCGAAGACAGGAGCAACAGGGCTGAAAGGTAGATTGTGCGCATTTCGATAGATGGTTTATTAGAAATAACGCACGTTTCCGCCCTTTATTATATAATAGGTAATACCATATTATATATGGGGCAAGTGGGCCGGCGCAGCCCGTCCGCGCTTCGCAAACCGCCGGGTTACGGGTTGCAGACGGGCGGTTTGGCACTCGCAAACGGGCGGTTTGTGGAGCGTAAACGGGCGGTTTGTACCCGTTAAATAACTTTAACCTCGGTTCAAAGCCGCGTCATGTCGGGCGGAATTTATATCTTTGTGTGTTGCAAAATGCGGTCTGGCGGTTCGGGGCGGTGCCTTTTGCCGCCGGATTGCGCCGGATTGGCAGCCTTAAAAAACGGAGATACCTATATGCAGATGAAGAGATTAGCAGTGTTCGCGCTTGCCGCACTCCTCACAGCCAGTGCATCGCTGGCCGGAAAGATAACGGTTGACGAGGCCAAAGCCGTGGCTTCGCAGTTCCTCAACGCAGCCTCCGCAGTCCGCAGGGCCGTCGGCGGCGTGCAGCAGCTCACCCTTGCCGGCTCCTCGACGGGCTACTATGCGTTCAACAGGGGCGCGTCGGCGGGTTATGTCATAGTGGCTGCCGACGACAGGGCGGCGGCACAGGTGCTCGGATATGCCGATGAAGGCACCCTGGACATGGCGGCTCTGCCTGAAAACATGGCGTGGTGGCTTGCCGAATACGACCGCCAGATGAGCTACGCCGGACAGAATGCCGTGGCGAAAAGCGGAACGGCAGCCGCCAAGTATGCCGACATTGCACCGTTAGTGACGGCAAAATGGAACCAAACCAGCCCGTACAACGACCTGTGCCCGGAGAAGAATGGGGAGAAATGCCCCTCCGGCTGTGTGGCAACGGCCATGGCGCAGATAATGTACTGCCACAAATGGCCGCTGAACGGTACGGGTTCAAACGCCTACACGTGGAACGGCGAAACCCTGTCGGCCGATTTCAGCGGGAGCACCTACGCTTGGGACTCGATGACCGACACCTACAACGACCAAAGCTCCGACGCTTCCAAGGCGGCAGTGGCGCGGTTGATGTATGATGTGGGAGTCTCTGTGAAAATGGAGTATGACCCTGACGGCAGCGGAGCGCCCTCAGCCCTTATCCCGACGGCCATGGCAGGATACTTTTCCTATGACAAGAACATCAAATACCTGCAGCGCAGCTACTACAGCGTGGCCGAATGGAACGAGATAGTCTATCGGGAGCTTGCCGCATCGCGCCCGGTTTACTACTCCGGATATACCGAAGGCGATGCGTCAGGACACGCTTTCGTGTGCGACGGTTACCGGGACGGCTACTTCCACATCAACTGGGGCTGGGGCGGATTGAGCAACGGCTACTTCCTGTTGTCGGCTCTTGACCCCGGCGAACAGGGCGTTGGCGGAAGCTCATCGGGCTACAACAGCTCGCAGGACATAGTGATAAACATCCGGAAGGCGCGGGAAGACACCCACGTGGAGCCGCTCTACTACAACAACGGCGACTTCTACGTATTGCAGACTGCGTTTTCGTTCAGCGAAACGGCAAGTTTCAGAGGGCATTTCTTCAATGGCGGCGTGTATGAAAGCAAAGTCAACCTGGGCATAATGGCGGTCGGCGCATCGGCAGACACTACATATATCACCAATGGAAGCGGCACTTACCGTCCCAACAGCGGTCCGGGAGCATTGAAAGCCGACATGTCGCAGTTCCCCAAGGCCGAAGGCGAGTACACGGTATGGCCGGCTTATCAGGATCCCAGCACAGGCGTCTGGTACAAGATGCACACCAAGTCAGGCTACAAGGGCAGACTTGCGGCAACCGTCAGCGGAGAAAATGTGACATTCAGCACCATTTACGAACAGGAAAGCAAACTCTCGGCGACGGAACTCGCCGCCGCATCGAAGCTGTATGCCGGGAAAGGCTTTACCGCAACGGCGGTTGTGGCCGCCGAAGGCGCGGACTATACCGACCGGGTGTATCTCCTGTTCACAAGTGTGGGCGGTACAGACCGGGTAATGACAACACCGGGCAAGAGGATAACGATAGGTGAGGGAGAGGAACAGACCGTCTCCATCACGGGAACAGCCCCCACAGATGCGGGGGACTATGACATACAGCTGCTCGACAAGAACTTCAGCGCCATAAGCGGCAGGGTTACGGTGACAGTGCGTGAAGTGCCGTCGGGAACGCTGGCCTTGACGCTTGCCAACCAGCTCCGTATTGCCAAACCGACGGCTGTAGTGGCCGACAATATATCCATTTCGGCCAAGATAAGGTGTACCTCCGGCTTCTTCAACAACAGTGTTGCCATAGCGTTTTTCAAAGACGTAACGCAGCCAAACAGCGATATTATTGCCAAAAACATCATTGCCGGCGAGGGCGACGAGGTGACTGTCGTGTTTGAAGGTGCGCTTGCCAGTGCGGAAGTGGGCGACACCTATGTTGCAGCGTTGTATTACATTGATGGCAACCAGTGGAAACCTATGCCGGCCATAGGCTATGGCTACAACAACCTGACGTTTACAATAGGCCATCTTACGGGCATAGACGACGCAACCACCGCTTCTGCAACCGGCGAAACCCTCGTCTATACACTGTCAGGCACACTCGTGGCACGGTTCAAGACGGCATCGCCCGACCTGAAGTCGCTGCCCAAGGGGCTGTATGTCGTGAAGAGAGGCGCGGAAACGAGAAAGGTGAGGAACTGAAAATGGGAAGTCGGGAAGCCTGAAGGAAAGCCTTGGCTTCCCAACTTCATGTGTAACGTATTCAAACCCATGCGTTTCTTGTCTGTAAATAATCGTTAAAAGACTTGCAACTTAAAACTATTTGCCCTAATTTTGCATGATAAATCTACAAACAATAACTAAAAAACGACGAGATTTAAGACAATGAAGAGAAAACTACTACTGACTTTCTTGCTTGCTACGGTAACGGTTACGGCTGTAGCCCAACGCTTGACCGACAAGCTCGACCGCGGTCTTGTGGCTGTAAAGACCTCCAAAGGAGTGTTTTGCAGCTGGCGTATTCCCGCAGAGGAGTACTATGACGTGCAGTACA
>CAVAPI010000002.1:0-52317 GCA_963590445.1 Lachnospiraceae bacterium | reverse complement strand
CCTTCAGTTTTAGCAGTAGCGTGAGCACCAGCATGCCCAGTATGCTCGACGGCAGAGGTGTTTTGGTCAGATAGATTATTAGTTCGCCCAGGGCGAGGCATCCAAAGAGGAAGGCGAGTTGTCTGATTACCATAATATAATAATGTATGTCAGTGTGTAGTGGGGCGCAAAGTTAATCCTTTCGCCTGTCGGGGCAAAGTCTTGCCTTGCTCCTTCGCCCGTTTCGCAGCGTTTCTTGACCGAGGTCAATGGCGGAAACTCTTTCTCTACGGACAAATAACCTATTGCTTCGGAGGTAAAGATTGTCCTGTGCTGAGGCAATTGTTGTCCCATGCAGGGTCAAAGAAATCCCTGTGCAGAGTCAAAGAAATCCCTGTGCAGAGTCAAAGAAATCCCTGTGCAGAGTCAAAGATTGCCCTATGGACAGGGAAAAGGCGAAAAAGCAGCGCGATTTGAACTTGATCGGAACAGTCTGTACACCAACTGGTTGCATAAACCGCCGAGTTACTCATCGCAAACACTGGTTTATGGGTGAAAAGGGTACGGTTTAGGGGTAAGAAGTGCTTGAGTTAGGGGTAAGAAGTGCTTGAGTTAGCAACAACACTCAAAGTTTGGCACAAATGGACAGCGTTGGTTGTACCTCAAAACCGTACTGTTTTTCAGATAACGGGCATTATGATAAATGAATAAAGGGGAGGGAGAGGAGGCTATACCCGTTGGCTTGATTCTTTTATAACCTTATCGTATTGCTTTCAGGAGACGCTTCAGGCTTTGCGGATTGCCCCAACTGAAATCAGGAAAACTGATTATGGATTTGAAAATGCGCCGTTTGTCTTTCGGAACTATCGTGGCGAGCGAACGTTCGTTTACCGTTAAAGCCTTGCCGTCAATGAAATAAAAATAGTATTTCGCCAAGGGATAATGCTTATCCTCGTCAGGTATCAAGTCTATGGACGACACACTTACCATGTCTCTTATCTCCAAATTGGTTATTTCCCGGCTGTTTTCCAGCATTGTCTTAAATGCATGGACATCGATAACCGTTGCGCAAAGCAGCAAATCCTGCCCTATCGTGTCAATGACCTCGGCAAGCAGCGTGTCTATACGCATGAAATGCGAGCCGTCAATGTCCACTTTGGAAATGTTATCCATGCTTGCTGCCATGACTGACTTGCCATTTTTATACAGCAAAACACTGCCTTTTAAGAATATATTTGCCTGTGAAACAGACAGTTTCTGACCGTCGTTCATCGTGATTACGGCTGGGTGAAACTCGTCAAACACCATTGTTGAATTGCTTGTGCCTGAAGGTATCTGCGCAAAACATGACATTGTGCATAGCAGACCGAGGGAGAAAGTGAGGAAAAGATGTCGCATATACATATATAATAAGGTGTAAATGTAGCTTAACGTAGCGCAAATATAACGGAAAAGCATGACTATCGCTAAGAAAAGCAGCAAACTACGGTCGATTTTGCGGTTATTTAACACTCGGCAAGTCCCTTTTGAGAAACAACATATTCGTTTTTTTTGTAATTTTGCAGCCGTTTACAGCGAGTACAACTCATTCTGTTGACTGTTAGATAGTTATAACTTACAAATATTTTCTTATTAGGATGAGACAATTAAAGATACAGAAGAGTATCACAAACCGTTCAAGTGAAGCCTTGGACAAGTACCTTGTAGAGATCGGGCGTGCCCCACTTATTTCCATTGACGAGGAAATTGAGCTTGCGCAGAAGATACGCAAAGGCGGCCCGGAAGGCGAGCGCGCCAAGGACAAGCTGGTCACTGCCAATCTGCGCTTTGTGGTTTCTGTGGCAAAACAGTACCAGCATCAGGGACTTACTCTTACTGACTTGATTGATGAAGGCAACATCGGTCTCATCAAAGCCGCACAGAAGTTTGACGAAACGCGCGGTTTCAAGTTCATTTCCTATGCCGTATGGTGGATTCGTCAGAGCATTCTTCAGGCAATAGCCGAGCAGAGCCGCATCGTAAGGCTGCCGCTTAACCAGGTCGGATCGCTCAATAAGATCAACCATGAGATAAACAAATTCGAGCAAGAGAACCAACGTCACCCGTCTGTATCGGAGCTTAGCGCAGCGACAAACCTTGACGAAGACAAGATAGGCCAAAGCCTTATGGCTGACGGACACCACGTCTCTATCGACGCACCGTTCCAGGACGGAGAAGACAACTGCATGCTTGACGTGATGGCCAGCGGAGAAGACAGCCGCACAGACCGCCATGTTGACCACGAATCGATGGCACAGGAGCTGAACACGGTGCTTTCAAAGGTGCTCAAGGAACGCGAAATAACCATCATCAGGGAGTGTTTCGGCATCGGATGCCACGAGAAAGGACTCGAAGAGATAGGCGACCAGCTTGGTCTCACACGTGAACGCGTGCGCCAAATCCGCGAGAAAAGCATCGCAAAGCTGCGCGACAGTGGCAATGCAAAGATACTTATGAAGTATTTGGGATAGGTTTTACTTTTTGAAAGGTATTCTTTTTGTCAAAGGGCAGCAAATTCTGTAAATGGATTTGCTGCCCTTTGACTTTTTATTGTATTTTTCTTTCAGACGCAACCGCCCAGTCCCTTCTCCAAAATGAGCTTCTTGTGCTTTCAGAGTGCTTATTCCACAGGTTTCCTGCACAAGGCGAACCAGCCCAAGCGGTGGCTCACGCCTTTAAGCCCAAGCGTCCTTACTACGTAGATGCCGTTGGCGAGGTGCGAAATGTCGGCTGACGGTCTGTAAGGAGTTGTGGTGACAATGCGTCCCTGCAAGTCTTCGATGACAATGTACTCCGCATCGATGGCAATGCGCCTTGTTGCATTGCCGAAGTGTCCTGTTGCTTCGTCTGTGCGCATTGACACATTGCTTATATGCTTGTCTTCACCGGTTGTATTCTCTGCTTCAAAGGTCGGAAAGATGCTTTGCAACGGCAGACTGTAGCCGTCGGTTACAAAAAGTTGAGTACCAAAGGCTTTCATGTTGTCCGTTGGAGCTTGACTATAGACCGGTTGGCTCTCGTTACCGTACCTGTCCATTGCCCTTACTGCATAGTTAAGCTCCGGGCGGCCGGCAGTTCGCGGCACGAACAGCTGCGCCAAGCCAAGCCGTGCAGCTACGAGACACCTTGCATCGTCAGTGTTTACCGGCCAGGAAGTGCCGGCATAGACATTGTAAGTGAGTGTCGGGCAGTCGGAAAGGCTCTGTGCCCCACTCCATTCCAGCAGATCGCCGTCCTGCATGTGCGTCACTTTCAGCTCTGTAGGCGGCGCTGGTTTGGCATCAGACTGCCATGTCATTGGCGGAACAAGGGCGGGATAGGCGTCAATCTCGCCGCTCACTATGTCGTAAATGCCTTTCGTGTTGTCTGTGAAGAACTTGGAACGGAAGTAGGCATGCCCCACTCCGCCCATGCGGCGCAGCACTTGCAGCTCGCGGAGTATCACGCCGGCATCCCAATCCTTTTCCTTCGGCGACATCATATACACGCCCAGACCGGGGACAACGATGCGTCCGCAGCTGTTTTCCAACCAATCGAGCGCAAACGGATAGAACTGATTGTCCTTGAAATACATCATCGGGAACAGTTCATCCATAAGCCCTTCCCTAAGCCAGCCCTGCGCATCCTGGCACACACGGGCGTAGGCGTTCCAGCCACGGCTTGAGTAGCGCGACAGGTCGTCGTGCTTTCCCACCGGCGAACAGCTCATCTTCACCCACGGTTTCAGCGACTTCACCGCATCATGCACCTTCCTTACTATCGCCGTAATGTTGCGCCGCCCTTCTGTGCGCCCCACTTTAATCTGCCAATTCTCCGGGTAGCGTATGTAGTCAAGGTGTATTCCGTCTATGTCATAGCCGCTTGCCACCTCGCGGCACAGGCTTGCCAGATAGTCGGCGGTCTCCTTGCGCTCCGGATTGAGGTAGCCTTGGTCGTCTATCTTGCGCAGCAGCGCGGGACGGGTGGTGCGAAGGCGCCTGCAGCCGGCTGCGTTCCATCCGCCGACCGGTATCGCCACGATCCAGGCGTGAAGCTCCATGCCCCGCTTGTGGCACTCTTCGACGGCAAATTGAAGCGCGTCGTAGCCCGGAGACTGCCCCGGTATGCCCGACAGGCAGCCGTCCCAAGGTTCAAAGGCCGACGGATAGATGACCGTACCGCGCACACGCGTCTGCAACAATACGGTGTTAACGTTGGCCGCACGCAACTTGTCGAGAATGCCGCACAGTTCCTTTTGCTGCGTGCGTGCCGAAGAAGCCGAACGCGAATAGCTGTGCGGCCAGTCCAGACCGCCAATCGTGGTGAGCCACACCGCCCTCACCTCATGCTTGGGCATGGGCGTTTGGGCAACGGAAGGGGCGGATGCAAGCAGCAGCAACGCTCCCACGATCGGGAAAAGGCTTGCCAACAGAGTCTTTATGCTTGTCTTGACGGTTCTCATCTCATGTCTTTGTTCGGCAGAAAGTATGCAAAAGTGCCAGAAACCCTATAAAAAGGAAAGACGGAAGCCGTCTTACTGCAACAGCCCCCGCCCTGTGAACCCGATGGGATTCAAACCCATGACCTTCAGAACCGGAATCTGACGCTCTATTCAGCTAAGCTACGGGTCCTTAAAAGTGGTTGCAAAGGTAATAAAAAGAAAACAAACGATGACAATTTTGCGGCTTTATTTTTCGCAAGCCGCCCATCTGTCGGGCCGCGAGCCTCCATCGGCTTTTCGTAAATGCCGGGGTTGGCCATCGTAAACGGGCGGGTTGCGGAGCGTAAATGCCGTGTTTGGCATGCGTAAACGGACGGGTTAGCTGGCGCAAACGGCGGGGTTATGACCGCCGGACAGACCTGCGGCTTGCAACGAAGCGGCAATTTGCCCTTGCGGCACCGTCCGCCGGACGGGACTGAACGGGGCGGAAAGGCTGTGGATACAGGGCAAAAAAGTAATATGGGGCTTCATGTTGTCATTTTTAATGCGTACCTTTGCACTCTGAATTTCACCAAGACATTCGATGGACAACAAACAGAACAGCAAAGCATTCTCCATGATTGCCGACATAGAAGGCGACTTCGGCGAGCTGACCAACCTTGAAATGCCCGACAACCTGCCCGTGCTGGCTGTCAGGAACCTGGTTCTCTTTCCCGGAGTCGTCGCCCCGATACTGATAGGGCGCGAGTCAAGCCTCACACTCGTCAGGAAAGCGGAGAAGACAGGATGCATCATAGCCGTAGTGTGCCAGCGCGAGCCGGACATAGAGGAGCCTTCAAGGAAAGACCTGTACACTTACGGCGTGTTTGCCCGCATAGTGAAGATACTGTCCATGCCCAACGGCCACGTAACGGCAATAGCCCAGGGCTTGGGAAGGCTGGAACTGCTCAGCATAGCGGCGCGCCGCAAGCCGTTTCTCACCGGTACGGTGCGCAATGCGCCGGAACTGCTGCCCGAAAAGGACGACAAGGAGTTCGGAGCAGGGGCGGAAGCCCTGCGCCAGCTGACCACCGAGTACATCAAAGTGAGCGACGAGATACCCGAAGAGGCCACCTTTGCCATCCACAACGTGCACAACGACGTGATGGCCCTTAACTTCATCTGCTCCAACATGCCGTTTTCCATCAAGGAAAAGATGGCCCTGCTCGGAAAAGACTCCGTTAAGAAGAGGCTGTTGGGGGTCATGCGCATAATGAACCGGGAGCTTTCGCTGCAAAATCTCAAGCAGGACATACGCAACAAGACACGGGATGACATAGACGAACAGCAGCGCAACTACTTCCTGCAACAGCAGATAAAGAACATGCAGGCCGAGATAGGCAACGGAGACAATGCCCCGGAGAAGCAGGAACTGCTGGAAAAGGCCAAGAAAAAGAAGTGGAACGAGGAAACGGCCAAGGCTTTCCAGAAGGAAATGGACAAGCTGGACCAGATAAACCAGCAGAGTCCCGACTACAACGTGCAGCTGACCTATCTGCAAACGTTCGCCGCACTGCCCTGGGGCGAATACACCAAGGACGACATGAACCTCACCCGTGCCCAGAAAGTGCTCGACAAGGACCACTACGGCATGGAGAAAGTGAAGGAACGCATACTGGAATACATGGCCGTACTGAGCCTTAGAGGAGACCTGAAGTCGCCCATCCTGTGCCTCTACGGCCCTCCCGGCGTGGGCAAGACGAGCCTCGGCAAGAGCATAGCGGCCGCCATGAAGCGCAAATACGTGAGGGTTTCGCTCGGCGGACTGCACGACGAGGCCGAAATCCGGGGACACCGCCGCACGTATATCGGCGCAATGCCGGGACGAATCATCAAAAACATACAGAAAGCAGGGTCATCCAACCCCGTTTTCATACTCGACGAGATAGACAAACTGACGCAGAACACAGTCAACGGAGACCCGGCTTCGGCTCTTTTAGAGGTGCTTGACCCAGAGCAGAACGCCGCTTTCCACGACAATTACCTTGACGTTGACTACGACCTCTCAAAGGTTCTCTTCATCGCAACGGCCAACGACCTAAACACAATACCGCGCCCCCTACTCGACCGCATGGAGTTGATAGAGGTAAGCGGCTACATCACCGAGGAAAAGACCGAGATAGCCAAACGCCACCTGATACCCAAGGAGAAGGAAAACAACGGCATGGGCAACGAGACCAAGCTGACCTTCACCAAACAGGCGACAGAAAAGATTATAGAACAGTACACGCGCGAGAGCGGAGTGCGCCAGCTGGAGAAGCAGATAGACAAGTCTATGCGCAAACTCGCCCTGCGCAAAGCCAAGGACGGCGCACTGCCATACACAAAGATAACACCTGCGGAGATAGAAGACCTGCTCGGCAAGCCTCCGTTCTACCGTGACATCTACCAGGGCAACGCCTACGCCGGCGTAGTCACAGGACTGGCCTGGACAAGCGTGGGCGGAGAGATACTGTTCATCGAGACGAGCCTCAGCAAGGGCAAGGGCGCAAAGCTCACACTGACGGGCAACCTCGGCGATGTGATGAAGGAGTCGGCAGTACTGGCCCTGGAATATGTGAAAGCCCATGCAGATACGCTCAATATAGACTACCGCATATTCGACAACTGGAACATCCACATCCATGTGCCGGAGGGCGCCACGCCGAAAGACGGCCCCTCGGCAGGAATAACCATAGCCACTTCGATAGCGTCTGCACTGACGCAGCGCAAAGTGCGCCGCAATACGGCCATGACCGGCGAGATTACGCTTCGCGGAAAGGTGCTTCCCGTAGGCGGAATAAAGGAGAAGATACTCGCAGCGAAGCGCGCCGGCATCACAGATATAATAATGTGTAAGGACAACCGGAAGGACATTGAGGAAATACCCGACGTTTATCTCAGCGGAGTCAGCTTCCATTATGTCGAAAACGTGCAGGACGTGTGGGATTTCGCACTGACTGACGAGCTGGTGGACAACCCCTTGAAGTTTGAAATACCCGAAGACGAAAAGCCGAAGAAGGCCGAATAGCAAGCCAAAGGCGCAAGCGGCTGTGGAAAGACGTACTGACGGATTACGGCAAACAGGCAGAACAACACACAAATGACGTTTGAACTACAACACACCGACCCATATTCCGATGCGAGGACTGGCCTGTTGACCACCGCCCACGGCACAATCAAGACTCCAATCTTCATGCCTGTCGGAACGTGTGGCAGCGTGAAAGGGGTGCATTTCCGGGAACTTGAGGAGCAGGTAAAGGCACAAATCATACTCGGAAACACCTATCACCTGTACCTAAGGCCGGGACTTGACATACTCAAGGCAGCCGGAGGACTGCACAAGTTCAACGGCTGGGACAAGCCGATGCTTACGGATTCGGGCGGCTTTCAGGTGTTTTCCCTCACCGGAATCAGGAAGCTGCGCGAAGAAGGGTGCGAGTTCCGCTCCCACATCGACGGTTCCAAGCACATCTTCACGCCCGAAAACGTGATGGATACCGAGCGGATAATAGGCGCAGACATAATGATGGCTCTCGACGAGTGCCCTCCCGGACAGAGCGACTACCAATATGCCAAGAAGAGTCTGGGGCTTACACAGCGGTGGCTTGACCGTTGCATAAAGCGCTTCAACGAGACGGAACCCCTGTATGGCCATGAGCAGAGCCTCTTCCCCATCGTCCAGGGGTGCACATACAAGGACTTGCGCAGCGAAGCGGCCAAATTCGTGGCCGACAAGGGGGCAGACGGCAATGCCATAGGGGGCTTGGCCGTGGGCGAACCCGCCGGGACGATGTATGAAATGATTGAGGTTGTCAACGCCATACTGCCCAAAGACAAGCCCAGATACCTGATGGGCGTTGGAACACCGCAGAACATACTTGAGGCAATCGAGCGCGGCGTGGATATGTTCGACTGCGTTATGCCTACCAGAAACGGGCGTAACGCAATGCTGTTCACCTATCAGGGCACAATGAACCTGCGCAACAAGAAGTGGGAGCGGGACTTCACGCCCATTGACCCTGACGGTTGCTATGTGGACAGGCGTTACACAAAAGCCTATCTGCACCACTTGTTCAAGGCAGGGGAACTGTTGGCCATGCAAATAGCCAGCATACACAACCTCGCTTTCTACCTCCGTCTTGTCACCGATGCCCGTATGCACATCGAAAACGGAGACTTCACAGGGTGGAAACGCAGCATAATCGACGATTTAGGCAAAAGGCTGTAACACCCAAAGACAGAGGTAACTATATCCAAAGAACCAGATTAGCATGAAGCACAGCACTATAAGGAAACGGTCGAAGGCACTGCGGCGGTGGCGCACGCTAAGGCTTGGCGCAGCCAGACTGCTCTCTTTCGTCGCCCCGTCCGTCCGTCTGCTGAAATGCCTCAACCCCTTCCGGGGCATAAAGAGGGTTGACCGCTACATCATACGCAAGTTTATCGGTACATATATATACTCGATAATACTCATAATCTCCATATCCATCGTATTTGACATTAACGAAAACCTGGCGAAATTCACCACAAACCATGCGCCGTTGCGTGCCATTGTGTTCGACTACTACGCCAATTTCGTGCCCTACTTCGCCAACCTGTTCAGCCCGCTGTTCGTGTTTATCGCCGTTATCTTCTTCACTTCCAAACTTGCGGGCAACTCCGAGATAATAGCAATGCTCGCCTGCGGCATGAGTTTCAAGCGGCTTTTGAGACCATACATGGTGTCCGCAGCCCTCATAGCGGCACTCAACCTGTACCTCGGAGCCTATTTGATACCGCGAGGTACGGTCATTAGACACAATTTCGAGTCGCTTTACAAGAACAACAAGAAGAACACTTCGGCAAGCAACGTGCAGCTGCAGGTGGGGAAAGGTGTGATAGCATACATAGCCCAATACGATGACCGCCACAAGACGGGCTACGGCTTCTCTCTCGACAAGTTTGAGAACAAGAAACTCGTCAGTCACATGACCGCATCCACCATACAATACGACACTATCTCGGACAGCAAGTACCACTGGAAGGCCGGCAACTACAAGATACGCACCCTTCGGGGCATGAGAGAGCACATAACTACGGGCTTGGAGCGCGACACTGTTGTCATGATGGAGCCGATGGACCTCGTTTTCAGCAAGGGACAGCAGGAGACATTCACCAGTCCCGAACTGCTGGCATACATTTCAAAGCAGAAAGACCGTGGCTCCAGCAACGTAGTGCAGTACGAGGTGGAGTTCCACAAGCGCATTGCCATGTGTTTCGCGTCGTTTATCCTCACCGTAATAGGCGCGAGCCTAAGCTCACGCAAGCGGAAAGGAGGCATGGGGCTGTACCTCGGTATCGGCATGGGGCTTAGTTTCGCCTACATACTGTTGCAGACGGTAAGCTCAACCTTTGCCATCAACGCCAGCACACCGCCCATGCTCGCAGCGTGGATACCCAACATACTGTACGTCTTCATAGCGTATTTCTGCTACAAGAAAGCGCCCAACTAAGCGGACGGCGCACTTTACGGTTAAACACACACCTATTTAACATATGAAATTTGAAGAGACATACTTAAACGACAACATTTTAGACGCATTATATGACATGCATTTTGAGGACTGCACGCCCATTCAGGAGAAGTGCATTCCGGAGATACTTGACGGAAACGACATCATCGGAGTGGCCCAGACGGGCACCGGCAAGACAGCAGCCTACCTGCTGCCGATACTAAGCCGGCTCGACGACGGCGGATACCCGCAGGATGCCATCAACTGCATCGTCATGTCGCCCACAAGAGAGCTTGCCCAGCAGATAGACCAGGCCATGCAAGGCTTCGGATATTACCTTGACGGAGTGAGCAGCGTGGCGGTATATGGCGGCAACGACGGCACCCGCTACGACCAGGAGATGAAAAGCCTCCGCTTGGGGGCCGATGTGGTGATAGCAACCCCCGGCCGGCTGCTCAGCCACATACGCATGGGCAACGTAGATCTAAGCCGCGTGAGCTTTTTCGTGCTCGATGAGGCCGACCGGATGCTCGACATGGGCTTCAGCGACGACATATTGCAGATAGCCAAAGGATTGCCTTCCGACGTGCAGACCATCATGTTCTCGGCCACAATGCCCGGCAAGATACAGCAGCTGGCGCACACCCTGCTCCACAACCCAGTGGAAGTGAAGATAGCAGTGAGCAAGCCGGCAGAGAAAATCAGGCAGTTGGCATACGTCTGCTACGAGCCTCAGAAGATTGGGCTAATCAAAAACCTGTTCAAAAAGGATCGTCTGAACCGTGTAATCATTTTCTCCGGCAAGAAAGACAAGGTAAAGGAGATAGCGCGGGAGCTGAAGAAAAACAAGATAAACTGCTGCCAGATGCACAGCGACCTGACGCAACAGGAGCGCGACGAGGTGATGTACGAGTTCAAGTCGGGGCAGAAAGACGTGCTGGTGGCCACAGACATCGTGGCCAGGGGCATAGACATCGATGACATAAGCATGGTTATCAATTACGACGTGCCCCACGATGCCGAGGATTACGTGCACCGCATAGGGCGTACCGCACGCGCAGACCGCGACGGAGTGGCCATTACCTTCGTGAGCGACAAGGACATGTACCTGTTCAACGCCATCGAGAAGTTCCTTGAAAAGTCGGTCGAGAAGCTGGAAAACCCCGAAGAAATAGGTAAGGGACCCGACTACAACCCTGCGGCAAGGCGTCTTGCACCGGGCAAAGGCAACTCCGGTCACGGCCACGGCGGTAACAGACGTGGCGGAAAGCCAGCAAAGCCGCGCCAGGAGGGCGGAAAACAGGGAAGCGCAAGGCACAAAAGGCGTGGCAACCAAGGTTCCAAGCCCGGTGACGGGAGGCGTAAGGGCGGTAAAGGCAACGGAAATGCGCCCAGAACCAACGGATAAAAGCACCGCAAAGTACAGGCTCAGAGCTTTTATGCTAATCCTTTAATATCAAGCTCTTACGGTTTCAGTAAGACAACGAGGGTGTGTCAAAACGATTTTTGAGGGATTGAGAACTTTTAATTTGAAACTTATCGACGTTAAAAACACGGTCATGGCATAGTAAAATGCCTTGTTATAGCTCTAAAACGGGTATAAAACATAGCCTGTTTTACTTGTGAGTTGCAAATTGTAAGTTTTTCAAATGTCATTTTTCGTTTTGACACACCCTCTTTTTGCTTTGTTAACGGGCGGTTTACGACTCTCAAACGGAGGGTTTAGGGTCAAAGATCGTCCTGTTGGGTGGCGAGGACGCTTCGCCTACTATTAATACCGTATGCAAGCTGTAGTAGGTGCGGTGCCCTCGCCTACTACAAATGCCATATGCAAACTGTAGCAGGTGCGGTGCCTCGCCGCATCCCTTGCTTTCATTACCCTCTGGCGGGCAGTTGTTTCCGTAACCCGGCTGTTTGTGCTTCTCACCCCGACCGTTTACACACCTTAGCCCGGCGGATCTTGAAACAAGTTGGTTGTCAATCACTTGCAAACCGACTTTCCGGATGCGGAAAACATGGCGGTTCACTCCCCGATGTAAGGTGTTTTAGCTTATAAAACCGCCCTTTTCTGCATCTGTTTCCATAAATTATGCGTAACTTTGCACTCGACCTTTCTCCCGCAACGAGCCGGGCAGACAAGGGAACAGGCCACAGGCCTGCCGAGAGACAACACAACAAACAGAAAACTCAAGCTATATGTTCAGCAAGGAAACCTACGTCAGCCGACGCGCAGAGCTGAAAAAGCTCGTAAAGAACGGCATTATAATAATGTTCGGGAACAACGATTCGCCGGCCAACTGCCCGGCCAACGGCTACCACCCGTTCCGTCAGGACTCCACATTCACCTACTATTTCGGATGCAAACGCGACGGTCTCGTGGGCGTAATCGACCTTGATGAGGACAGAGAAACGCTCATTGGCGACGACATCGATATAGAAGACATCGTGTGGTTCGGCGCAGTTGACAGCGTAAGCGATATGGCAGCATCCGCGGGAGTGGCCAATTCGGCACCCATGAAGGAGCTGAAACGGATATGCGACGCAGCGAAAGCAGGCAACAGGACGATACATTTCCTGCCGCCATACCGCCACGACACGATGATACAGATAATGGATCTGCTCGGCATACACCCAAGCCAGCAGCGTGAGGTTGCCTCGCTGGAGCTGATAAGGGCCGTGGTGAAAATGCGCTCCACAAAGGAACAGCAGGAGATTGATGCCATTGACCGCGCCTGTGATGCCGGTTACGAGATGCACACCACCGCCATGAGGCTGACAAAGCCCGGAGTGACAGAGCATTTCATCGGCGGAAAGGTGGACGGAGTGGCCAACTCTCTGTCGCTGATGGTGAGCTTCCCCACCATATTTACCCAGCACGGCGAGATAATGCACGGCTGTCCAAGTGACGCAACGCTCGAAAACGGACGGCTGGTTCTGTGCGATGCCGGGTGCGAACTGGACGACTACTGTTCCGACAACACGCGTACCTATCCCGTAAACGGCAAGTTCTCGCAACGGCAGCTTGAGATTTACAGCATAGTCGAGGCTTGCCACGACCACGCCCTTACGGTTGCAAAGCCCGGAGTGCGCTGGTACGATGTACACATGGACGTTTGCCGACTGATGACCGACCGCCTGAAAGAACTGGGACTGATGAAAGGCGACACGGAAGAGGCCGTCAGAGCCGGAGCACACGCCATGTTCCTGCCTCACGGACTGGGACATATGATGGGAATGGACGTTCACGACATGGAGAGTCTCGGCCAGACTTACGTCGGATTTGACGAAGAGACGCACCCGTCCGCACAGTTCGGCACAAACTGTCTGCGCATGGGACGACGGCTGGAAGAGGGTTTTGTAGTGACAGACGAGCCGGGCATATACTTCATACCGGCACTCATCGACGACTGGAAGGCTTCCGGCCACTGCAAGGAGTACATCAACTTCGACCTGCTCGAGACTTACAAGGACTTCGGAGGCATACGCATCGAGGACGACCTGCTCATCACCAAGGACGGATGCCGCTTCCTCGGACACAAACGCATACCGTATCATCCGGCAGACGTGGAAGCCTTCATGGCTAACAACTGAATAAACGACAAGAAACAATACAACAAAACGAACTAAAATGAACAGACTCACAGTTTTATCCCTTGCGGTTATGGCGGCCATGACGGCCAATGCCGCAGAAAAGAATGACTCGGTGAACAAAAACAAGCCCGTGTTCACGACGGTCAAGGCTAACCCCATCACCAGCATCAAGGACCAAAACCGCAGCGGCACGTGCTGGGACTACTCCACACTGTCGTTCTTTGAGAGCGAAATACTCAAGAAATCGGGCAAGACATACGACCTCTGCGAGGCTTTCGTGGCCAACAAGACATACATGGACCGCGCAATAATGGCTGTGAGAATGCACGGTGACGTGTCGTTTTCGCAAGGCGGAGCTGCCGAAGACCCCCTTTATTGTCTGAAGAACTACGGCATCTGTCCCGAAGACGCCATGCCCCCAGCCGGCAAATTGCAGGGGGATTCGCTCAACAACTTCAACGAATTTTTCGCAGTAATGACCCCCTACGTGGAGGCAATAGCCAAGAGTGAGCAGAAAAAGCTTTCACCCTCATGGAAAAACGGACTTCAGGGCATACTTGACGCCTACCTTGGCAAGTGCCCGGAGAGCTTCAAATATGAGGGAAAGACCTACACTCCGAAGAGTTTCGCGGCAAGTCTCGGACTTGATTTCGACGACTATGTGAGCATAACCAGCTTCACCCACCACCCGTTCTGGAAGCCTTTCGCTGTGGAAGTGCAGGACAACTGGCGCCAGGGACAGAGCTATAACGTGCCCATGGACGACATGATGCGCATCATAGACAATGCCATTAACGAAGGCTACACGGTCATGTGGGGCGGCGATGTGTCGGAAGAAGGCTTCACGAGAAAGGGACTTGGCATAGCATACGACACGAAAAAGGTGCAGGGACTGGCAGGAAGCGATGCGGCACGCTGGCTGAAACTGACCAAAAGCGAGAAGACCGAGAAGTTTGACTCGCTCGGTGTGAACGCACCGGAGATAGTGCCCACACAGGAAATGCGCCAGGAGGCTTACGACAACTGGGAGACTACCGACGACCACGGCATGCATCTCTACGGTATAGCCAAGGACCAGAACGGCAAAGAGTACTATATGGTGAAGAACTCTTGGGGCGAATACGGCGACTACAAGGGCACGTGGTACATGACAAAGGCTTTCATAGCCTACAAGACCATAGACTTTATGGTCAACAAGAATGCCATTCCAAAGGACATACGCAAGAAGTTGGGAATATAAAATCCTTAAGTGAAGCGGTACAGCCGCATAACGTGCAAAGCAGAGCGGGAGGGAAACGAAACGGTTTTCCTCCCGTTTCTTCTTACGAAAGGTTCTACTCAACCGTAAAAGACATGCACTTGTCTTTTCCAAACAACACACTTGCGTTCCCCCAAGCAATGCGTTGGACAAGCAGCGGCAGGGAGCAAAAAAGCATACTGGGCAAAAGGTATCTGAAAAAAAATGAGTAATTTTGCAAACGTGAAACATTTAGCAGACAAAGCCAGACGATTGCTGCTGACCACCGCCATGATTATGGCGGCGGCTTTTGCTGTTGTGACCGCCAAAGCACAGACTGTAAGCGACTCAATAGAGCTGAGTCTGCTCACATGTACGCCAAACCAGAGAATATACGGTCTCTACGGTCACACGGCACTGCGGCTGCATGACCTCAAAACAGGAGAAGACTGGGCATTCAACTACGGTGTTTTCAACTTCAAGACTTCCTTTTTCGCCCTTAAATTCCTGTTCGGACTGACCGATTACGAGCTGGCTGTGATGCCTATGGAATACTTCCGCAAGGAATACACGCACATGAAATGCCGCGTGACCGAGCAGGTACTTAACCTCGACAGTGAGGAAAAGCAGCGGATGGTGGCCGCTCTGGAAGAGAACTATCTGCCGCAGAACCGCGTTTACCGCTACAATTACTTCTACGACAACTGCACTACGAGAGCGCGGGACATGATTGAACGCAACGTGAACGGCAGGGTTGACTACGGGCAAGGCAAGGACGGCGATGCTGACAGACCGTCATACCGCGAGATGGTACACGCTTACACAGCACAGCACCCTTGGGCTGCTGTGGGCAATGACTTGTGTCTCGGATTCAAAGCTGACAAGCCAACATCGTGGCGCGAGCGTCAATTCCTGCCGGAGAACCTGATGAAGGACTTGGGCAAGGCCAAGTTTGTTTCGCAGGACGGCAAAGTACGTCCTGCGATAGCGGAAACACGAATCGTGACAAGCGGCGGAGAACAGGCCGTAAGCAAAGAGTTTCCACTGTCACCCACATGGTGTGCCGCCATACTGTTGGCCTTTACATTATTAATGTGCATCATTGAGATTGTGACACACGACATGATGCGCCGCTATGACGCACTGCTGATGACCGCACAGGGCGTTGCGGGACTGATACTGACCGCACTGCTTTTCTCCGAACATCCCACAACAAGCACAAATCTGCAGATACTGCTGCTCAATCCACTGCCACTTTTGTTCCTGCACAAGGCTCTTAAAGGCAAGGCAAGGACTTGGTGGCGGATTGAAACGATGCTCATTCTTGTCTTTTTTATCGGCAGTTTCGTGCAGGACTACGCCGAAGGAATGGAGATTGTGGCACTGTGTTTGCTGTCAAGGTGCACAATGCACTTGTTTGCATGCCGCAGACTGCACATCAAGGAACAACCCTTACAACTAAAAGCATACAGGCGATGAAGTACAGATACATACCATTGGTTCTGCTTTCGGCACTGACGGTGACGACAACAGCCGGAGCGCAGACCATCAGGTCGGCTCCCCGGCTCGTGGTAAGCATCACTATAGACCAGCTGCGCACCGACTATCTCGAAGCATTCGCCCCACTATACACCGACAACGGCTTCAAGCGGTTGCTTGGCCAAGGGCTTGTATATACCAATGTTTCCTATCCGTTCTCACCGATAGACAGGGCGTCAGCCGTAGCGGCGGTAGTTACTGGTACAACTCCTTACTACAATACCATATCGGGTGCGCAATGGCTGGACAAAGAGACTCTTCGCCCGGTTTACTGCATTGACGACAAGAAATATCCCGGTGTTCAGACTAATGAGGCTTCATCGCCTCGCAATCTAAGCACATCATCAATAGGCGACGAACTGAAGGCTACCACCAACGGCAAGGCCATTGTCTATGCCATTGCGCCGTTCCGCGACGCGGCAGTGCTGTCGGCAGGACACGCAGCTGACGGCGCATTGTGGATAGACGACAACAACGGCTACTGGTGCTCGTCGCAATACTACTTCAAGGCGCTGCCCGCTTGGTTGTCAGCCTACAACGGAATAAGCTCCACAGCCAAGAAGATAGAAGGAAAGGTATGGACTCCGCTGTCTGAACTGTCGGGAAACTTCAGCTATTTTATGAACGGCGGCATGCAAAAGCCGTTCTCCCACAAGTTCAGCGGGGCAAGACGCTTCCGCCAATACAAGGCGAGCGGCCTCGTAAACACCGACGTGACCGATATGGCGGTGCAGTGCGTGAACAGCTGCGGCATGGGTCTTGACGGCACAACCGACCTGTTGAACGTGACATACTATGCCGGAAACTTCGACCACCAGGCAGTAAACGAGTGCCAGATGGAGCTTCAAGACACGTATGTCAGGCTCGATGGCGAGATGGAACGCCTCATCAGCACTTTGGAAAAGAAGCTCGGCAGCGACAACGTGCTCTTTGTCATAACGGGAACAGGCTACAGCGACGAGGAAAACACCGACTACGCCAAATTCCGAATACCGACCGGCGCATTCTATATCAACCGAATAGCCAACCTGCTCAATATGTATATGGGCGGACTCTGGGGACAAGGACAGTATGTCGAGGCCTGTTTCGGGGCGCAAATATACCTGAACCACAAGATATTCGAGCAGAAGAAGGTGAGCTTCGCGGAGGCTTGCGAGCGGGCACAGGAGTTTCTTTCACTCATTTCTGGGGTCAGAAACGTCTATACTTCGCTGCAACTGCTGTCAAGTACACCGCCAGAGACAAGAAAAATACGCAACGGTTTCAATCCTGAGCGCAACGGTGACATCATCATAGAGGTGGCTCCGGGATGGCGACTGCTCAATGAAGACAACTTGGACAACCTGCTTGTGAGGGCTTCGTTCGTACAATTCCCCCTGATAATCTATGGGGCTGGAACCAAGGCCGAACGCATTGCAGAGCCTGTAACGACAGACCGCATAGCGCCAACCATAGCCAAGGCAATAAGGATAAGGGCACCCAACGCCTGTTCGTCGGAGCCTTTGTTCTGACAGGCAGGGGCTTCCGTGGCACAACGCCACACTTTATACAGTATTACGCCACGCCGTATAATATAAGGCACGCGCGAAACATTCACAAACAGGCGCATCACATGAGGCAGACCGCCGGGTGCGACCGACAAACCAAGCAAGAAAAAGACACAAATATGGATTTCAACAAGATTCTAAAGTCACTGTTCGGTGACAAATCTTCACGGGACATGAAGCTGATACAGCCGCTCGTGGAGAAAGTAAAGGCCGTCTATCCGGAGATAGAGAAGCTGGACAACGATGCTCTCCGTGCACGTTCGGCTGCAATAAGGCAAGACATACAAAGTGCAGCACCGGAGCAAAAAGACCAGATAGCCAAGCTCAAGGCCACTATCGAGGACACTCCCATTGACGAGCGCGCCGACATCTTCAGCAAAATAGACAAGTTGGAGAAGGAAATTCTCGGAGAATACGAGAAGAAGCTCAACGAGTATATGCCCGAAGTGTTCGCCATTGTGAAGGAAACTGCCAAACGTTTTGCCACAGAGGAGGACACTGTGGTCACGGCAACAGACTTCGACCGCGAACTGGCCGCCGATCCGCGCAAGGATTTCATAACCATTGACGGCGACAAGGCATACTACCACAACCACTGGACGGCAGGAGGCAACGACCTGAAATGGGAGATGATACACTATGACGTGCAGCTTTTCGGCGGCGTAGTATTGCATCAAGGCAAGATAGCCGAGATGGCTACTGGTGAAGGAAAGACCCTTGTAGCCACGTTGCCCGTATTCCTGAATGCTCTGACCGGCAACGGAGTACACGTTGTTACTGTGAATGACTACCTTGCAAAGCGTGACTCCGAGTGGATGGGGCCGCTTTACGAGTTCCACGGACTGTCGGTTGACTGCATAGACAAGCACCAGCCGAACTCTCCGGCACGCCGTAAGGCTTATCAGGCCGACATTACATTTGGAACAAACAACGAGTTCGGTTTCGACTACCTGCGTGACAACATGGCCATATCGCCGGCTGACCTCGTGCAACGCGCCCACAACTATGCCATAGTCGATGAGGTGGACTCCGTACTCATTGACGATGCACGCACGCCGCTTATCATTTCCGGTCCTATACCCAAGGGTGACGACCAGATGTTTGAGGAGTACCAGCCGCTCGTGGAGCGACTTGTGGATGTGCAGCGCAAACTTGCCACCGAGTTCTTGGCAGAAGCGAAGAAGAAAATAGCCGAGGGCAAGCAGAACAACGACCAGAAGCTGACAGACGAAGGCTTCCTTTCGCTCTACCGTTCGCACAAGGCACTGCCAAAAAACAAGCCGCTCATCAAGTATCTCTCGGAGGAAGGCATCAAGGCAGGCATGCTGAAAACCGAAGAAATATACATGGAAAACAACAACAGGCGTATGCCTGAGGCTGTGGAACCGCTGTATTTTGTGGTTGACGAGAAGCTCAATTCGTGTGACCTCACGGACAAAGGCACTGACTGGCTGGCCAAGCAGGTGAACGACAGAAGCCTGTTTGTGCTGCCTGACATTGCCTCACAACTCTCGGAACTGGAGGCTGAAAGCGGCCTTTCTGACCAGGACCGTCTCGACAAGAAGGACGAAATGCTCAACCACTATGCCGTTCAGAGTGAGCGTGTACACACTCTGCAACAACTGCTCAAGGCATATACCATGTTCAACAAGGACGACGAGTATGTGGTAATTGACGGCGAAGTGAAGATAGTTGACGAACAGACGGGACGTATCATGGAGGGTCGCCGCTGGAGCGACGGTCTCCACCAGGCTGTGGAGGCCAAGGAACACGTGAAGGTGGAGGCCGCCACGCAGACATTCGCCACCATTACGCTGCAAAACTATTTCCGTATGTACCACAAACTGGCCGGTATGACCGGTACGGCATCCACTGAGTCGGGCGAGTTCTGGGACATATACAAGCTCGATGTGGTGGAAATACCCACCAACCGCCCTGTTATCCGCAAGGATATGGACGACCGTGTGTATAAAACAGCGCGCGAGAAGTACAACGCCGTTATAGAAGAGATTGTGAAGATGCGCAACAGCGGACGCCCGACGCTTGTCGGAACAACGTCTGTGGAGATTTCGGAACTTCTTTCCAAGATGCTTAACATGCGCCACATACCCCACCAGGTGCTCAACGCAAAGCTCCACCAGAAGGAAGCCGACATCGTGGCCGAGGCAGGACGCAGCACTATGGGCACGATTGAGGTGACTGACGAGAGCGGGGAGAAGCATAAGGAAGAGCGGATGCTCGGTGCAGTGACCATAGCCACCAACATGGCAGGACGCGGTACCGACATCAAGCTGACAAAGGAGGTTAAGGAGGCCGGAGGACTGGCCATTATCGGTACGGAACGCCACGAGAGCCGCCGCGTTGACCGCCAGTTGCGCGGACGTGCAGGCCGTCAGGGCGACCCCGGTTCGTCTGTTTTCTATGTGTCACTCGAAGACAAACTCATGCGTCTGTTCGCTTCCGAGCGCATAGCACGTGTGATGGACCGCCTTGGATTTAAGGAAGGCGACCTGATAGAGTCGCCTATGATCTCAAAAAGCATCGAGCGCGCGCAGAAGAAGGTGGAGGAAAACAACTTCGGAATAAGGAAGAGACTGCTCGAATATGATGACGTTATGAACAAGCAGCGCACCGTTGTCTATGAGAAACGCCGCCACGCACTCATGGGAGAGCGCATCGGAATGGACATATCCAACACCATTTGGGACCGTGTGGCCAGCATTGTCGAGACCAACGACTACGAAGGCTGCAAGGAAGAGTTCCTCCACGTGCTTGCAATGGAGGTGCCTTTCACCGAAGAGCAGTTCGCCAACATGAAGCAGGAGGACGTGTCAGAGCTTGCGTTCCAGGAGGCCATGGCTGCTTTCAAGCGCAAAACCGAGAGAATACAGTCCGTGGCATGGCCCATAATACAACAGGTTTATGAAAACCAAGGCTCGATGTACGAGCGCATCATGGTGCCCCTCACCGACGGACGCAAGATGTACAACATTCCGTGCGACCTGAAGGAGGCATACGAGACCGGGTGCAAGAGCGTGGTAAAGCAGTTTGAGAAGGTTATCCTGCTGCATATCATTGACGACTGTTGGAAAGAGAACCTCAGGGAGCTTGACGAGCTGAAGCACAGCGTGCAGAACGCATCATACGAGCAGAAAGACCCGTTGCTGATCTTCAAACTGGAGAGTGTAAAGCTGTTCGACAGCATGGTCAACACTATGAACAACCGCATTGCAGGCATACTCATGCGTGCGGCAATACCAGAGTTGCAGCACGAAGAGGTGCGTGAGGCCGCCCCTGAAGCCACCACCAACCGCCGCCAATACACCGAGACAAAGCAAAATCTCGACGAGGAGCGGTTGCAAGACCCCAACCAGGCGGCGGCAGCAGCGCATGACACGCGTGAAAAGCAGCAGCATACGCCTATAATAAAGGACAAGATGCCAAGGCGTAACGACCCGTGCCCGTGCGGCAGCGGCAAGAAGTTCAAGGACTGCCACGGCAAGGGACTTGTATAAAACCATAGCCTTACGGACAGGGCGTTGGGGTTGCTCATTGCAAAGGCACACCTCCAACGCCCTTTTCCATACGCCTGAATGTACTGAACGGCTGCCCCGTTTTCACAATCCGCCGGATTGACAGTGGCAAATGCCGCACTTAAGCCCGTAAAGGCGGCATTTATTATATGTAAACGCCACACCTGTGTTCACAAACGGCAGGGACGGCTTCAGAACAGCACATGACTGCGGTATGCAACAGGGCAGGACGGCGGCTTCAAGGCACAGGCATCACCACAAATAAGTATTTTTTGTCAAATCGGAAACTGGCGTTTTGCCATTACGCTCCCGATTTGTTACTTTTGCAGAAAGGCAGACAAGAACAATGAAACTATCCGAGTTAAAGACCGGCGAACGCGGCGTTATAGTGAAAGTGCTGGGTCACGGCGGCTTCCGCAAGCGCATTGTCGAAATGGGATTTATAAAGGGGAAGACCGTGGAGGTGCTTCTCAACGCTCCCCTGCAAGACCCAGTGAAGTACAAGGTGATGGGATATGAGGTGTCGCTGCGCCACAACGAGGCCGCAATGATCGAGATAATATCAGAAGAGGAGGCCAGACACGCAGATACGAGCCGCGGCCACGACCTGCAAAAGCCGGAAATGGTGGACAGCAACGACGCTGACGAGGCGGCTCTCACCGACAAGCAGCTGCGCGAAGCGGCCATGAAAAAGCGGCGCACCATCAACGTGGCTCTCGTGGGCAACCCCAATTGCGGCAAGACATCGCTCTTTAACGTGGCCTCAGGAGCGCACGAACGTGTGGGCAACTACTCCGGCGTGACCGTGGATGCAAAGGAGGGACACGCCACGTTTGAGGGCTACGAGTTCAACATCGTCGATTTGCCCGGCACATACTCGCTGTCGGCATACAGCCCCGAAGAGCTTTATGTGCGCAAGCAGATAATAGAGAAAACTCCCGACGTGGTGATAAACGTTGTGGATGCGAGCAACATAGAGCGCAACCTGTACCTTACCACCCAGTTAGTCGATATGCACCTGCGCATGGTTTGCGCACTCAATATGTTCGACGAGTTCGAAGAGCGCGGCGACAAGCTCGACTACGGCAAGCTCGGACAGCTGTTCGGCGTGCCCATGGTGCCCACTGTGTTCCGCACGGGCAAGGGTGTTGACCTGCTTTTCCACATCATCATCAATATGTATGAGGGAGTTGACTATCTCGACAAGGACGGCAACATCAACCCGGAAGTGGCCGAAGACCTGCAAAACTGGCACAAGGACTACGCCGAAGACATGACGCAGGAGCACGAGGAGGACTTTGCCCACGGCCCGAAGCCCAAGAACAGCGTGTACAGGCACATACACGTCAACCACGGACAGGCATTGGAGCAGAGCATAGAGGCTATAAAGAAGGAAATACAGAAGGACGAGCAGATAAGATACAAGTACTCCACGCGCTATCTCGCCATCAAACTGCTGGAGAAAGACAGCGACACCGAGGCAATGATAAGGCGGTTGCCAAACGCAAAGGAGATAATCGGCACACGCGACACCGAGGCCAAGCGCATAAAGGACGACACTCAGGAAGACTCCGAGACGGCCATCATGGACGCCAAATACGGCTTCATCCACGGCGCTTTGCAGGAGGCGGGCTACGCAGAAGGCCACAAGACCGACACCTACCAGGCCACACACCTCATCGACAGCGTGATTACCAACAGGTATGCCGGCTTCCCCTTATTCTTCATCCTGCTCTACGTGATGTTCCAAGTGACGTTTTCCGTGGGGCAATATCCCATGGACTGGATTGACAGCGGCGTGGCTGCACTGGCCGGATGGATAAGTTCCACCATGCCGGCCGGCCCCTTGAAAGACCTTTTGGTTGACGGTGTCATAGGCGGAGTGGGCGCCGTGATAGTGTTTCTGCCGCAGATCCTCATACTCTATGCTTTCATCTCGTTTATGGAAGACACGGGTTATATGGCCCGTGCGGCTTTCATCATGGACAAACTCATGCACAAGATGGGGCTGCACGGCAAGTCTTTCATCCCGCTAATAATGGGTTTCGGGTGCAATGTGCCGGCAATAATGGCCACGCGCACCATCGAGAGCCGACGCTCTCGACTGATTACAATGCTTGTGCTGCCGCTTATGAGCTGCTCGGCGCGCCTTCCGATATATATAATGATAACGGGCACGTTCTTCGCAGTGCGCTACCAGAGCCTGATAATGATTTCGCTCTATGCCTTGGGCATAGTTATGGCGGTGGTGGTGAGCCGTGTGTTCAGCCGTTGGCTGGTGCGCGGCGACGACACTCCGTTCGTTATGGAACTGCCGCCCTACCGCTTTCCCACCACCAAAGCCATCGTCCGTCATACGTGGGAGAAAGGGAAACAGTACCTGAAGAAGATGGGCGGCATCATTCTCGTGGCAAGTATCATAGTGTGGGCGTTGGGTTATTTTCCCCACAACGACAAACTGATGCAGCAGGAGCAGCAGGAACAGAGCTTTATAGGCATGATTGGCAAGACTGTTGAGCCGGTATTCCGTCCGCAGGGCTTCGACTGGAAACTCGATGTGGGACTCATTGCCGGTGTGGGAGCAAAGGAAATCGTGGCCTCAACCATGGGTGTGCTCTACAGTGGCGACGACTCTGTGGCCGACGACAGCGGCGATGACAACAGCGAGAAGTACGCACGGCTGTACAAGAAGATGGCCGCCGACGGCATAACTCCACTCATTGCCCTGAGCTACCTTGTGTTTGTACTGCTCTACTTCCCCTGCATAGCCACCATAGCCGCCATAAAGAACGAGAGCGGATCGTGGCGATGGGCTTTGTTCGCCGCCGGCTATACCACCGTACTGGCCTGGATAGTGTCGGCAGTTGTCTATCAAGCGGGGCGGCTGCTTGGCTTTTAAGCGAAGAACATACTTTTCAGTATATGAAAAAGAACGAATGGTGACTGCCAACCGCCTGTACAGCATTGGAGTATTCACCATTCGTTCTTCTTTTGTTCGCCTTTTGCTCTTTTATTCTTCACTCTTCATTCTTCGTTCTTCATTCCCTACAGCTTCATTTCTGCGGTAAACATTCCCCCGAAGTGGCGGCTTAGCCCCACCTCACTGCGGAAGAGGCCGAACACACTGCTGCCGCTGCCGCTCATAGAGGCATAAACTGCGCCGAGCGAATACAGCCTTTCCTTAATCTCACCTATCTCCGGATGGGCGGCAAACACGCTTTTCTCGAAGTCGTTGACAAGTTCTGCGTGCCAAGTCTCCACAGGTTGCGCCACTATGTCGCGGCACTTCTTCACCGTAGGCGTGGGCTTTATCTGCGCATAAGCCTCCCTTGTGGCTACAGGAATGTCGGGGCGCACCACGCCCAAGTGCCAGCCCTTGAGCTGCACGTCTATCGGATGCAGCCTCTCCCCTATCCCTTCGGCATAGGCAGGACGGCTGGTTATGAAAAACGGGCAGTCGGCTCCGAGCCTTACGGCATAGCTTTCCATATCGCCAACGGTCAGTCCGAGACCGAAACTCTCGTTAATCAGTCTTATCATTGCGGCGCAGTCGCTCGACCCTCCGCCCATTCCGGCCTGTGTGGGTATGCCCTTGTGCAGATGTACGTGAACCCTCGGCAGCCTGAAATCGGCGGCAAGCAGCCTGTAAGCCCTCACCACGAGGTTGTCCTGTTCGTTGCCGGCAATGTCCATGTCAGTCACTTTCAGGTCGCAGTCCACCGCTGACGGGAAGCCGTCGTCCATCACGTGCAGTTCAAGTGCGTCGGTCAGCGGCACCGGAAAGAACACTGTCTCTATGTTATGGTAGCCGTCAGGTCTGCGTTCCACCACGTTCAGACCGAGGTTTATCTTCGCTTTCGGGAATGTAATCATATATATAATAATGTATCAGGTTCATATTGAGTCGTCCGACAGGTGCAAAATTAAGCATAAACATTGAGGAAATCTCCCAACGGAGCAACTATTCCGCTATGTGCCATGCTGCTTTGTCCCGAACTGTCATTCAGGCTTAATCAGGAAAGCTCCACCCTATGGCATCGCAACAGGGCGGACTGGTGTGCCATATCTGCGGTCGGTAAAGCCCGGAGTGCTGTTACTTCCATAAAGAGACATGAACATGGCAGTTGATGGAGACTTAGCGTTAAGCGAACTCGACCAGAACATATTACCGTTGACCCGAACAGTGGCAAAGGGCGCTTTTCGGCCGGCAAAGCTAACAGTTTTGAGCGACAAACCGTACGGTCATTCCGCCCAGAGTGGCACTTACGCATCATAAACAGGCCGTTTACGGATGCCTAACAGGCCATTTGCGGATGCCAAACAGGCGGTATGCACAAGAAAAAGGGACTTGCTGACGCAATAATTCACGTCAACAAATCCCTCTAAACGATTGGGTTAAAATGGTTTGGGCGGAGTTTTGCACCCGTTTCCCTTTGGGTTTATGCCCTAACGGATACAGCTTTACATCCCAACAGCTACGGCCTTGCACCGTGACAGCCGGATTCAAGCCCTATTCCCACTCTATTGTTGATGGCGGCTTTGAGGAGATGTCATAGCAAACGCGGTTGACTCCCTTCACCTTGTTGATGATTTCGTTGGACACTTTGGCCATGAAATCATACGGAAGGTGCGCCCAGTCGGCTGTCATGGCATCGGTACTGGTCACTGCACGCAACGCTACCGGATGCTCATAGGTGCGCTCGTCACCCATAACCCCCACGCTGCGGATGGTGGAAAGCAGCACTGTGCCTGCCTGCCATATCTTGTCGTAGAGCGACTCGCCGTCCTCACAGATGTAGCTGTGCATGTTCTCAATGTAGATGTCGTCGGCATCCTGGAGTATGCGCACCTTTTCGCGGGTTATGTCGCCGAGTATGCGCACGGCAAGTCCGGGTCCGGGGAACGGATGTCGCTTGATAAGCCTCTCGGGCATCTGCATTTCATATCCCACGCGGCGCACTTCGTCCTTGAAAAGCCACTTCAGCGGCTCGCAAAGCTGCAGGTGCATCTCCTTGGGGAGGCCTCCCACGTTGTGGTGGCTCTTGATTACCATACCGGTAATGCTAAGGCTCTCGATGCGGTCGGGGTAGATGGTGCCCTGGGCGAGCCACTTTGCGTCGGTTATCTTCCTGGCTTCCGCATTGAAAACCTCCACGAAATCGCGTCCGATAATCTTCCTTTTCTGCTCCGGATCGCTCACTCCCTCCAAGTCTTTGAAGAACTTTTCGCTTGCGTCAACGCCAATTACGTTAAGTCCAAGGCCGTTGTACGCCTCCATAACCTTGGAAAACTCGTTCTTGCGCAGCATTCCGTGGTCAACGAAGATGCAGGTAAGGTTCTTGCCGATGGCCTTGTTGAGCAGAGTGGCGCACACTGACGAATCGACACCGCCGCTCAACCCGAGTATGACGCGGTCGTTGCCAAGCTGTGCCTTAAGCTCCTGCACCGTTGTCTCAACGAATGAGGCTGCGCTCCACTGCTGTTTGCTGCCGCAGATGTCCACCACGAAGTTGTGGAGGAGCTGCTTGCCCTGCGTGGTGTGGAACACTTCCGGGTGGAACTGCACCGCCCACAGCGGCTTCTCGCCGCTTGCGTAGGCGGCAAACTTCACATTGGCCGTGGAAGCGATTACGTGGCAGTCATTAGGTATGGAGGTTATGGTGTCGCCATGGCTCATCCACACCTGCGAGTTGGCCTCAAAGCCCTTGAAAAGCGGGTCTTCGGCGTCAAAAGTCTGCAAGTGTGCCCGCCCGTATTCCCTTGTGTTGGTCTTTTCCACCGTCCCTCCGCCCTGATTGGCGATGAATTGCGCTCCGTAACAGATGCCCAGCACAGGCAAACGCCCCACGAACAGACTCAAATCTGCCTTGAATGCTTCCGGGTCATGCACCGAATAAGGCGAGCCACTCAGTATGACACCTATAACAGAGGGGTCGTCCTTGGGGAATTTGTTGTACGGAAGAATCTCGCAAAACGTATCGAGTTCGCGCACACGGCGGCCTATCAGCTGCGTAGTCTGCGACCCGAAGTCGAGAATGATAATCTTCTGCTGCATGATAAATGTATGTTTGTTATTGTAAAGTCGTGAGGAATTGCTCCGCCTGGGCTATGGTCTCCTGCTTTCCCACGTCCATCAGGCGCAGGCAGGGGTCAACATAGCCGTAGATACCACGGTCTGCGCAAACGCTAAGGTAGAAGTCCACGATGCCGAAACGCTCCGGCCAGCTGTCCATAGCCGCAAAGAGAGCGGGGCTGAACACGTGGATTCCTGAAAAGGCGTAGCGCAGACACTGGTCGGGAAGCAGCCCTTGATGGGGCGTGCGCACCTCGTTTGTGTCCACGTTCGTCCACCCTTTCAGGCGGCAACCGCCGTCTGTGTCAAAGAGAAGGTAGCGTTTGGTGGTGCGCCGGCTTACCAGCAGGGTGGCGTCACCGTGGGCTTTTGTGTAGAAACTGCGCAGATTGACGTTGCTCAGTATATCGACATTGTGTACGAGAATGGGCGATGCGGGGTCGAAAAGCGGACGGGCACGCCTGATGCCACCGCCGGTGTCGAGCAGCAGACTGCTCTCATCGCTGATGCGGATGTCCATTCCGAAGTTCTGCTGTGCCGAGAGATAGTCCCTGATCTGGTCTGCGAAATGGTGCACATTGACCACTATGCGTCCGAAACCTGCGCCTTTCATCAGCAAGACGACGTGCTTGAGCAGCGGCTCACCTCCCACCCTGACCAATGCCTTGGGCATCCTGTCGGTCAGAGGCTTGAGTCTTGTGCCCAGTCCTGCCGCAAAAATCATCGCTTGCATCATGGTTGCAAAGTTACATCAAAACGGTGGGAAACACGAACGAAACCTCTAAAAATGCTTTCACGTCCGTCTGGCGGAACAGGGCGGCAGGGTCTGCTCTATGTTCTGCTCGCGATGGCAGACGCGAACCTCTATTCCGAACTTGTCATTGATGTGTTCGGCCAAGTGCTGCGCACTATATACGCTGCGGTGCTGGCCTCCCGTGCATCCGAAACAGAACATCAGGTCGGTGAAACCGCGCTGTATGTAACGGCGTACATGGGCGTCGGCGAGCTTATACACGCTTTCGAGAAACACGAGTATTTCGCCGTCATCCTCCAGAAAGCGTATTACCGGTTCGTCAAGCCCCGTCAGCTTCTTGTAAGGCTCATACCGGCCGGGGTTATGGGTGCTGCGGCAGTCGAAAACGTAGCCTCCGCCGTTGCCGGAGGTGTCGGTCGGGATGCCCTTGCGGTAGGAAAAGCTGAACACCCTGACCACCAGCGGACCCTTTCCGTCGTATTTGGAGAACGTGGCAGGGCCGTCCTGCGGATGCGAGTCATAGACATTGCTGTCGGCAGTCCTGTATCCGTCGGCACGACTCAACGCCGGCTGCTCGATAAGCGAGAACCGCGGCAGCTCCGTCAGCCGTCGCAGCATGTCCATCATGTAGGGATAGGGAAAGCAGTTCAGCTTCAGAAGTTCGCGAAGGTTCTGCATGGCGGGCGGAATGGAGTCGAGGAAATGCTTCTTCTGCTCGAAATAGCCCCTGAAACCATAAGCGCCGAGCACCTGTAGCGTGCGGAAGAGCACAAAAAGGCTTAGCCTGTCAACAAAATGCCGTGAAGACGGCACCTCCGTATAGCTCTTCAGCGAGTCGTAATACTCATACACCAGTTCCCGGCGCAGCTTGTGCGAGTACCGCGCCGACGCTTGCCACAGGAAAGAGGCCAGGTCGTAGTAGTAAGGCCCCTTGCGTCCGCCCTGAAAGTCTATGAACTGCGGATTGCCGGCGGCATCGAGCATCACGTTGCGCGCCTGAAAGTCGCGGTACATGAAGCACTCGCCCCTCTCCGAGGTCAGGTCTTTGGCGAAAAGGTGGAAGTTGGCCTCCAGTTTCAGCTCGTGAAAGTCAAGCTCGGTGGCCTTGAGAAAGCAGTATTTGAAGTAGTTGAGGTCGAAGAGCACGCTGTTTGCGTCAAACTCCTGTTGCGGATAGCAGTTGGAGAAGTCCAGTCCGCGTGCTCCGCGCAGCTGTATGTCGGGCAGTTCGCGTATGGTTTTCACGAGCAGTTCCTTTTCCTTCACGTTGTATCTGCCGCCCGCCTCGCGCCCACCGGCCAGTGCGTCGAACAGAGACACCCTGCCCAGGTCGGTCTGGAGGTAGCGCAGCTCGTCGCCACTCACCGCCAGAATCTTGGGAACGGGCAGCTTGCGGCGCGAGAAATGGTTGCTCAGGTATATGAAGGCATGGTTTTCGTCGCGGCTTGTGCCCACCACGCCTATCACAGTGCCGCCGTCCTTGCCGACAAACCTGTAGTAGTCCCTGTTGCTTCCAGCCCCCGGTATCCTTACAGTCTCGGTCGGCTCACCGCCCGACCACTGTTTGTAGAGTTCCAATAGCTTCTTCATCGTCTCATCTCAAATGGGTATTGCCAATATCCGCCCGGTTTTTCACCTGCAGAGTGCAGCTTTGGCTTATGCAAAGCCAATGCAAACGAGCGGCAAGAGAGCCTGCTCTCAATTGTCCGAGTGCAGCTTGGCTTATGCAAAGCCAATGCAAACGAGTGGCAAGAGAGCCTGCTCTCAATTGTCCGAGTGCAGCTTTGGCTTATGCAAAGCCAATGCAAACGAGTGGCAAGAGAGCTTGCTCTCAATTGTCCGAGTGCAGCTTGGCTTATGCAAAGTTACACAAAAATCATGAACCCGCAGTGATGCGCACCGTAAAGCGTCCGTTCGCGACTCCTAAACCGCCCGTTTATGACTCCTAAACCACCCGTTTATTACCCGCAAACGGGCGGTTTTTGGGAGCAACTTGCCGCCAGCGACTTGCAAACACATCAGTTCACGTCACAAATCCACATAATCCATGCGGTAAATATGCCCTGTCTGCCTATACCTTATTATATATAAAGAAGCAGCATTATGCATATTGAAGCAGCAGATACCGAATATTAGGTATCACAACCCCGAAGGTGCGGCCCGGAAAGCATTTCCCTTAAGATTTCACAACATTTAGGTATTGCCGCAAAAAGCCAAACGAAATACCTTTGCAGGCGAATAACAAAGAAGAAAACGACAGCAATGAAAAGATTTACTTACAGGATGATGACTCTGGTTGCCGCAAGTTCGCTGGCCGCAACCCCGGCTCTGGCACAGGAAACCGTGGCCGACAGCGTGTTGAACCACACTTCCGGCAGCCGCCTCAGCATCGGAGGCTACGGTGAAGTGGCCTACAGCCGCAACTTCTACAGCGACGCCGGCAAGCGCTACTCCAACGCTTCCGCATACAAGAACGCCCCCGACCATGGCCGTTTCGACATCCCCCACGCCGTAATCTACCTGGGCTACGACTTCGGAAAGGGCTGGACGCTGGGCACAGAGATTGAGTTTGAGCACGGCGGCACAGGCCAGTCGATAGAATACGAGGCTGAAGAAGCCATCGAATACGAGCAGGAAGTGGAAAAAGGCGGCGAGGTGGAACTGGAACAGTTCTGGATTCAGAAGTCGTTCGGGCGGTATGCCAACATCAAGGCCGGCCATATCGTAGTGCCGGTCGGCCTTACCAATGCCTACCACGAGCCGTTGAACTTCTTTACAGTGTATCGTCCCGAAGGCGAAAACACCATTCTGCCATGCACATGGCACCAGACTGGAGTCAGTTTCTGGGGCGAAAGCGGTGATTTCCGCTATGAGGCGCAGTTCCTTGCCGGCCTGAATGCATACTGTTTCAGCCGCAGTAACTGGATACAAGGCGGCGCAAAGAGTCCCTACGAGTTTGAAGTGGCCAACAAATATGCCGTGGCTGCACGTGTGGACAACTACTCTGTACCCGGACTGCGCCTCGGTCTGAGCGGCTACTACGGCAAGTCCATGGGCAACACCACCCCGGAAGACACCTACCACAAGGAGATTAAGGGCAATGTCTATGTGGGTGCTTTCGACTTTACCTACAACCGGTACAACTGGAAGGTTAGGGGAAACATCGACTACGGCTATGTCAGCGACGCCAAAGCCATCACAAGCATCGTATATCCTGGCACTTCACTGGTAAAGCCCAACGCATCGGGCAGCGGAAAATACTTCGGCAGCCACGCCATAGCCGGCATGGTGGAAGTGGGCTACGACGTTTTCTCGCAAATAGCCAAGCTCCGCGCCGACAAGCAGAAACTTTACGTGTTCGGTCACTACGAGTATTACGACTCGTCCATCCACGACAAGACTGCGGAATGGACCAGCCGCAAGATAATATCCGCCGGTATCAACTACTTCCCCGTGCCGCAGGTTTGCGTAAAGGCCGAATACACCAAGCGCATCTTCAAGTCGCAGTACAACGACGAGCCGGCCTTGAACATCGGAATAGCCTATCAGGGCTTCTTCCTCTAACGGTCCGCAAGCGAAAGGGATACACATTATTAATATAAAGGGAGACAATCATAAATTCAACTAATAATAATTTAAGCACAAAATGAAAAAGATTTCCACTAAAGCCTTCATGCTTTCCGCTGCGCTGGCTTTGCCTTTGGCATTCACTTCTTGCAGTAACGACGATGACAACGGGGCTTCGACAGCGACAGTGCCCGCTTCGGAATTGTCAGCTGTGGCCAACACATACGTAAACGACATCGTATACCCTACCTATGCCGACCTGCGCACAAACGCAAAGGCACTGAAGGACGCTTGCGACAAGGCTTACGACAACGCGAAAAACAACAAGCTGGAAGACCAGGACATCTTGGATGCATGCGAAGCATTCAAGGATGCGCGCCGCGAATGGGAGCGTAGCGAGGCTTTTCTCTACGGTGCAGCCAAGAACAACGAGATAGACCCACACATAGACTCGTGGCCTCTCGACCTGGATCAGCTGACGTTGGCACTCAAAGACAAAGACCTTATCGCAGGTATCAACGGCTCTGCTCCCGCCAAGTTCATCTATTCCGAGAACGGTTCTTTCCAGTCAGTAATCGGATTCCACGGACTTGAGTTCGTTCTCTTCCGCAACGGCGCTCCCCGTAACGCCGCTATGCTCAATGCAAACGAGACAGCTGAGGGCATGACCACCGTGAAAGGCATTGACGAGCTGGCCTTTGCCGCTGCCGTAGCCGGCGACATCTACAACATGACTTCACTGCTTCAGTATGGCTGGAACGGCGATAGCGAACTTGGAAGCTGGCTTAACAACAACTGCAAGTGGGTTATCGATGGCCTTAAGGGCTCGAAGGAGAGCGCAGGCGCCCTGTCTTCTGCCGGTATCGGCTACGGCCAGTTCCTCCTGAACGCCACTGGCGAAAAGGCATGGTTCCAGACATGGCAGGAAACCCTGGAGAATGTGCTCGTAGGAGGATGCTCCAACATCTGCCAGGAGGTCTATACGCAGAAGCTGGGACAGGCTTACCACGTGGCAACTGGCAATCCTGAGAGTGACGAAGAGTCCATCGACTACATCGAATCGCCCTACAGCAAGCGTTCTTTCTTCGACTATCAGGACAATATCTACTCTATCAAGAACTCCCTCTACGGCACTCGCGACATCACAGCCACCACTCCTGAGACAAATTCACTGATGACTATCATGAAGAAGTACGGATACGGTGACTACAACGCATTGAGTTCTGCCCTTGATGAGGCCATCGCCGCCCTGGAGTCGGCCAAGAAAAGCGGTATAGCCTTCGTTGACGACCCGAAGAACGCACAGGTCAAGACCTGCATCGACAAGGTTAGCGCTCTTGACGAGGAGCTTAACAAGGCCGGATCGTGGTTCCGCAAACTGAAAGTGACCAAATAAAAGAAGCCGATACAAGAGATTTATAATCCCGACACAGGGGTTTTAGAACTCCGACACAAGGGATTTTCCTCTGACATACACGTTTGCTTTACGTAACTGTGCTTTCACCAGTAGAAAACGCAGTTACGTTTAGCCGTAAAAAGAATACAAACAATACATATCAAGTGCTATGAACAAGAAAATAAAGAACTACGCCTACCTGTCAATGGCCTTGACACTGGCCATGACAAGCTGCTCTGACGATGAAAACAGCGTTGAAGTCGTAGAGACAGACGCGGCATACGTAGGCACAGAGCAGGGAAATTTCTCTGCTGACGAGTGGTATCCCGGTGGCAAACTCGGCACAACCGAGAACACAAACGCCAACTGCTACCAGGACGAGACACCGGCTGTGACGGCAGATGCCAGCCTTAGTAGCAATTTCTTCATCGGTGAGCAGATGTTCGAGCGCCAGTACACATGGAACACCGGCGCCTTCAAGGGACTCGGCCCTGCCTCCGTGCGCAGCTCTTGCCTGGACTGCCACCCCAACTACGGCCACGGCAAGCGCAAGTCGCAGTATGAGACCCGCTACGGCAACGGTAACGGCTACCTGCTCGTGGTTTATCACCCCACTTCCGAAGGCTCTAACGACGGCCCGTACATCTCTGAGGTGACGGGAATGCCGCAGACTCAGTCGCAATCTCCATTCCTTCCGCCTATCGACGAGAGCAAAATCAACATGTCATGGGAGCACATAACAAAGATGGAGACCGAGGATATTCCCAATATGCAGTTCCCTGACGGTGAACCGTTCGACCTTATCTATCCGGAAATATCCATTCCTACAACCGCATTCAACACAAATCCGCAGCCAAGCAATATAGCCGTACGCCTGGAGACAACCATTGGCGTTATCGGAGTGGGGCTTATTGACGCCATCCCCAGCGAAGAGATTGCCAAGCAGTACGCTGCTGAAGCAGAAGCCCTCAAGAATGCCGGTATAAAGGACATCACCGAATACCTCAACCCCAGCATGTGGGACGCGACAAACGGCAAGATGGCCGACGGAGCCTACTACACCACGTTCGGCAGAGACAGCAAGTATGCCACTGGAGGCGTGCATGCGGACGGAACAGTGTTCGACCCGAACACTACAGACGGCAACAAGAAGCTGCTCAAGCGTTACACTTACGCATTGACACGCGGCTCGTTGCAGGACGGACCCGGTGCGAACGCCATCTGGAACATAACCAATGTGACGCGCGAAGACCGCCCCTGCCTCTACACCACTACCGCCTGGGCAAAGGCAATGTCGGAGAACGCCAGCGTCATAGCGTCCATCAAGAACGACCCCACCTCGCCTTATTATGCTGACGGCACGGACGATGGCATCAAGAACGCCGTTTCCGTATTGTTAGACCCATCGACAAACCAGTTTGACAACGACATCCACAAGTTCAAACCGGAGCAGAGCATGGACGATTTCTATGCTTTCATGGTATGGCATCGCGGACTTGCTGTTCCACGGGCACGCAATCTGAACGACAGTCAGGTACAAAAGGGCAAAAAGCTGTTCATGGAATGGGGCTGTGCCAACTGTCACCGTGCAAAATGGCAGACTGGAGACGACAATTATGTTACCTCCAGGTTCATAGCCGACAAGCCTCTGCCCCGCTACCCGAACCAAACCATCTACCCGTACTCCGACTTTGTGCAGCATAAGCTCTACATGAAGAACGACATCCACGGTTCTTGGTGCCGCACCACACCGCTTTGGGGTCGTGGATTGAGCTATTTGAACACTGGAGCCGAAGACCGTCTGCATGACTGCCGCGCCCGCAACGAGGTAGAGGCCATCATGTGGCACTGCTACAGCAAGCAAAGCCACGCTTACAGCTCTGCCCTCAACTTCTATAAGGCGGAGAAGGCTGACCGAGATGCCGTGGTCAAGTTCCTCAGGTCAATCTAACAAGCAAGCAAAGGGCGCACCCTTGGCAGTGCAACCGGCCAGTCAGTTTGCACAAACGGCCTGTTTAGGCTACGTAAACAGCCGCTTTAGGTCACGCAAACGGCCTGTTTAGGCTACGGAACCAGCCGCTTTAGACTGCGCAGCCGGCCACCGGCACCGGCCAAACGGTACAGCCGCCCCCTAAAACCATCCGAGAAGAGCCATATCAAAACTCGCTTCAGAGTGGCGATATGGCTCTTTTGACAGGACTATATGGACAGTCCGCAAGGCAACATATGGCTCTTTAACGACAAGCAATGACAAAGAAAACACTTTTCGCCCTGTACGTTCTGACCGTAATATGTATGGGTGCGGCCACGATAATCGAGAAGTACAAGGGTACGGACTATACCTCTGCGCACATTTACGGTGCGTGGTGGTTCACGTTACTATGGGCTTTGCTCGCCGCCACGGCCACGGTCTATTTCATCAGGAGGCGCGTGCGCAAACCGTCGGCGGTGGCCTTGCACCTCTCGTTTGCGGTAATTCTGGCCGGAGCGCTGGCCACTCACCTCTTCTCAAGGCAGGGTATGATACACCTGCGCATGGGCGAGACGACCGACAAGTACCAGTTTCTGGCCTCCAACGGCAAGGATGTTGAGGAGCGGAGGCTGCCGTTCAGCATCAAACTGGACAGTTTCGGCATAAAATACCACGAGGGCACGATGGCGGCAGCCGACTATGAGACCGGTTTCACCATCCTTGACAACGGCAAAGAGACCGTTGGCCGCGTGTCGATGAACAACATATACTCGTATGGCGGCATCCGGCTCTACCAGGCGTCCTACGACGAGGACCAGCGCGGCAGCATACTGTCGATGAACGAAGACCCCGTCGGCATAACCATAACATATACGGGCTACGCCCTGCTGTTCCTGTCGCTCCTGTGGATGCTTCTCGACCCCAAGGGGGCGTTCCGCCAACTGCTGCGCAGCCCTCTGCTGAAACGGGGCGTGCTCATGGCGGTGCTGTCGCTCGGCTTTGCCAACGCCAATGCCCTGAACACGATGCCGAAGGAAACGGCGGAGAAGTTCGGCACGCTGCATATACTCTACAACGACCGTATCTGTCCGCTCCAGACGTTTGCCATAGACTTCACGAAGAAGCTCTACGGCAAGGCATCCTACCGGGACTACACCGCCGAACAGGTGCTTGCCGGATTTATCTTCTGGAGTGAAGAGTGGAGCGGCGAGCCTCTGATGAAGATGAAGGGCGGAGACCTGAAGTCAACCCTGCAACTTCCCGACTACTGCTCGGTAAGAACGTTCTTCAACCCGACGATGGGAGGCTACATACTCGGCCCTTACGTGCAGGAATACTACCAAGGCCGGCAGGACAAGTTCCACAGACAGGCGGCCGATGTGGACGACCGGCTGATGCTTGTCATGGAGTTGCGTCAGGGAACCCTGCTGAAAATGTTTCCCGACACGGCCGGCGGCACTGCCAAATGGTATGCCCCCACCGATAAACTGCCCGCTTCGATGGAACGGGACACCCAACTGTTCATCCAAAACCTGTTTGCGCTGCTGCAGGAGTACCTGTATGAGGGCGACAACGCCAGGGTCAGCGAAGCCATAGACAAGATTGCCCGCTACCAGCAGGCCAACGGCGGCAGCTCACTGCCCACACCGCAACAGACCAAGGCCGAGCGGATATACAACAAGGTGCCGTTTGCCACCATTCTCTTCATGGCAAACCTCACGATAGGGCTGCTTTCGCTGCTGCTGACCATAGTGCGTCTGACGCTGGACGGGCGGCATACGAAGGCCGAAGGCGGCATACGGGGCACTCTGCTGTGCAACCAACGGGCGACAAACGCCGCCCTGCGCATACTGATGAGCCTGTCCGTGCTCGCACTCACGCTCTGCCTCGCGCTGCGGTGGGTCATTTCGGGCAAGATACCTATGGCCAACGGCTACGAAACCATGCTCTTCGTGGCGTGGCTCGTCATGCTGCTGTCGCTGACGGTCAGCCGGAGGTTCCGCATAGCCCTGCCCCTGGGCTTCATCATGTCGGGTTTCTTCCTGCTGGTGTCGCACATAGGACAGATGGACCCCAACATTTCCCACGTCATGCCGGTGCTTAACTCCCCCTTACTGAGCATCCACGTGTCCGTAATCATGCTGGCTTTCGCCCTGCTCTCGCTCACTTTCATCTGCGGACTGACCGCCCTGCTGCTCCAAGCGCTTGCCGGACGGAACGGACGCGCCCGGTTCAGCGAGCAGACCGAAGCCCTCGCCCTGCTCTCGCGCCTGTTCCTCTACCCTGCCCTGGCCGCTCTCGGCTTCGGAATATTCATCGGGGCCGTCTGGGCCAACGTTTCGTGGGGCAAATACTGGGGCTGGGACCCCAAGGAAGTGTGGGCTTTGATCACGTTTATGGTCTATGCAGCCGCCGCACACGTGCAGTCGCTGCCCTCAATGCGCCGCCCCATGACCTACCATGCGTTCATGACGCTCGCTTTCCTGACCATTCTTATGACCTATTTCGGCGTAAACTACTTCCTCGGAGGCATGCATTCATACGCCTGACCGCAGGTTTGCACCCACAAGAAAGGCTGTACCGGCGGAACAACCGCCCATCGGTACAGCCTTTTCCCGTCACTTGCAATCGCCCGAAGCATCATTTCGTCCACACACCCCGTCCGTCCGCTATAGCCAAATGCACCGTTTACGACCCGTAAACAGTGCATTTACGATATGAAACCCGGCCGTTTACGGAGCGTAAACTGCCGGGTTACGGTTGACAAACCGACGGCTTCTGCTTGGAGAATGCACGGATTGTGAACGAAAAGGCGGGCTAACAGGCTGGGAAACAGTGGTTTCAGCAGTGCTTTCTCCCCAGCCAAGCGTCTATAATGCGGCGGGCTATGCTCAGCTTCTCTGGGATTGTGGGCAGGTTGTCGCGCCTGAACCATGCTCCGGCGGCCAGTTCCGACTGCTGGAGCTTTATGTTTCCCGACACATAGTCGGCCTCGAAGCCCACCATCAGCCCGCACGGATAGGGCCAAGGCTGGCTTCCGAAGTAGCGTAGGTTGGTTATGGCCAGCCCGGTCTCCTCCTTTACCTCACGGTGTACGGCTTCTTCGAGCGTTTCTCCCGTCTCCACGAAGCCTGCAACGAGTCCATAGAAGTCGCCTTTGAAGTTTTTGGCATGCACAAGCAGCACCTCGTCGTCGCCTTTGTGCACGAGTACGATTATGGCAGTGGCCAACTGCGGCCACACTTCCTTGCCACATGCGGTGCACCGCTTGCTTATCTGCGTGTGCATGGCCATTGGTGAGCCGCAGACACCGCAGTATTTGGTGTTGCCGTCCCAGTAGAGCAGCTCCTCACACTTGCCCGCTTTCAGGTACAGGTCGTGCGGCAGCTTGTAGTAACTCGCCCTCAGGCCGCACATTTCATACCGTTCCGAGGCGGTGACAGGTGCGGCTGTGCGGTAAGTCCTGACCTCTGCGTCGCCCAAAGGGGTCACTTCGAGCACGCCGGTGCCCGGTTCTATGTCCGTAGGCGGCTCGGTGCCGTGCGGAATGGTGTAACTTCCGTCGGCCAAACGCTCTATCAGCAGGTCGCCACGGCAGAACACAAAGTAATAACAGTCCTTCTTGTTTTCCATATCTCATGCGTTTTTTGCCCGCAAAACCCCGCTCCAAGGCGGCCGGCGGGCATCTTTGCGGTGCGAAATTACTAAGAAAATGTGACCGGACGGGCTTCCGGGCATGTTTTTTGCTGGGTTTAAGGTGTGAAAGGCTACGGCCTGAACATGAAGAAAGGACTAAAGACATGGCATTTATCGACTATTACAAGATCTTAGGTGTAAGCAAAGACATACCTCAAAAGGACGTTAAGCGCGCTTACTTGAAGCGTGCCAAGCAGTTTCACCCCGACTTGCACCCCGACGACCCCAAGGCCAAGGCCAAGTTTCAGGCGCTTAACGAGGCTTACGACGTGATTGGCGACCCGGAAAAGCGCGCCAAGTATGACCAGTACGGCGAGCAGTGGAAACAGGCCGAGGCTTTCGGCGGAGCATCCGGCGGCTTCGGCGGTGGCACTGGCGGCACTTACAGCTATTCGTCGGGCGGTTCGCCGTTTGAAGGCTTCGACTTTTCCAACTTCGGAACGGGCGGTGGCGGCTTCAGCTCGTTCTTTGAGCAACTGTTTGGCGGCTCCCGCCGTCGCTCGGGCGGCCAGTCGTCAGGCTTCGGAGGGCAGACTTCGGGCTTCGGAGGCGGCTTTGGAGGTTCCAGACAGCACTCCGGCGACATGAACGCTACCGTCGGCATTGACCTGCGCACGGCTTTGCTCGGCGGAGAGGTCATCATACAGCTCAAAAACGGCTCGAAACTGAAGCTGAAGATAAAGCCCGAGACCCAAAACGGCGCCAAAGTCCGGTTGCGGGGCAAGGGTTACGACCGTGGCGACGGCACGTTTGGCGACCTTATCATCACCTATAACGTCAAGATACCCACCAATCTGACCGACCGGCAGCGGCAGTTGCTGGCCGAAGCCTTGGCCTGATACCGCCCCTATCCCGCCGGGAAGCGAAAGCCAAGGTTTGGGTTTTGCATGCGGACGGGTCGGATGCATACCAAGAAACCGGCTTCAAAAGGACTCCAACAGTGCGCCATTCTCATTGTTCTGGCCGTTGTTGGAGTCCTTTTGAAGCCGGTTTCTTCTTGTTACAATGCGGCTCTATGCCAGCCGTCCCAAAGGTTTACGCTTCTTTCTCAATGTTATTTGCCTTCTTTCCCAAAGGTTTGCGCTTCCTTTTTCAAAGCTCTATCGCCCTGAAAGAGTACGGTGGCAGTGTGACAGTGAGCCTGTCGTCCTGGCGAACCTCATAGTTTCCGGTGGTACAGCCGACCTTTGCCTGTCCCGGTCTGCCGTCAAAGCCCTCGTAACGGAGCGTGTTGGAGAGCGGAAGCGAGCGCGCCCCGATGGTAAGGTTGAGGTTTACGGGCAGAATGTTGACCACCTTCAGGTAGCGTTTGCCCGTCTTGCTGTCCCTGACCACGCTTGCTGCCACACGGTTTGTGGCGGTTGAGTCGTCCACTGCAAGCGTTGACTCCACGTAACGGTCACCTCCATACGTGGAGAACAGCCGCTGCGTTTCATAGCTCGGTGCGGTTTGTATCGCCGTGTTGTCGAAATAGATCATGTCAGGACTCCAGTTGCTGTGGCCGTTCTTGGACAATAGCGGAGCGTAAGAGGTCATTTCCACCACGTCAGCGTTGCGTTCAATGCCGCAAAGGTAGGCTGCCTCGGCAAGAGCGCAGTCTATAGACCCCTTGCCCTGCCGTGCTGCATACTCTCCGAGATAGACTTTCGGTGCGTTACGGTCGTAGTTGTCATAGTAATGCTGGTTGTTCAGGAACCATCCGACGCTCTCATAGTAGTGCTCATCGACCATGTCAAGGATGTCCTTGTTGGCGTTTGTGAACTTCCAACCCTCGATATAGTCGGCCGAAGGCGCATGGAACGGGCCGACAGTGCCGCATATAATGATGTCGGGATAACGCTCCTTTATGGCCGAACATATCATTTTGCACCTCTCTTCGAACGCTGTGGAGATAATATCCTCGTTGCCTATACCTATATATTTGAGGTTAAAGGGTGCCGGATGGCCGGCTTCCGCCCTCATCTTTGCCCACTTGTTGGTGGCAGGGTCGCCGTTGGCCCATTCAATCAGGTCGAACAGCTCCTGAATGTAGGCCGGCATGTCCTTCATGTCGATGCCTCCCTGCTGTCCGCCGTAGCCTTTGGCGTCAGGACCGGAGTTCTGGCATGGCACACCTGCCGCCAACACGGGCAGCGGTTCGGCGTTTATGTCCTCGCAGAACTGGAAATACTCGTAGAAACCCAGCCCGCGAGTCTGGTGGTAGTTCCAGATATTGCGGTCAGGCACGCGGTCTTCAAGTGCTCCGACGGTGTGGTGCCAGTGGTAAATGTTGTCTATACCGTCGCCGTGGCTCATGCAGCCGCCGGGGAAGCGCACGAATTTGGGATGCAGGTCGGCTATCTTCTGCGCCAAATCACGGCGCAATCCGTTCTTGCGTCCCTTGAATGTGTTGCGCGGAAAGAGGCTTACCATGTCTATACCCACCCTGTTGGCGTTGCGGGCAGTCAGTCTAAGCTCCGCCTTGGCGGCAGTTTCAGACGGCGAGAGCGTGAGTGAGTAGCGCGTCCACTCGCCTTTCTTGCCCTTGGTCTTGAGGTTTGCAGTGGCAAGCGCCTTGTTTCCGTCAACCAAAGCCACGGTCAACGCCTTTGATTTGCCGTCGATGTTGTTGACAAAGATACTGAAATCGTATGTCTCACCCTTGCTTACGGCTATGCCGTCCCAGCCGGTATTCCACACTGTGTCGTTGGTCAGCACTGCGTAATGGGGGTTGTTCTTGCTCAAAGGCATGGCTTCTTCTATCTGCAGGCTGCCGCCTGACGTGCGCCAAGCCGTCGATGCAGTCCACCCACGGCGGTCTTTTGCGGAGTATTCAAAGTCGCGGTTCTGCACCAATTCGGCATAGAGGCCACCGTCAGCCGCATGACTTATGTCCTCGAAGAACACCCCTATCAGCTTGTCGCTTATGGCTTTTTCCCTGCTGCCGTCTATGGTTAGCGTTGCTTCCACGGCCTTTCCGCCAAGATGTTCAAACCGTTTGCCGTCGTCGGCAAGGCTTTCTGCGGCCAGTTTCAGGTCATTTGCCTGTTTGGCGAAGAACGCCTTGAGACTGTCAACCCGGCTCGTTTCCACAACCAGAATGTTGCCTGTCATGGTCTTACCGCCAACGCTGGCCGTGTCAAGCATGGCACTAATGCGCAGGTAGTCGGCCTCTGACGCTTCCCTGTCGGCCGAGAAGTGGCGGAAAGAAGCGTCGGTCGCGGTCTGCCGCACGCCGCCCTGCTTGGTTCGGAACAGCACTGAGTACCGCCCGTTGCCGTCGTTGCGTATCACGGGGGCTATACATCCGTTGACGCTCATGTGCGGATAGTCCTGCGGACGCCACGTTATGAGGTCGTCAGAGTAGGCAACCGCAAAGCACGGGGAGTAGTCGTTCACTTGGAAAACCGCCGCATAGCCGCCGGTGGGCAGTGCTGTCACGAACGGCGAATACATCTTTTTCTCGCTGCCCCAGCGCGAGTAGTCTGACGAAAAGAGCTGCCCCTGCTCCTTGAAGTCGCCGTCCGAGCAGCAGGCAATGCGCATTCCGCCTTTGGCGTCGGGGTTGTACAGGAACACGGTCTCGTGGGTCTGGGCTGCGCCGGCGGCCTTTTTCTGCTGCGCCAACGCCCCTCCCGCTACCAGCAGGAGCACGGAAAGGAGCAATGGAATGGTTCGGTTGATAATCATAAACATATGTTAGAGTTAATAATATAGTATGTGTCAGAGTCAATGAATAGGCGGAACAAAGATACGGAATTTGGCATATAAGAATGTAACGGATACACTTAATAATAGTTAATCACCCGGTTGCCGCTCGCAAACCGCCCGTTCAGCTATCGCAAACCGGGCGTTTACGACCCGTAAACACGGCATTTACGAAACAATGCCCGGCGGTTTGCTTCATGCGCCTTCCCCGGCAAATCCTGCGGAACAGTGCATCCACGGTCTTTTTCCTTGGCCTAAATGGCCGGAAATAGGGGAAAAAGCAGTAACTTGCAGCGGTTTTACGAACGAAAGATGCGCACACCATACATACACGACATACGCTTGCTGCTGAAAACGAGCCTGTTGGCGGCGCTTTTCCATACCGTTGCGGCCGGGGCACAGCAGCTGCAAGCCACCCTGTCGCACTACTCTACCGACGACGGACTGCCGAGTAACGCCATTGCGGACATCAAGCAGGACGGCTACGGCTACCTCTGGATAGCCACATGGAACGGGTTGTCGCGCTTCGACGGCTTCTCTTTCCACAACTATGAGACAGGTTTCGGCAGCGGGGTGCCCTTCATGCACAACCGTATTATCGACCTGACGCCCGACAACGGCCAGAATATATGGCTCAGAATGTACGACGGGCGCATCTTTGTGCTCAACCGCAGGACGGAACGCATAGAGAATCCGCTCGGAACCCGGTTGGACAGCCGCGAAACCATGACAGACCTGCCCCTCTGCCTGACGGGTGACGGCAGCATACTGGCCCATATCGCAGGCAAAGGACTGCTGAAAATGCGGCTGGACAGGGACGGTTGCAGGACGGAAATGGTGCGCACAGCCGCACAGGTCACCTGTATGGCTAAAGGAAAGGGCGGCTCTGTGTGGATAGGTACGCACGACGGACTGCTCAAATTGGACGGCCAACGCTGCAAAAAGGCAGGTTTCACCGGAAAAACAGGCATCAGGAGTCTCTGTAGCGACGGGAAAATCATGTTTGCCGGTACATACAGCGGTGAAATCGTGGCTTTTGGCCAAGACGGGAGGCAGCTAAAGGCGTGGCATACGGGCAAGCCTGTGGCCTCAGTCTTTGCCGACAGCCACGGCAACCTGTGGTTTGCCACCGACGACAGGGGTGTCAGGCGGCTCGAAACGGCCACCGGGGCGGTGAAAACATACATCCAGAAGACGCTCGTGCCGCAGGATGACGCTCTGGGGGCGCAGGTCTGCGAGGCGGAAGGCACCGTGTGGGTGAGGATGAACCGTGGAGGTTTCGGCTACTACAACCGCACTGCCGACCGCATGGAGTACTTCTACAACGACCCGTCGAACGCCTGGAGCCTGTCAAACGCCGTGGGCTGCTACTTTGTCTCGCCCGACGGCATCGTCTGGGAGTCCACAAGCCGGCGCGGACTGGAGCGTCTGGAGATAATAAAGCCCACAATAGCACTCGTAAAACCGTTCGGCCCGGAAGAGGAAAGGTACGCCAACAACATACGCGCCATACACTATGACACGGCCAACGGCCTGTTGATGGTGGGCAGCAAGAACAGTGAACTGCAAATAACCGACTCCAAGGGGCAAAAGACAGTGCTGCGCACCGACGACAAGGGCGAACCTTTGGGGCACATCTACGGCATCAGCCAGGACCAGGGCGGCAACTACTGGATAAGCACCAAGGGCGGCGGACTCATAAGGATGGCGCGCAGGGGCGGCAGCTACGCCTTTACGCGCTACAGACACTCGCCCGGCAATCCGCAAAGCATCAGTTCGGACAACGTGTATTGCACCGTGGCCGACGACAACGGCAACATCTGGGTGGCCACATACGACGGCGGAGTCAACATACTCGCCCGCCGGCAGGACGGCAAGGCGGTGTTTCTCAACACCGGCAACGCCCTGCGCCACTATCCGAAGGGGGCTTACATGAAGGCAAGGACACTGGCCAAGGACAAAAAGGGCAACGTCTGGGTGGGGACAACCGACGGACTGCTCGTGATGAGCTGCCGGAACGGAGTGGTAAAGACGGAAAAGGCATCTGGCATGTATGCGGCCGGCAACGGCCTGAAGAGCACTGACATCGTGTGTCTGGCCTGTTCTGCTGACGGAACGCTGTGGATTGGCACCAACGGCGGCGGACTCAGCCGCTGCAAAGGGCGAGGAGCTGACGGCAAATGGGCGTTTGAGACGCTTGAAGCGAAGACCGGCATGCCGTCAGAGGAGGTGAAAAGCATCACATTCGACCGCCGTGGCAACGTATGGTTTGCCACTGACCACAACATCTGCTCGTTTGACACACGAAAAGGCGTCGTCAGCAGCTTCGGAGTGCAGGACGGAGTGGATGATACCATGTGCTCCGAAGGCTGCGCCCTGACGCTTCCCGACGGCATCTCGCTGTTCGGTACCATCAACGGCTACTATATAGTGGACAGAAAGCGGCTTGGCAGCCAGACCAAAAACGGGCTTAAACTGCGGATAACCGGCTTCAGCGTGGACGGCGAACAGGCGGTTGCGGGCAGCGGCAAGGGCTTTGGCCACTACGCACCCGACAGTATGACGGTGGAATTGCCACACCACGGTGCACCGTTCTCGTTCAGTTTCGCCTCGCTTAACCACAAGTTGCAGCACCGTGTGCACTACCAATACCTGCTGGAAGGCCGCGACAGGAACTGGAACGACGCTGACGGCACCCGCACAGCGGCCTACGGCAGTCTGCCGGCCGGCACTTACACCCTGCGGATAAGGGCGTTCATGCTCGAATCCCCGGACACTTTCGACCAGTGTTCGGTCGTGATAAAGGTGCCGCCGCACTTCCTTTTGTCGGCCAAAGCGGTGTGGCTCTACATCGCAATGATAGTTCTGACGGCCATACTGCTGCTGCATTTGAGGCAAAAGCGGCTGGCCCGCATAGCACAAATGCGCGTGCTGAAGATAGGACCGCAGGAGATAGCCTTCACACACAAGGCAGACTACGACTTCGTAAAGCAGCAACTCGACTGGCTGGAAGCCCACTTCTCTGACTCATCGCTCAAGATAGAGGATCTCGTTGCAGTGTCCAAGAAGAGCAGAACGTCGTATTACAACGAGCTGAAGTCGCTTACCGGACTGTCGCCCAAGGAGCTGGTGTCGGATTTCAGGCTGAAAAAGGCAAGAATGATGCTGGAAAAGACCGATACAACGGTGGCCGAGATCGCCTACAAGGCAGGTTTCAACGACCCGGTGTACTTTTCACGGCTGTTCAGAGCCACGCTTGGAATGACACCTACCCAATACAGAAAGGAAAAACAGGGGCTTGAACCGCACAATGACTGAAGAAAAGGAACAAGGACAAGCCGGTCTCATGTCATAAGGGAACTGCTTTCATGTCATGGAAAGTCCGGTTTCATGTCACAGGGAGACCGATTTGGAACATAGGAGATACACATTCAAGATATGGGGACACCACTTACAGTATATAAGGCAAGCGCAGGGAGCGGCAAGACATTCACTTTAGCCACCGAATACATCAAGTTGCTTGTGGAAAACCCGCAAAGCTACAAGTCAATACTCGCCGTTACGTTCACCAACAAGGCCACGGAGGAGATGAAAAGGCGCATCCTGAGCCAGCTGTACGGCATCTGGAAGCAGCTTGAAGACTCGGATGACTATATGAAAAAGGTGTGTCAGGAACTCGAAGCCAGCCCTTCGCTTGTGAGCAAGAGGGCAGGTGTCGCCCTCCACCTGCTGCTTCACAACTACAACCACTTCCATGTCGAGACCATAGACTCGTTTTTCCAGCGCGTACTGCGCAACTTGGCGCGCGAACTTGACCTCACTCCCACCCTCCACATCGAGCTTGACAACGACCAAGTGGAGGAGTTTGCCGTAGATAGTCTTGTGGAAAGCCTCGACAAACGGTCGGAAGAGCTGGGCTGGATCATGCGGTACGTGTACGAAAAGATAGCGGACAACAACAGTTGGAACGTGATTGGCCCAATAAAAGAGTTCGGCCGGACCATCTTCAAGGACTACTACCGTGAGGCGGGAGGCCAACTTATGGCCAAAATGGAGGACAGAAAGTTCCTCGAAGGCTTCATCGCACGGCTGAAAACCGACAGGGACAAGGCACGGAAAGCCATGGAAGACTATGCCGAAAGGTTCTTCAAGATACTGGAAACCGAGGGCGTTTCGGTTGACGACCTGGCGAGAAAGAAGACGGGAGTGGCCGGCTTTTTCCTGAAAATCAGGCAGGGGAGGTTCGATGAAAGCATAGAAAACAGCTACGTTATGGCCGCTTCGGAGTCGGCGGAGGGCTGGGTTGCAAAGACAAGCCGGCAGCGCGAGCGGATTATAGCCTTGGCTGAAGCCCGCCTGATGCCCCTGCTGGCCGAAGCACGCAGGGAGAGACCGCACCTATACGACACGTTCATGTCGTCAAACCTTACCCTCAAGCACCTCTACAAGCTGCGTCTGCTCGGCAGTATAGAGCGGAAAATACGCGAAATGAACGAGGATGCCAACCGTTTCCTGCTCGCTGACACCCAGCATATACTCCATTCGCTCATCGGAGAAAGCGACTCTCCGTTCATTTACGAGAAGATCGGCACCCGGTTAGAGCACATTATGATAGACGAATTTCAGGACACGGGCACCCTGCAATGGGCTAATTTCAAGACCTTACTGCTCGAGTGCATGAGCCGGAGCGGCGCTTCAAACCTCATAGTGGGTGACGTCAAGCAGAGCATATACCGATGGCGCGCCGGCGACTGGCGGCTTCTCAACGGGATAACCGGCCAGTTTCCACATCCAAAGCGGCAGCTTGAGATACGTAACCTGGGCATTAATTACCGCTCAATGCGCCGTTTGGTGGAGTTCAACAACGCCTTCTTTGACAGGGCGGCACACCTGGAGCGTGAAAACTTGGGCAACGGCAATGACAACGAGGCCGACCAGCTGCTTCAGGCGTACAGTGACGTGAGGCAAGAGGTGCCCGAAAAGCGCGGCAACGACGGCTATGTCAACGTAACCCTGCTGCCTGCCGACAACAGCAATGCGTGTACACTCGAAAGAGTCGGCGACATAGTGGAGGAACTGACGGGGAAAGGTGTGGCGGCACGGCAGATGGCCATACTCATAAGAACCAACAAGCACATACCACTCATCGCCAAATACCTTGCAGACAGGCTTCCCGGCACGCAAATAGTGTCGAACGAGGCATTCCGTCTCGACGCTTCGCCGGCAGTAAACACCATCGTCATGGCCATGAGGCTGCTGCATGACGAGAGCGACACGCTGGCCAAGGCGGCTCTGGTGAAGACTTACCAGACGAAAATACTGAAACGGAACGTGCCGGACAGCGGGTTGCTCACCGACAGCAATGCCTTTGACAGCCTGTTGCCGGCGGATTTCGTCAAAAAGCGCGGGGAACTCGTGCAAAAACCGCTCTATGACATGGCCGAAAGCCTGTATTCCATCTTTGAATTAGGCCGGTTGGACGGGCAAAGTGCGTATGTATGCGCCTTCTACGACTGCCTTGGCAAACTTGCGGAGGAGAGTTTTGCCGGAATAGACGCGTTTCTGGAAGAGTGGGACGACCACTTGGGGGCGAGAACCATACAGAGTGACGACGTTGACGGCATAAGATTGCTGTCGATACACAAGAGTAAAGGACTCGAATTCGACAACGTTATCATTCCCTTCTGCGACTGGAAACTGGAGCAAACGGGCGTTCTGTGGTGCAAGCCCGACCGGGAACCGTTCAACGAACTGCCGCTTGTGCCGGTGGAATACAGCGGGAAAGCGCTCAAGAACACGGTGTTTGAGAAGGATTACAACCACGAACACTTCCAAAACACTGTGGATAACCTCAATTTACTGTACGTGGCGTTCACGCGGGCAGGCCACAACCTGTACGTAATCGGTGCGGACAGGGGCGGCAGCTTCCGCTCCGAGACCATCAAAACGGTCTTGCCGGAAGTGGCAGAGGAACTGGACGGGGCGGTTTTGTCGGGCGGTGACGATGCGAAAGTGCCTACCGTGTTTGAATACGGGCAGCCCTTCATAGGCAAAAAGGGCGGAAAAGGCAAACCCACGGCCAACGTTTTCATGCAGCCGGTGGGCGACATACGGCTGAAAATGGAGACCTTTGAAGCCAAGACAGAGTTCCGTCAAAGCAACAAAAGCCGCGATTTCATCGGCGAAAACACTGCCGACGGGCAGCAGAAATACATCAGTATCGGCAAGATACTCCACAAGGTGTTCTCCACAATACGCACCACTGACGACATAGACGCGGCGTTGAGGCAGATGGAGAGCGAGGGTGTGCTCTACGAAGACGGGCAGTCCTACGGCCAACTCGCCAAGATGCTGCGCGAAAGGCTTGGGGACGAGCGCGTGTCCGACTGGTTTTCCGACCGCTGGACGCTGTTTAACGAGTGTACAATACTGGCCAGGGACAAGCAGACAGGCCGGGTTGTGGAGCGCAGACCCGACCGTGTTATGACCGATGGCGACCGGATGATAGTCGTAGATTTCAAGTTCGGGCAGCCAAAGGATGAATATAAGGCACAAGTAAGGGAGTATATGGATCTGCTGACGGCCATGGGCTACAGTAAAGTCAGTGGTTTCCTGTGGTTCGTTTACTCAAACAAGATAGAAAAGGTATGAAGACATTTCTTGAAAGCGTAGCCGATGACATAATAAAGAAGTACGGTTACGACCTGTCGCGCATTGCCGTGGTGTTCCCAAACAAGCGTGCTTCGCTCTTTCTCAACTCCATTCTTGCCGAGAAAGCGGAACGCCCGATATGGTCGCCTGCCTACATTACCATAAGCGACCTGTACAGACAGCATTCAAAACTCGCAGTCGGAGACCAGCTAAAGCTGATATGTGACCTCCACAAGAGCTTCGTTGAGTGTACGGGAATTAACGAGTCGCTCGACCATTTCTACGGTTGGGGACAGGTGTTGCTGGCAGATTTCGACGACATAGACAAGCATTTGGCCGACGCAGGCAAGGTTTTTGCCAACCTAAGAGACCTGCACGAACTCGACGACGTGTCTTATCTCACCAAGGAACAGGTGGCTGTGATACGCAGTTTCTTCAGTAACTTCTCGGAAGAGCACAATTCGGAACTGAAAAAGCGGTTTCTCAACCTCTGGAGCCATTTCTTTGACATATACGAAGCGTTCAACAGGCGGATAGAAGCGGAGGGGTTGGCCTACGAAGGGGCGCTCTACAGGAAGGTAGTTGCCGATGAAACCGTGGTTTTTGAGCACGACAAGTATCTTTTTGTGGGCTTCAACGTGCTCCAAAAGGTAGAGCAACGCCTGTTCAGCCGCCTCCTCAAGGACGGCAAGGCAGCGTTCTATTGGGACTTCGACCGCTATTACATCAACAAAGGGGGCATTTACGGTACGGAAAGCGCCCGGTTAGCAACAGGAAGTGCCCGGTTAGACACCGTAAACGGCCGCTTTGTCAACACCGGCACACCCCTTGGCAGCAGAAACGGTCTGTTTGACAACGAGGCCGGCCACTATTTGTCGGCCTACCTGGACGCTTTCCCCAACGAACTGGACAACAGTTCAGACATATACGACAGCTTCAGCAGGCAAAAGGACATCACCTACATAGCCTCACCCACCGAGACAGCCCAGGCACACCACATCTCCACGTGGCTGAAGGGGCAGGACAGGATTGCGGCAGGGCGGCATACGGCCATCGTACTGTGCAACGAGAAACTTCTGAAGACGGTTGTCAGGTGCCTGCCCGACGAGACAGGGGCGGTAAACATAACCACAGGCTATCCGCTCGGCCTCTCCCCGACAAGCACTCTGGTGGCTGCACTGTTCAACCTGCGCATTTCCGGCTACATACCCCACTCCGACAGGTACAGACTCAAGGCCGTGCGCTCGGTACTCGCCAATCCGTATATGGTTTATCTGTCAGACAGTTGCGCAGAGTTGCTGAAGCAGATTACCACCCCGCCCATGTATTACATTCCGGCAGGACGGTTGTGCATTGACGAGCGCACATCCATGCTCTTCAACACGACGGTCAAGGACGACGGACAGTCGCCTTCGGAACGCATGACCGACTGGGTGGCGGGCATCGTCAAGGCCATTGCCGTCGGCGCGGGCAAGGCTAACGCATCCGATCCGCTGCTCCAAGAGTCGCTGTTCCGCATGTTTTTGATTATGAACAGGCTGAAATCGCTCATTTCATCGGGCGACCTGTGCGTGGATGTGCCCACCTTGCAGCGGCTTGTCAACCAGATAATACAGTCAACCTCCGTACCTTTCCACGGCGAACCGGCTGAAGGGGTGCAGATAATGGGCGTGCTCGAGACGCGAAACCTCGACTTTGACCACGTATTGCTGCTCTCCTGCAACGAGGGGGATATGCCCAAGGGGGTCAACGACAGCTCTTTCATACCGTACAACATACGGAAAGCCTACGAACTGACCACCGTTGACAACAAAGTGTCGATATATTCCTACTACTTTCACCGGCTTTTGCAGCGCGCAAGCGACATAACCATAATGTACAACAACTCCACTTCCGACGGCAAGACGGGCGAGATGAGCCGGTTCATGCAGCAGATACTCGTTGAAAGCGGCCATGACGTGAAGATGAGGAAGCTGCTTGCGGGACAGGAACTCGACCCCAGTGCCCCGAAAGCCATTGGAAAGGACGGCAAAGTGACGGACTTGCTGCTGTCACGCTTTGACCTGGAGAGAAACAGAGGCCGTTCCGACGACCCCCTGCTGACCCCTACGGCCATCAACAAGTACATGCGCTGCCAGCTACTCTTCTTCTACAGATACGTATGTGGGCTGAAGGAACAGGACGACCCGGACGAAGACAAGATGCAGAACCGCCTTTTCGGCAACATATTCCACGAGGCTGCCGAAGCGATCTACCGCAATATAATGGGCGAAGGGCGGCGTATTGGCAGGGAAGCGGTGGAGAGCGTGCTGAAAGACGGTGCGGTTATAGAGCGTGCTGTCGATGATGCGTTTGCCAAAGAGCTGTTCAAGCATGAGAAACAAGGCCGACGGCGCCCTGAATACAACGGTCTCCAGCTGATCAGCCGTGAGGTTGTCGTGGCCTATCTGCGGCGGCTGCTTGAGGTGGACGCCGCACTTGCGCCGTTCGACATACTGGGTTTGGAGACCTGTGTGGCCAGAGAGATGGCGGTAACCGCCGGGACGCACCGCTTCACCACCACCATTGGCGGACGTATAGACCGCATTGACAGGATAAACGACGGCTCGGAGCGCATAAGAGTGGTTGACTACAAGACAGGAAGCAAGCCGCAAAGCAGCATAAAGTCGGTGGAAAACATCTTCAGTACGGACGGTTTGAAGAACCACAGCGACTACTATTTGCAGACTTTCCTGTACGCCCGGCTTGTCAGTGGCAGCACTTCCGCCAATCCGCAAGGCCTTCCGGTAAGCCCAGCCCTGCTGTTCATACGCAACGCCTCGGCCAAAGACTACGACCCGACGCTGTGTCTGGACAAGGAACCCGTCAGGGACATCACCACGGTTGGTGCGGATTTTGACGGTATGCTGGCGGAAAAGGTTGCCGAAATGTTCAATCCCGACATCCCGTTCAGCCCCACAGACAACACGGATCTATGCCTTACGTGCCCCTACCTGGGCATCTGCCGCCTCTACTCCACGTAATCCAGCTTGACAACCACCACTCTGATGTTCTGGTCTGCCTTGTCTGTCTTCACTTTGGCTATGTGCCAGTCGCACGGGAAGAAGAGAAAGAAGCGGTCTG
>CAVAPI010000001.1:0-54082 GCA_963590445.1 Lachnospiraceae bacterium | reverse complement strand
TCAACCTGTGCGTCTTCATAGAGCAGTTCGGCTACGGCTTCGGCTTCACCGCCTATACGCTCTACCTCATATACTTCTCTGAGGGCGAACACAAGACCTCCCACTACTCTATATGTACCGGGGTTATGGCCTTGGGAATGATGCTTCCGGGTATGGCAGCGGGCTGGATACAGGAGACGATAGGCTACCAGAACTTCTTTATCTGGACGATGCTGTGCTGCCTGGCCACCATCGGCGTGTGCCTGTTCGTCAAGATAGACCCGCAATTCGGCATGAAGAAAGCATAATCCGACAAGGTTCCAATCACAATCAGGCACGGAAACTACACAAACAGACTAAGGAAAAGAGCCAAGACATGAACGGTAAAGGCACACAGGAGCACCACTCCCGCACGGCAACGAGACCTGCGGCAAGCGGCCGGAGGGGCATACACCCCCTGCGGTGGATGCCTTCGCTGGCCGTAGCCGGATGGTTTCCAGTGGCTTTTCTGCTCACTTCGATAGTGCTGTACAAGCGTCTCGGACTGGGAAACGACGACATTGCCTACTACAGTTCGTGGCTTTTCCTGCCGTGGGTGTTTGCTCCGGCCATCGAGAGGCTCGTTCCGGCATCGCTCAACAGCCGCAACGCCATCGTAACGATGGAGGTTCTCGCCAGTCTGTTCGCCATTGCCGTGGCTTCAAGCATCATGTCGGAAGCCACGCCCGCCACACTTGCCACCCTTTTCCTGCTGTCCGGCGTGTGCGGAGTGGTGCACAACGTGGAGGCTGCACGCCTTGCCGAGAGGCACAATGCCGTCACCAACGCCCGCAGACACACCGCCCTACATGCCGTAGCCCTGTTCGTTGCGGTCACAACGTGCCACGGCCTTGCGGTCAGCTTTGCCGGTAACATGGAAGTACTGACCCGCAACGTAAGGCAATCATGGGAGTTTACGTTCTACATCCTTGCCGGTGTGATGGCCTTTTTCGCCATTCTGCACTGCGCAACGCTGCCCCCGGCCGACACGGAGCAAGAGGTTTCAGACCGAAAAGCCGAGGCTTCCGGTTTTGAAACCGGCAGTCCCGACAGGAAAAACGATGTTCCCCACGGTCAGGAAACCGCCGCCCCACTGCCGCAAAGGCTGCTGAAAAGTCTGCTGAATGCCCCGGCGGCGTGGACAGCTGCCGCCTGTATAATGCTTTTCCTGCTGCCCGAAGGCCTCACAATGCCCTCTTCAGTACTCTTTTTCATCGATGCCAGACACAACGGAGGCCTCGGTTTGTCGCCGGCGGAGTACGGTCTGGCATGGGGAACGATAGGGTTTGCGGCCTTTACCCTATGCCTCTTGACAGGCGAACGCCTCACTTCCAGGCTGAAACCCGGCCGTTGGATGTGGCTGATGGCACTTGCCGCCACCATTCCCAATGCTTTCTACCTGTACCTAAGCTACGAGATGCCCACCGACATGACTACAGTAAGCCTTTTCATCCTGGCGCGTCAGGCTGTGGCGGGCTTCGGTCTGTCGCTGTGCCTGCACGGCATGGCAACAGCCGACGGGCAGATGAAACCGCCGAAACTGCGCTTCCGGCGGGCGGCAATCATAGCCCTGCCGATGTTTCTGGGCGGCCTTTGTTCGGGAACGTGGCAGGATGCCATGGGCTACCGCGCGTTCTTTGCAGTGGCAGTGGCCGCCACGATAGTGACAATGGCGGCAGTCGCATTGAGAATCAAGACATTCCGAAACACGTTATAACCCGACTTTACCAACCAAACAGACTGACATTATGGAAAGAACCCGACACTTTGCAACACTGCTACTGCTGTTTGCCACGGCAGTATTCACGCTTTCGTCATGCACGGACGACGACATGGACCAGGCATACAACCTGAACGGCTACTGGCAAGGCACCGTCTATGGCGACTACTACTCCAACCGATACCATTCAAGCGACACTTGGGACACTGAAATATGGTTTGTACAGAACGGCGTGTTCTCGAATGGCGGCTACGGAAGGGAGATTGACTACGACCGGTATGGCCGTTCCTACTCGTCAGACTTCAACTGGAAAGTCATAAACGGCAGGATTTATATGGAGTTTGACGACGGTTACCGCATAATAATACGCGATTACGAACTCTATTCCATAGGCAGCGGCCAGCGGTTCCGGGGCGTTTTCGAGTCGTGGGACACAGGCCGGCAACTGGCAACGTTCAATCTGATAAAGACAAGCGGCTGGAGAAGCATGGCCAAGGAGCACGCCATGGAGGTGCAACCGCAAGACAACGACAACCCCAAAGCACAAGACAAAGGAGACAAGCAATGAAGAAGATCGAGACAAAAGAGCTGAATGACAATTTCATAGAGGCCATCGGCAAGGAGTGGATGCTCGTGACAGCCGGACGCGAGGGCAAGTTCAACACCATGACTGCCTCGTGGGGCTGCATCGGATGGCTGTGGAACAAGCCTGTGGCGGTGGTTTTCGTGCGGCCGGAACGCCACACGCACGAGTTCATGGAGCAGGATGTGCCAGTCACACTGGCCTTTCTCGGCAACTCACCCGAAGCCAGAAGCATTTACAACGTATGCGGCACCAAGTCAGGGCGCGACATTGACAAGGCAAAGGAGACGGGACTGGAGCCGATAGTGACCGGGACAGGCGGAGTAACGTACCGACAGGCGCGGCTGACCCTTGAGTGCCGCAAGCTGTACAAGGACGTTCTGAAGCCCGAATGCTTCATTGACCGGAGCCTGACGCAGTGGTACGGCCAGAAAGGCGGCTACCACGACGTGTATATCGTGGAGATTGTCAACGCCTACACGCCGCTATAAGAACAGGGAAAGGCCGCAAGAAGATGCCCGCCCGGTACGCTTTGTGCCGGGCGGGCATTTGCTTTCGCCCCGTAGGGGGCTTCTTTCGATTCTCCATCCACGGCATCCGGGAACAGGACTGCCGGGGTTGTGTTCATCCGAGACCAGACTCAACGCCGTCCGCCGAACGATCCGCCGCGCGAAGACGAGCCTCCTGCGCTGCCACCGCTGCGGGATGCGCCTGTGCTCACCCGTGTCGGCGACCCGCTGCTGTGCGACTGGCCGAAGCTGGAGCTGCGGCTGGATGTGCCGACGCTTGCCTTTGGCGCACTGAAAGTGCTGCGAGACGGTGACACGGCTTTGACATTGGATGTGCCGTAGTTTACTTTTGACGTGCCGAAAGTGGTGCGAGACGTGCCGAGAGCGCTGCTGTTGCGCTGTCCGCCGAAGCCGTTTGCCGTGCCGAAGCGCACGCTTCCGGTCTGCCTGCCCGCCGTAGTTCCGGCGGTTTTCTGCTCCTGTGTGCGCACCGAAGATGACGTTGTGGCGCCTGACTTGCCGCCCGGGACGCGTATGCCGGAGGGTTGGCCGGCGGAAGAGCCGGTCCTTGCCCCGCCAAAGCGGCTGCCGGTGCGGTTTGTGGCCGGCGTAGAAGAGTTGCCGGCGGGCGTGTTGCTGCGGTTGGCCGTCACCCTCGTCGAGCTGCTGCGCCCGTTTGTGCGCGCATTGCGGAAGTCTCCCTTGTCCCAACGGTCGCGCAGACCCACATGACTGTCGGGGCGGCGGAAGTCATCGCGGCGGTTGTGGTAGTAGCTCCGGCCTCCGTTTGACCGCCAGCTGTGGCCTCCGCGGTAGGAAAGATACACTGCGGGACGGGCAAAGTAGTGGAACGTGCGGTGCGGATAGCGTGCATACACCCCGAAATGCCAGTATCCGGCGTCCCAATAGAGCGGACGGTAGAAGTAGGAAGCCGCCCTGAACGCGCTCCACTGCCAGTCAAGCAGGATGTAACTCAAGTCCAGGTTGCGGCGGGTCCAGCAGATACTGTACACATCGTCCACACTGGTAACGCCCATGAGGTAGTCGAGGTTTATCTCATAGGCCGCTTCATACTGCTCTTGCGTCAGGTTGAGTTCGTAAGCCATTTTGTCGGTGAGGAAAAGAGCCTCCCTACGAGCCTGCTCATAGCTCATTGCGCTTGCCTGTGATGCCATCACGAGCACTGCAACCAGAGTCATCATTATCCGTTTCATATCGCTTCGTTTTAAGTTTCTCTACCGCAAAGTAACGAAAAAGCGGCCTGCCCCGCAAAGGATTTTCCCTAAAACGCGGTGGGAAATTCCCTATCCTTGCAAGGCAAGTCCCCGGTCTGCTGCCGCAAACCGCCCGTTTGCGCCTCGCAAACCGTGCATTTGCGATGCGCAAACGGGCGGTTTTTGCAGGGCAAAGCTAATGTCAAAGTATAATAGTCCCTGCCGGCCATAAATATATACGGATAATTTTTAATACCTGCTTATAATGATTACCTTTGCACAAACGCAAGCTGAAACGGCGAAAAAGACGACTATGGCAGACGAAACGACATACCACTTGCCCGCAGAATGGGCGCCGCAATGGGGAGTGCAGCTCACTTGGCCGCACGAAGGCACCGACTGGCAACCCATTCTGGACGAGATAACCGCCACATACGTGGAGATGGCCGCGGAAATAGCACGCCGAGAGCGGCTTGTCATAGTGGCTCCCGACCCCGAAAAGGCCATGACGGCCATAAGGAAGAGGCTTATAGGCGAGCCGGAGACGCTGGCAAACATTACCACAATGGCCTGTGACACCGACGACACATGGGCGCGCGACCACGGGTTCATCACCCTTACAAACCAGGAGGGCAAGAGGCTGCTGCTCGACTTCCGCTTCAACGGATGGGGAGAGAAGTTTGCCGCCGGAAAGGACAACGCCATCAACCGAAAACTGTATGACGCAGGTATGGTGGAGGGCTGCTACGAGAGCCACCTCGACTTTGTTCTGGAAGGGGGTTCGATAGAAAGCGACGGCAAGGGCACGGTTTTCACCACGACAAAGTGCCTGACAGCCCCGCACCGCAACCAGCCGATGGACAGAAACGCTATAGAGCAGAGGCTGAAACAGACTCTCCGCGCACAGCGCATAGTGTGGATAGACTATGGGGAACTGACCGGTGACGACACGGATGGCCACATAGACACACTGGTGAGGGTAGCTCCCGATGACACTCTGCTGTATGCGGGATGCGACGACCCGACTGATGCGCAGTATCACGGACTGCGGCTGATGGAACAGCAGCTGGCATCGCTGAGGACTGCCGAAGGCAAGCCATACAGGCTGCTCCGGCTGCCCTCGCCCGGCCCAATAGTGAGAGACGGGGAACGGCTGCCGGCCACATACGCCAACTTTCTCGTGGTGAACGGGGCGGTGCTCTGCCCCACATACGGCCAGGAGAAGGCCGACAAGGCGGCGCTGGAAACCATAGCCAAGGCTTTTCCCGGAAGGGAAACGACAGGCATAGACTGCCGAAGCATCATAGTGCAGCACGGTTCGCTGCACTGCTGCACCATGCAGATACCGCTCTGACAGGGCAAAAACAGAGGAAAGGGCATCGGCAACCGCCGCAAAAACAAAACGAAAAGCGAAGAAATGAGAGAACTGAAGATAGGAATAGTGCAACAGCACAACACGTCCGACACACGGAACAACACGGACAGACTGGCCGAAAGCGTGGCACGGCTCGCAAAAAACGGCGCACAGCTCATCGTATTGCAGGAACTGCACAACTCGCTCTACTTCTGTCAGGTGGAGGATGTGGACAACTTCGACCTGGCGGAGACCATTCCCGGACCGTCAACCCGGCTGTTCGGCAAGCTCGCCAAGGAGCACGGCGTGGTGATAGTGGCCTCGCTGTTCGAGAAAAGGGCGGCGGGACTGTACCACAACACGGCGGTGGTCATAGAGCGCGACGGCACTATAGCCGGCACATACCGCAAGATGCACATACCCGACGACCCGGCCTACTACGAGAAATTCTACTTCACTCCGGGCGACAAGGGCTTCGTTCCGATACAGACAAGCGTGGGTTGCCTTGGGGTAATGGTGTGTTGGGACCAGTGGTATCCCGAAGCAGCAAGGCTCATGGCACTGCACGGCGCGGAAATACTCATCTATCCCACGGCCATAGGCTACGCCGCCAGCGACACAAAGGAGGAACAGCAGCGGCAGCGGAGGGCTTGGCAGACGGTGCAGCGCGGCCATGCCGTGGCCAACGGACTGCCTGTTGTGGCAGTAAACCGCACGGGCTTTGAGCCAGACCCGTCGGGACAGACGGAGGGAATACAGTTTTGGGGCACTTCATTCATAGCCGGGCCGCAAGGCGAACTGCTCCATGAAGCGCCGGAAAGCGAGGAGACGTGCAACGTAACAAGCGTGGACATGAGCCACAGCGAACAGGTGAGACGGTGGTGGCCGTTCCTTAGAGACCGCCGGACAGACGCCTACGGCGACATCACGCGCCGCTTCATCGACTGAAAAGGCACTTTCCCGTGTAACAATCCCGCCAGGTTTCGGGCAAAAACAATACAAAACGAGCCGAGCCGCACCTGCGCTTTTATGCGTCAGATGCGGCTCGGCCAGCTATAGAAACGCTGTTCGTAAAGTGGCGTGGCGGACTTTTGCCGCGCTTAGTTGCGTGAAAAAGACGGCTTAGTTGTTGACCGTGCCACCCACAATGTCCAGCAATTCGTTGGTAATGGCCTGCTGTCTGCTCTTGTTGTACTGCAGATTTAGCTGGCGAAGCAGCTCGTCGGCATTGTCAGTGGCCGACTGCATGGCCACCATGCGTGCCGCATGCTCGCTGGCGATACTGTCCAACAGGGCTGTGTATATCATCAGGTGGGCCAACTTGGGTATCAGCTGTCCGAGAACGGCGTTCATGTCAGGCTCAACAATGAAGTTGTCGTTGAGCGGCTTGGCCTCTTGCGACTGCACGGACGTGCGTTGTCCCTTCTTGCGCAGATATTCCTGCGACTTAAGCGTGGCGATGCTTGACGACAAGTCGCGCTCATGGTCACGGTTAAGCTCCGTGCTGATGTCAATGGGGAGGAAGGTTTTGCGCGTCAGGATCTGCGATCCGGCACTCTTGAAGTGGTGGTAAACCATCTCAACCCGGTCAATCTCGCCATTGAGGAACTTCATTCCCAGCTCGTGAGCCAGCTCTATGCACTGCTTGACGTTGGGCTTGTCGGCCAAAGAGGTGAAGTCTCCGCCTACGTTCAGGCCAAGCCGTGCCGCCTTTTCGGCCACCTTGCGCCCGATGGGATACACCACGATGTTGTCAAGTCCGAGGTTTTCATACTCTCCGACGATGTGCTGCATCATCTTGATGACGTTGGCGTTGAAGCCACCGCACAGACTGCTGTTGGAAGAATACGCGAGCAGTGCCACCCGCTTGACCGGACGCTCCACGCTAAAGGCCGTTGCAGCATCAGCTTCAGAGGCAAGGAACGTCTTGAGGATATGCTCCAGCATGGTCTCATAGGGCAGCATGTTCTCTATCATGGCCTGTGCATGATGGAGTTTGGACGATGCCACCATCTTCATCGCACTCGTTATCTTGCGAGTACTGTTGACCGAGTTGATGCGAACCTTTATCTCTTTAAGTGAAGGCATAGGCTTTTAGCTTTTATACTGCCCGGCAATGTCGGCCATCACAGCCTCTATCGTCTTGGTTGTGTCGTCGTCAATCTTGCCGCTGCCCAAGGTGCCGATAACTTCCTGATGGGTTGAGCGCAGTTTCTCAAGGAACGAGTCCTGACACTCGCGCACCTTCTCCACCGGAACATCGTGCATGAGACCGTGGGTGCCGCAGTAAAGGATTGCAATCTGCTCGCCCACGGACATCGGGCTGTACTGCGGCTGTATGAGAAGCTGGTTGTTCTTGCGGCCACGGTCAAGAGTCATGGCCGTAACGGCATCCATATCGCTTGAGAACTTGCTGAAACTCTCAAGCTCACGGTACTGTGCCTGGTCGATTTTCAGCGTTCCGGCCACATTCTTCATACTCTTTATCTGTGCCGAACCGCCCACACGCGACACCGAGATGCCCACGTTGATGGCAGGACGGAAGCCCTGGTTGAACAAATCCGTCTCGAGATAAATCTGCCCGTCGGTGATTGAGATGACGTTAGTCGGGATGTAGGCCGACACGTCTCCTGCCTGTGTCTCGATAATCGGTAGGGCTGTGAGCGAGCCACCACCGCGTACATGACCTTTCATGCACTCCGGGAGGTCGTTCATCTGCTCGGCCACTTCCTGCTGGTCGTTGATTCGCGCCGCGCGTTCAAGCAGACGCGAGTGCAAATAGAACACATCGCCGGGGTAAGCCTCGCGTCCTGACGGACGGCGGAGTATCAGTGACACCTCGCGATAGGCCACTGCCTGTTTGGAAAGGTCGTCATAGACAACCAAAGCGGACATTCCACGGTCGCGGAAGTACTCGCCTATGGCCGCTCCGGCAAACGGTGCGTAATACTGCATGGCCGCCGGGTCGGCAGCTGTGGCCGCCACGATGATGGTATAGGGCATTGCGCCGTGCTCGCGCAGGTTGGATACGAGAGCGGCAACGGTAGATGCCTTCTGCCCGATGGCCACATAGATGCAATAGACCGGCTTGCCGGCCTCGTAGAAGCTCTTCTGGTTGATGATGGTGTCAACGGCTATGGCCGTTTTTCCCGTCTGTCGGTCACCTATAATAAGCTCGCGCTGCCCCCGGCCGATGGGTATCATCGAGTCAACAGCCTTCAAACCGGTCTGAAGAGGTTCCTTCACGGGTTGGCGATAGATAACTCCCGGAGCCTTGCGGTCGAGAGGCATCTCGAAAGAATCGGAGAGATCGATGTCGCCCTTGCCGTCTATGGCCTGTCCCAAGGGGTTTATGACACGGCCAAGCATATTGTCATTCACACGGATAGATGCGATTCGTTTGGTCCGTTTGACGACCATGCCCTCCTTAATGCCCTCCGTAGAACCGAGAAGCACGCAACCCACGTTGTCTTCCTCAAGGTTCATCACAATGGCCATCGTGCCGTTTTCAAACTCAAGGAGTTCGTTGGCCTCAGCATTGCGCAGCCCATACAGGCGGGCAACGCCGTCACTAACCTCAAGCACTGTGCCGACCTCGTCGAATTTCTCGCTGTCACTGATGCCCTTAAGCTCATTGAGAAGCACCTGGGACACCTCGCTTGGTTTTATTTTATCTGACATTGTTTCTTAATATTCATTGAACAATTAATGGTAAACTCAATGCTTCAACTGTGCCTGTATGGCACGCAGCCGGCTCTGCACGCTGGCATCGAGCCGGTAAGTGTCGTACTCAAGCACAAAGCCTCCTATGATTTCGGGATTTACTTCGGCCTTAAACTGCACAGTTCCATTAGTCTTTGACTCCACCATCTGGCGCATCTTACGCTCAACTGCTTCAGAAACGGCAACGGCGGTGGTCAATTTGCCGAGGATGATGTTCTTCTGCTGCCTGTAAAGGGTCACGTATGAATTGGCCATGAACTGCAATAGGTCTTCACGGTCACCGCATAGGACAAGGTCAAGGAACTTCTCCGTCTGCGGAGAAAGCCCGGATGCACCGCCCGACACGACCGAACCGCCACCACAGGCCACCGCAAGCAAGGCCTTTTTCCTTTCCTTTGCGAGCATCGGATTGTCTATCGTTCGCCTCAAACCCGGCACGTCAACGTAGCTGTCGGCCAGAGTCTGCATCTCCCGATACACTTTTTCCTCGGCCTTAGCGTCGGTTGCAGCCTTAAGCAACGCACGGGCGTATCTCACCGATATTACTCCTATGTCCATACAAACTTACTTTTTGTCGTCAACAATGACTTCATCCAACAGCTTATCAATAGTCTCCATCTGCTTTGACTCGGCAGAAAGCTCCTGACGAAGTATCTTCTCTGCGATCCTGACCGAAAGCTCTGCCACCTGAGAACGTATCTCATTGATGGCGGCTTGCTTCTCGTTTTCAATCGCAACCTTGGCTTCCGACATGAGGCGGTTGCCCTCTTCGCGTGCCTTGTCTTGGGCTTTGGCCACAATGGCATCGCGCGTTTCGGCAGCTTCCTTCAGTATCTGAGCCTGCTTTTGCCGGGCTTCTTGCAGAATGGATTCACCCTCTTTCTGGATGTTCTCCAAGCGGATGTTGGCCTGATGTGCCTTCTCAAGGCTCTCGTCTATATACTGTTTCCGCTCGTTAACCATCTTTACTATGACGGGAAAGCCGAACTTCCACAGGATAAAGAGCACCACGAGAAACGTCAGTGTCATCCAAAAGAGCAATCCAGTGCTCGGAATCAATAAATCCATAAGCTGATTATTAACGGGAAAGGGAGGAAGCGCAAGGCTCCCCGCACTCTCCAAATTCTCTAATTACAAACTCCGCTGCGGTTAGATGCAGAGGAAAGCCACAACAACCGCAAACAGTGCGACGCCCTCGATAAGAGCTGCGGCCACAATCATATTGGTAAACAGCTTGCTCATTACCTCCGGCTGGCGTGCCATGGCCTCCATGGCCTGACCACCGATGCGTCCGATACCTAAACCTGCGCCGATTGCGGCTAAACCTGCGCCTACTGCGGCGCCCAACTTTGCAACACCTTCTGCTGCCAACAATAATGATAACATAAATCTTAAGTTTTAATTGTTATTATCTTATCCCTTTTCTCTGTTTTATCAATGTTTCAATGCCCTTCACCCTCCGGTACTGCACGCGCAAGTCCGATGAATGTTGCGGAAAGCATGGTGAATACCATCGACTGGATGAAGCACACCAGCACCTCAAGGCACATCATGAAGATGCTCATAAGCACGCTCACGGCTGTCATGCCCACGAATACCGCCACGGCTTTCGTCGCCACAAGGAAGATAATGCACGTCAGCGCAAGTGCAATGGCATGGCCTGCCATCATATTGGCGAAGAGACGGATCATCAAGGCGAACGGTTTTGTGAAGATACCCACGAATTCTATCAACGGGATGATGGGCGCCGGAGCCTTCAACCATGTCGGTACTTCCGGCCAGAATATGTCTTTCCAATAGTGTTTGTTGCCGCTGAACTGTGTAACTATGAAGGTACACAATGCGAGGAAGAACGTTACGGCAATGTTACCTGTCACGTTCCCGCCTCCGGGAGGGAACGGCATCAGTCCCATAAGGTTGCAGGTGAAGATAAAGAAGAAGCAGGTGAGCAGATAGGGCGAATACTTTTCGTAGCCTTTCCCTACCCCCGGCTTGATTATATTGTCCTCCACATACGTGACAAGCATCTCCATAAAGCCGGTAAAGCCCTTGGGCGCTGGGTCGCTCGCCTTGTGACGGCGATACCAGCGGGCCGGTACAAGCACGGCAAGCAGCAACAGGATGACATCAATGAACATCGTTGCCACCGTCTTGGTTATGGACAGGTCAAGCGGCAAGGTCACTTCTGTGCCGGAACGCTCCACAATCTTGCCGGCATTGTCACCTTTAGTGGCAATGGCAAGGTTGTACGGGCCGTTCCTGTAGCCGTTTTCGTCTGCCTCATGGCTGAACTCGGCGGTTGAAAACACGTGCCACCCGGTGCTGCTGTTGACTATTACCGGAAGATTGATGACCACCGGGTGGCCGCCAATGTCGGTGACGTGCCAATCGTGCGAGTCCTTTATGTGCCCGAGCACCACGCTCTTGATGTCAAGCTCGCTGCCGTCAGCGGCCTTGGTCTGCGCCATCGAGGGAACAGCCAGCCACATTACCAGAAGCAGACACATTATCTGTCTTGCGTATTTCATGTTTGTATGCACTTTCAGCGTTATTTCATTTATGCTTCAGCCATAGCGTTATCACCATCATTGCCACATACATTCCAAGGAACATAAGGACAAAGGAGAGCAACTTGGCGTTCACGCCTACGCCCGACAGCCGTATATAGGCCAGTATCACGGCGGCCACGAGCAGGAACCTGAGCGTTGCCGAGACAAGATAGTAGTGGACAAGGTATCCGGGCATGTTCTTTTTCACGTAGTCCCATCCCTTGCAGTAGGCAAAGCCCAAGGCCGAGAAGAACAGGGCGGAGAGTATTACATTCAGAACGGTCATGTCGTTGCATCAAGCAGTCTCAACACACACGTTGACCTCGTTCTTCTGCACAGCCACGAAGCCTCCCGTCACGGCCAGACTGGCCTTTCCGTCAGCGGAAGTGTACTCCACGACGCCCGACTGTAGGGAAGATATTATCGACGCATGGCCGCTCAGTATCTCGAAGTTGCCCCTTGTGCCCGGCACAACTACGCTTTCGGCCTCGCCGTCATACGCCACCCGTTCGGGAGTCACTATCTTTAGTCTCAGTCCCATATATAACAATGTATATAAGTCAAGAATGTCAGTTGCCTTTGGCGGCCTCCAGCAGCTTCTTGCCCTTGGCTTTGGCGTCCTCAATCGTACCGACGTTGAGGAAAGCCTGTTCGGGCAGGTCGTCCACCTCGCCGTCAAGAATGGCGTTGAAGCCCTTGATGGTGTCCTCAATCGGAACCATCACGCCTGGCAGGCCGGTGAACTGTTCGGCCACGGCAAACGGTTGCGACAGGAAACGCTGCACTCTGCGCGCACGGTTCACGGTGAGTTTGTCCTCGTCAGACAGCTCGTCCATACCGAGAATGGCTATGATGTCCTGCAGTTCCTTGTAGTGCTGCAGTGTCTCTTTCACGCGTTGGGCGCACTCATAGTGTTCCTTGCCCACGATGAGGGGGTCGAGTATTCGCGACGTACTGCCCAGCGGATCTACCGCAGGGTATATGCCCAGCTCGGCTATCTTGCGGCTTAGCTCGGTGGTAGCGTCAAGGTGGGTGAACGTAGTTGCCGGTGCGGGGTCGGTCAAGTCGTCGGCCGGCACATACACAGCCTGCACTGAAGTGATCGAACCCTTCTTGGTTGACGTGATGCGCTCCTGCATTGTGCCCATCTCACTGGCCAGTGTAGGCTGGTAGCCCACGGCAGAAGGCATACGTCCGAGCAGGGCCGACACCTCCGAACCGGCCTGTGTGAAACGGAAAATGTTGTCGATGAAGAACATTATGTCGGCAGCTTCGCCGTCCTTGCCGCCGTGGTCACGGAACTCTTCGGCCACTGTAAGTCCCGAAAGAGCCACTGACGCGCGCGCTCCAGGCGGTTCGTTCATCTGTCCATAGACGAGTGTCGCCTGTGACTTCCGCAGTTCCTCCGGGTCAACGAGCGACAAGTCCCACTTGCCTTCGTCCATTGCCTTGCGGAACTTGTCGCCATAGCGGATTACGCCCGATTCTATCATGTCGCGGATGAGGTCGTTGCCCTCACGCGTGCGCTCTCCCACACCGGCAAACACCGAGTATCCGTTGTGTCCCTTGGCTATATTGTTGATAAGTTCCATGATGAGCACGGTCTTGCCCACGCCGGCTCCGCCGAACAAGCCTATCTTTCCTCCTTTCATATAAGGTTCCAGAAGGTCGATAACCTTTATGCCCGTGGCCAGCATCTCCTTGTGTGTTGACAGGTCTTCAAACTTCGGAGGCTCGCGGTGTATGGGATATGCGCCTGTCATGTCGAGGTCTTTCATGCCGTCGATGGGCTGTCCGATGACGTTAAGCATGCGCCCCTTGATCTGTTCTCCTGCCGGCATGACGATGGGCGAACCCGTCGGCACTGCCTCCAGGCCGCGCTGCAGGCCGTCGGTGTTGTCCATGGCCACACAGCGCACCGTGTCTTCACCTATATGTTGCTGCACTTCGACTACGAGCTGGCGTCCGCCTGGACGCTTCACGGTCATTGCGTCGTGGATCTTGGGCAGCACTTTCTCCGGATCCAGTCCCTTCGTGTCGAAAAACACGTCGATTACAGGACCGATTATCTGTGAGATGTGCCCGATAAGTTGTGACATAATGTATCTGTTTTTATTGGTTTCCTCAAATTACTACCCTGCAAAGATAACAAGAATAAGGCGAAAAGGGAAAATTAAATTCCGCATTTATCCATACTTGTACCATTTTTGCAGTCATTTAGTCCACTACCTCTTTTATATACTCAGTTCGTCGAGCACCTTTATGAGCTTCATGTCAAGCGGCTTGTCGGTGCGTATGGCGTCGCTGAACGGTACATATACTATCTCGTTGTTCCTCACTCCCACCATCACGTTGCGCTGTCCCTGCATTATGGCCTCCACTGCGCCTACGCCGGTGCGGCTTGCAAGGATGCGGTCGTGGGCAGACGGGCGGCCTCCGCGCTGCAGATGGCCGAGGATAGACACGCGCACGTCGTAGTCGGGGAACTCCTTGCGCACACGGTCTGCATAGTACAGCGCGCCGCACTTGGGGCTTTCCGACACGATGACGATGCAGCTCTTCTTCGACTTGCGTATGCCCCGCTCCATGAACCGGGCCAGCTGGTCAACGTCAGTGGAGTCTTCAGGGATGATGGCGGCCTCCGCACCACTGGCTATCGCGCTGTTCTGCGCGAGGAAACCGGCATCGCGCCCCATCACCTCCACGAAGAAGATGCGCTCGTGGCTCTGTGCAGTGTCGCGGATGCGGTCAACGCACTCCACAATGGTGTTCATCGTGGTGTCGTAACCTATGGTCGAGTCGGTGCCGTACAGGTCGTTGTCTATCGTTCCCGGCAGACCTATGCAGCAGAAGTCGAACTCCTGGGCAAACAGTTTTGCGCCTGTGAGCGAGCCGTTGCCGCCTATTACCACCAGCGCGTCTATCTCTTCCTTCTGCAAGGTGGCGTATGCCTTCTGCATACCTTCGGGAGTGGTGAACTCCTTGCTGCGGGCTGTCTTCAGTATGGTGCCGCCCTGCATGATTATACCGCTCACGTTTTCGGTGGTGAACGGCGCCACTTCGTCGTTTATCAGGCCGTCATAGCCCCGGTAGATGCCCTTGATGCTGAAGCCGTTGCATATTCCCGCACGCGTCACCGCCCTTATTGCGGCGTTCATTCCCGGCGCGTCGCCGCCCGAAGTGAGCACTCCTATCGTCTTAATCCTTCCCATAATCTTTTCTCCTCGTTTGACTGTAATAACCTAAATGACAATGTTTATGATTGTGTTTGATATGTTTCCATGCTACAATCCGCCCGCCAGAAGCAGCTCGACCCACAGTACGGCAAGCCCCGCAGCCCATCCGGCCAGCATCTTGGCGGAACAATTTGCCAGATACCACCCCACTCTCATGCGCTCCATCTTCATCAGGGCAAGCCCGCTCGTCGTGGAAAAGCACAGGAGGCAGCCGCCCACGCCCGTCGAATAGGCGAGTATCTTCCAGAATGCGCCGTTCTGCATGAAGGCAGCCGCATAGCTGTCTGCGCCGAGAGCCTGGGTTGCGTCGGCCACGGGGTAGAGCGACACGCTGGTAAGGAACACCGTAAACGAGTCAACCACCGCACTCAGCAGCCCGGAGACCGCTCCCATGACCAGCACATCGCGGACATTGCCGTCCAGCCAGACGGCCACCGATGCGAAAAAGCCCGTTTCGGCCACAACACCCAGGGCGAGGAAGATTCCCATGACAAAAAGCATCTGCTGTATCGTGCCGTATTGCAGCACGCGGGGGAAGCGCCGCTGTATCATCTGGTCGGCATTCATCAGCTTGCGGTTGAACACTTCGTTGACAACCCACAGCACTGACAGCACACACAGAGCGCCGAGGAACGGGCTGAGCTTGGTTATCGTGTGGAAAGTGGGTATGAACCACAGTCCGCCTATGCCTACCACGAGCATCAACGCCCGCTGCCAGCGGTTCAGGTTGGTGTCGTCGCCGCGGTAAGGCGATGTAGGCCACTCGGCGTCGAGCCGTTCCGGCAGCGTGCGCCCAAGCATCCATGTGGGCAATGCCCAAGCCGCTATTGCCGGCAGGGCGAGATAGGCCGAAAAGTCGGTGGCTGTCACCGCGCCGTTGCCCCACAGGACTATGCCGGAGGGGTCGCCTATCACCGTGAAGCAGCCCCCGGCGTTGGCCGCAAGCACTATTGCGCAGCCTATGGTCAGCCGCTGGCGGCGGCTCTGCACTATCGACCGCATGATAACGAGCATCATGGTGGCCGTAGTGAGGTTGTCGAGGTTGGCCGAGATTACGAATGTGACGGCAGTGACCGTCCACAGCAGCCGCCGGCTGTGGCGTGTGCGCAGCCACTCACTTATGAAGTCGAAGCAACCGTTGTTGTTGAGTATCTCGACTATGGTCATCGTGGACAGCAGGAAAAGCACCACGCCCGCGGCCTTGCCCACATAGTTGATGAAAACGTTGTTGAAGATGTAGTGTTTCACCGCTTCGCTCGATGCCGCAGCACCGTCAAGGAAGGCGAAATAGTCGGTCTGGTGCTGCCGCATGACAAAGTCCGAACCGTAACAGACGTAGAGCACCCACCCCACAGTTCCCATGAATATGGCTACGGCGGCCTTATTCACCTTGGTAATGTGGGCTGTGGCTATCAGAAGATAGCCGGACAGCAGTATTATGACGAGAACCAACGTCATGTCTGGCGCACTGAAAACTTCCGCAAAGATAGCAATCTTTATCCAAAAGTTCGCAAACTGTAAGTAAAAAATGTATAGGTTTAACGAGTTTTTAACCGCTTTTGCAGCCGTTCGGGGCAGTCCCCGGAACCACAGCCGGGGCTGTTCCTTTTCAAGACCCGCCCGTTTGCGATGCATAACCGGGCGGATTACGCTCCGTAAACGGCCGGGTTACGGGCCACAAACAGGCGGTTTTTGAAACGCATTGGCCGCCAGCAACTTACAAGACCGTGGCGTTTGCCGCCCGCCAAGAGCCATTTCCGCAAAGCCAACCGCACCGCTCCGTCAAGGATTATTCCACAGTTTTTCGTTCCCTCTTCAATCTTTTTTGGTTATCTTTGCATAAGATAAGCTGCACTCGGGCAACCATGAGCAAGCTCCTTTGCCCCCGTTTGCATTATCTTTGCATAAGATAAGCTGCACTCGGGCAACCATGAGCAAGCCTCTTTGCCCCCGTTTGCATTATCTTTGCATAAGACACACATACAACCAAGCAAGTGAAAGACGAAGAAACGGACATTCTTAGCCATATAGAAACCCCTTGTGATTTGCGGAAGCTGCCGGTTGGAGAGCTTCCGGAGCTGTGCCGCGAGCTTAGGGAGGACATTGTCAAGGAGCTGTCGGTCAATCCGGGGCATCTGGCTTCAAGCCTTGGCGTGGTGGAGCTGACAGTTGCGCTGCACTATGTCTATAACACGCCCTACGACCGCATAGTCTGGGACGTGGGACACCAGGCTTACGGCCACAAGATACTGACAGGCCGCAGGGAAAAGTTCTGCACCAACAGGAAGCTGAACGGCCTGATGCCGTTCCCGTCGCCGCTGGAAAGCCCCTACGACTCGTTTGTCTGCGGCCACGCAAGCAACTCCATATCGGCCGCACTCGGCATGGCCGTGGCCGAAAAGGAAAGGGAGGAGGCCGGGCAACAGACCCCTGACGGCGCACAGACACCGCCCGCAGCGCACGGACAGCGCCACATAGTGGCCGTGATAGGCGATGGGGCTATGAGCGGAGGACTGGCTTTCGAGGGGCTGAACAACGTTTCATCGACACCGAACGACATGCTCATAATACTCAACGACAACAACATGAGCATCGACCGCAGTGTCGGGGGCATGAAACAGTTTCTTATCGGACTGAATACCAACAAGACGTACAACAAGATACGCTTCAAGGCATCGCAGTGGTTGCGCTCCAAAGGCTACTTGGAGGACGACCGGCGCAAGGGACTCATACGGTTTGGCAATGCCCTCAAGTCGGCTTTCAGCCACCAGCAGAACATCTTTGAAGGACTGGACATCCGCTATTTCGGGCCTTTCGACGGCCATAACGTTACGGAACTCACGCGCATACTCCGCCAGCTCAAGGACATGAAAGGCCCCAAGCTGCTGCACCTGCACACCGTAAAGGGCAAGGGCTACGCTCCGGCGGAGAGATCGGCTACGGTATGGCACGCTCCGGGAAAGTTCTGCGTGGACACGGGCGAAAGAATCGTGCATGACAGCACCGGCGAACCGCCGCGCTTTCAGGACGTATTCGGCGAGACGCTGCTCGAACTGGCGCGCTCCAACCCGAAAATCGTGGGCGTGACGCCGGCCATGCCCACAGGCTGCTCCATGAACATAATGATGAAGGAGATGCCAAAGCGGGTGTTTGACGTGGGCATAGCCGAGGGACACGCAGTGACATTCTCCGCCGGAATGGCCAAAGAGGGCCTCCTGCCGTTCTGCAACATATACAGTTCGTTTGCCCAACGGGCCTACGACAACATCATACACGACGTGGCCATACTGCGGTTGCCCGTGGTTTTGTGCCTTGACAGAGCCGGACTCGTGGGCGAAGACGGCGCGACCCACCACGGAGCGTTCGACCTGGCAGCCCTGCGCCCCATACCAGGACTCACCATTGCCGCACCTATGGACGAGAAGGAGCTGAGGCGGCTCATGTTCACCGCCCAGTTGCCCGGCAAAGGGCCGTTTGTCATACGCTATCCCCGCGGCCGCGGGTCGTGCGTGGACTGGCGTTGCCCGCTCGAAGAGATAGCGGTTGGCACCGGCCGCAGACTGAAAGACGGCAAGGACATGGCCGTGCTGACCGTCGGAACAGCGGGCACTGACGCCGCCAAGGCCATCGCCGAGACCGAAGAAACCCATCCGGAACTGTCCATAGCCCACTATGACATGAGATTCGTGAAGCCGCTCGACGAGACACTTCTCGACGAGATAGGCCGGCGGTTCGGGCGCATCGTGACCGTGGAAGACGGCGTGCGTACCGGCGGAATGGGCACTGCCGTGATGGAATGGATGGCAGACCACGGCTACAGACCGCAGATTGTCAGGCTCGGTCTGCCCGACTCTTTCGTCGGACACGGCACGGTGGAACAGCTAAAGCACCTGACGGGAATAGACAAGGAAGGCATCAAGCGGCATTTGGCATGAAGATTATCATAGGCGGAGCGGGGGCTGTGGGCACGCATTTGGCCAAGCTCCTATCAAAAGAACGGCAGGACTGCGTGCTGATAGACGAGAACGAGGAACGGCTGGAGGAGCTTTCCGACCACGACATACTCACCATACAAGGCTCACCAACCAGCATCAGGACACTGCAAGAGGCGGGTGCCGAGGACGCAGACCTGCTTGTCGGAGTGACACCCGACGAGAGCCGCAACCTCAACGCCTGCATACTGGCCCACGCCTTGGGCACACGCAAGACCGTGGCGCGGATTGACAACTACGAATACCTTGCCCCACAGCTGGAACCATTCTTCAAAAACCTCGGAATAGACTCGCTGATATACCCGGAGGTGCTTGCCGCCACCGACATCAACAACGGTTTGCGCATGAGTTGGGTGCGGCAGCGGTGGGATGTGCACGGCGGAGCGCTCGTAATGCTTGGGGTGAAGCTCAGGGAGACGTGCGAAATACTCAACAAGCCGCTCCGCGAGCTTTGCGGCGCGGACGACCCTTATCACATTGTGGCCATCAAGCGCGGCGTGGAGACCATCATTCCGGGAGGTAACGACGAGTTGCACAACCAGGATTTCGCCTACTTCATGACAACCAAGGAATATATCCCATACATACGCACCATCTGCGGCAAGGAACACTACGCCGACGTGAAGAATGTAATAATCATGGGCGGCGGAAAGACTGCCGTGAGAGCCGCACTGACCACACCTGACTACATGAACGTGAAGATTGTGGAGGCAGACGAGCGCAGATGCGAGAAGCTGAACGAGCTGTTGAACGAGACAGACACCATGGTCATACACGGCGACGGGCGCAATATCGACCTGCTGGTGGAGGAAGGGATAAAGAACACGCAGGCTTTCGTGGCTCTGACCGGCAATGCGGAAACAAATATCCTTGCCTGCATGACGGCAAAGCGGCTCGGCGTGAGGAAAACCATAGCCATGGTGGAAAACCTCGACTATGTTGGTATGGCCGAAGAGCTGGATATCGGTACGATAATCAACAAGAAGACGATAGCGGCCAGCCACATATACCAGCTGTTGCTTGACGCTGACGTGTCAAACATGCGCTCCCTTATGACAGTTGACTCGGATGTGGCAGAATTTACCGCCGCCGAGGGTTCGGCTGTGACGCGCAAACCGGTGAAAGACCTTGGCTTGCCGTCGGGAATGACCATAGGCGGGCTGGTGCGAAACGGCAAGGGGATGCTGGTAAACGGCAGTTCGCTGATACAGCCAGGCGACTCTGTAATGGTGTTCTGCCATGAAAACAACCTGAAAAAGGTGGAACGGTTCTTCAAACAACGGTCCCTATGGTAGATTTCCGTATCGTTTCCAAGATCATAGGCCAGCTCCTGCTTCTCGAAAGCGGGCTTATGACGGTATGTGTGGTCATGGCTTTGTGCTACGGAGAGGACGACCTGACGGCTCTGTCCGTGTCGGTGGTTGCCACAGTGTGCGCAGGTTTGGTGTGCAAATACTTCGGACGCAATGCGGGAAACGACATGAACCGGCGCGGAGCTTACCTCGTTGTGACCGCCACATGGGTGGTCTTCAGCTTTTTCGGCATGCTCCCGTTCCTCATAGGCGGCTACATAACCGGCGTTTCCGACGCTTATTTTGAAACCATGTCGGGCTTTACCACCACGGGGGCGACCATCATAGACAATGTGGAAGCCCTGCCTCACGGCATTTTGTTCTGGCGTTCGCTGACGCAATGGATAGGCGGACTGGGAATAGTGTTCTTCACCATAGCCGTATTGCCGTCGGTTGTGGGCGGCAGCCTAAGGGTTTTCGCCGCCGAAGCCACCGGGCCGCTGAAGACAAAGATGCACCCCCGGCTCAGCATGAACGCCAAATGGATATGGACAATCTACATTGCTCTGACCGTGGCCTGTGCCTTTGCGTTCAAGACAGCGGGAATGGACTGGTTTGACAGTGCCAACTACTCCATGTCAACCACGGCTACGGGAGGCTTTTCCACCCACAATGACAGCACAGTGTTCTTCCATTCTGCCGCCATAGAGTACGTTGCCATATTTTTCCAGTTCATTGCCGGCATGAACTTCACCTTATTATATATAGCAATCTTCAAGGGCAATGTGCGCAAGCTGGCCTATAACTCGGAGTTCAGGCTGTATCTGTCTGTCGTGGCCGTTGCCACGGTGTGGATAATGTGGCTTCTCACAAGCCGTTGCGGCTACGACTGCGAGCACGCACTGCGCAGTGCGCTCTTTCAGGTGGTGTCGTTCATCACCACAACCGGTATGTTCAACGACAACGCAGAGGCTTGGCCGCACATCACATGGGTGATTCTCAGCGGCTGTATGTTCCTCGGAGCCTGTGCAGGTTCCACAAGCGGAGGCTTCAAGTGCGTGCGCGGCGTTATGACACTCAAGGTGATGCGCAACGAGTTCCGCCGCATTCTCCACCCCAATGCGGTGCTTCCGATAAAGATGAACGGCCAGAACGTGCCGCAGTCCCACGTGCCCACGCTGCTCACATTCTTCGCTTTCTATATAATAGTGTGCCTGATAGCCGCCGTAATAATGATAGCCGCCGGCATAGACAACACCAATGCCGTGACCATCGCGCTCAGTTGCATGAGCAATGTAGGCCCCACGCTCGGCACGGCAATAGGCCCTGTCATGTCGTGGAGCGCACTTCCGGACGGCATCAAGTGGGTCTGCTCGTTCCTAATGCTCGTGGGACGACTGGAAATCATGTCGGTTCTGGTGCTGTTCACGCACAGTTTCTGGAAAGACAACTGACCTTTCCGCACCCGGAACATACAGGAACGGCACGACAAACATACAAGAACAACATAAAAAGGAAACCATACAATCATGAATAGAGACAAGTTGCTGCGCTTCAAGCCCATATTGAAACAGACCATCTGGGGCGGCAGCAGAATTGCGGAGTTCAAACACATAGCCAATCCGCCCGAACAGGTGGGCGAAAGCTGGGAGATTTCCGGCGTGAAAGGCTGCGAAACGGCAGTAAGCGGCGGCGCGCACAGCGGCAAGAGCCTTACGGAACTGGTAAAGGAGCTGAAAGGCGGCCTCGTAGGGCGGGACAACTATGACAGGTTCGGCGACTGCTTCCCGCTACTCATCAAGTTCATCGACGCATCCAAGGACTTGTCGATACAGGTGCACCCCTCTGACGAACTGGCACGCAGGAACGGACTGGAAAGAGGCAAGACCGAGATGTGGTATATCATGGACTCCGCACCGGCAGCCAAGCTCACGTGCGGTCTGAAGGAAAGGATTACGCCGGAAGACTACAAGCGTATGGTGGCCGACGACACCATCTGCGACGCCATAAGCGAGCATCCCGTCAAGGAGGGCGACTGCTTCTTTATCCCGGCAGGGCGCATACACAGCATCGGCGCGGGCTGTTTCCTCGCGGAAATACAGGAGACAAGCGACGTGACCTACCGCATCTACGACTTCAAGCGCAAGGACAAGGACGGCAACTTCCGCCAACTGCATACCAAGGAGGCCGCCGAGGCCATCGACTACAGCGTCGAGGACAACTACCGCACCGGCTACAAGGCCGAAAAGGACTGCCCTGTGCCGCTCATAAGCTGCCCCCACTTCACGGTAGCCCTCTATGAACTGACCGAAAGCATGACACTTGACTATTCCGAACTGGACAGTTTCGTCATCCTGATATGCACGAAAGGGAATGGAACTATTACCGACGAGGACGGCAACGCCTCGCCTTTCGCCGCCGGCGACACCGTACTGCTGCCCGCATGGGACAATCAAGTGGCAGTGGAAGGCAGACTCACATTCCTTGAAGCATACGTATAGACAGGCAGACCGGCCATTGGCACAGCCAAAGCACACGTCCGGCAGCCGTAACCGCAACGGTTACGGGCGCTGAACGCCAGAGGCAGTCACAGCAAATGCCATGGCCGGCACGGCCAAAGCCGCCATTCCGGACTATAACGGGATGCTCCGGACCGTCAAGCGTCCGTTTGGGCGGACTCATCCTGCCGCCCTCTTTCCAAATAGTCAGCCACATCCTGCTGCACTCTCGCAAACAGGGGGCAGTCCTTGTAGCCCATATTCTTCTTAAGCATGGAACGTATGTCCATCAGGCTGTGCTCATAGCACGACATCTCGTTGCGCCTCTGGGTGTCATGGGCGGATGTACGGCTTATTTCCTGCTCGCGTTCCAGCCGCAAGCGGGCACACACGCGGGTCAGCACAGGCACTACTATGGCGTCAAAGATATGGTGGCCCTGCATGAACAGGTAGGTGTTTTCCGGCAACACGCCAAGTCCGGCCAGTTCCCGGCGCAGCTGCAGGTACGGGGCCTTGGCTTCAGGGTAGCGGTGCTGCAGCTGGCTCACCTTACGCTGCACCTTCCGCCGCAAATTCTCTATACATTCAACGGCGCGGTCGGGATTGAACTTGCCCAGCTCGGTCGTTTGGCACAGGCTGGTGAGGGAGAACTCCGAGTGGCGACCCGTGCGGTACATCAAGACCGACCATACGAGCAGCGGATAGCACGCCACGGAGAACTGGCGCATGAACTCCTCAAAGTCGAAAATGGCGTGGTCGTTGAGCGTAACCATCACGCAAACGTCGTGAAGGCTGGGCGCATAGCACTGCAGGTTCTCTATTGAATAGGCGTAAGTGTGGAACACGTATGGGCTGTCCACTATCCGCCTCGACGTATCAGTGGCCCCCTGCATCAGAAAGTCGTAGTCTGCATCGACGCAGGCAATCATATCCGGGCCTGTGCTGTTGCCTATGAAGTTCATAAGCACCGACTTCTTGCCGCGCATGAGCGTGTCGTGCGACGGAAGCATAACCTCGAAGTAGCGTGTCTTGTCCTCAAAACGTCCCAACACGGTGCGCCAGAAGAATATGTCGTCGTAACTTTCCACGTAAGCCACAATCCTGCGCCGGCGACTCTTCGAGTTGAGCCGGTTGGCCGCCTCCAGATACCTCGAATTGAGGCTGTCATTAAGCCTTCTGCCCACGCTTTGGAAAGTTAAAGTGGTTGAACTTTGCGTAACAGGTCACAGCGTTATGTCGCTCACCTCGGTCACCTTGTCCATCCAGCCGTTCATTATGACGGCCGGAGAGTGGGTGGTAAGCACAATCTGCACGTTGGGATTAAGCTCCAAAATCATCTCTATGAGCTTCTGTTGCCAGTCCACATGGAGGCTGACCTCCGGTTCGTCCATGAAAAGGACGTAATGCTGCCGGTCTTCTATGAGCACTGTCAGCAGTATGGCGAGCATCTGTTTCTCGCCGCTCGACAGTTGGTAGGGCGTAAGCCGCTCCCCCATCTGCGAAAAGAGTATCTCGTTGCTCGTGCGCACGAGCTGCTTGCCCGTTTCGGCAAACAGTTTGTCCATCAAGTCCTGGAATTTCTTCTTCGGGGCGGATATTTCCTGCGCCTTGGCCGCACCGTCAGCATCGCCGCCCTGCAACACTTCGATGATGCGGTTGCCTATATTAACCTGATAGTCGAGGTATTTGCGCTGCAACTGGTAGAGCTGCCAGTCGAGTTCGGTGGCTACGGGCGCGTCAACGATGCGGTTTACGGTGTCACTGCCCATGAGCGGACGGTCAAAGCTGCGGATTATGTCATAGCGTATCCACCTTGCGTCCTCCGGGCTTACCTTTATGCGCACTCCCTTGAGCATGTGGCTCGGAAACTCGCCGCCCTGCGACAGCCCTCTCACCACCTTATTCAATATAGTGCTCTTCCCCACCCCGTTGATACCGCTGAGTATGTTCACCTTGGGGTCGAGATTCCACATGATATGCTTGGTGTTGCTCCAAAGAGACTCTATCTCTATCTGGACTATGTGGTCGGCATACTTTTGCATAGGCACCTCCTTTGGTTTGTCAATCGGTCAGCAAGCAGCATGAAACGGCTTGTCCTTATTTGCAAAGATAAGGATAATCCGTGAAAACCGTTCTTTTTTCAGGAATAAAAGCGGCGGCCCGCAAACGCAAAGGCACGGTTTGGGCGTCGTAAACGGGCGGTTTGCATATCGCAAGTGCACCGTTTACGAGCCGCAACCCGGCGGTTTGTGCAGCCGGACTGGAGGGTCGGGGAAATCAGGCGGCGGGGTCGCTGCGGCGCAACCGGCCTGTAAGCGAGAGCACGAAGAGGAGAGACAGGAGCGAACCGCCGAACATAACGGCTGAAGACGCGGCCTCTATGCGGCCGAGACCCACCAGCGGGCTGACCAAAGCGCCGGCCACAAACTGAACGGCGCCGAACATGGCACTGGCAGCCCCGGCGTTGTTGCGCTCGCTGTCGAGGGCTATCGACGTCAGGGCGGGCTGCATCAGTCCGAAACTGGTCATCGCATAGACGTAGGCGGCCATGACAATGGGCAGAGGCATGTGCACAAGCAGGCAGAAGGCGAGCACTACGGTGGCCACAAGCAGGTCAACGGCACCGCATTTCAGGCAGGTGGTCTGGCGGCGGAACCGGGTTGCCAAGGCCGAACCGATGCCTATCATAAAGGCATTAAGCCCGAAACAGAGGCTGAACTGCAACGCTGACAGGCCGTAAACCTGCTGGAGGATGAACGGCGACGAGGCTATATAGCCGAAAAACATGAAGAAAAGGGCTGTTGAAGAGAGGCAGCAGAGCGAGAAAACGGGGTTGCGGAACACTCTGAACAGGTTGGCATAGACAGTGGGGAGGCTCTTGCGTATGCGGTTTTCGGGCTTCAGCGTTTCCTTAAGCATCGCACTGCACACCGCAAGCACCGCACCCACCACGAGCAACAGAGCAAACACGCCCTGCCACGAAGCCACCCCGGCCATGAGTCCGCCCACTACGGGAGCCGCCACAGGGGCTATGCCGTTGACCGCACCGAGCACTGCCATGAAGTCAGCCAGCTCTTTGCCGCTGTACATGTCCGTGGCCATGCTCTTGGAGATCACTATTCCGCCGGCTCCGGCAAGCCCTTGGAACAGGCGGAAGAGGTTGAAAAGGAAGATGTCCGTGGCCATTATGCACAGAACGGAGGCCACTACGAAGAGCAGCATCGACGCCACAAGTATGCGCTTGCGCCCGATCTTGTCGGTTAAAGGGCCTATAAACACCTGTCCGGCGGCCAGTCCGACCATGCCGGAGGTAAGGCTCATGGAGGCCAGTGCCGGCGAAGTGCGGAAGTAGTCGGCCATTTCGGGCAGTACGGGCAGATAGAAGTCGGTGACAAACGGGCCGAAAGCCGTCAACATTCCCAACGTTGCGGGAACGAAAATCCTGATGTTCTTTTTCATATCTTGTTGTTTCCTGAATACAGTCCCGGACACCGCCGCCGGAATGCAGGCCGTTTTATGGAGAGAAGGCGGCAGCAGGCCGGCCTCAGGCGTTGACTATCGCCTCAAGAGCCGGCTCCTCGCCCACAATCCACAGTATCTCTCCCGTCTCGAAACGGTGCGACGGCGCAACCTGCGACAGGGTTTCCTTGCCCTCTTCCAGCCCCACGACCATGCAGTTGTAGCGGTCTCGTATGCCGCTCTCGCACAGTGTCTTGCCGACAAAGGCGCTCTTGGCTGTGATGACCATCTGCCTGAGCCTCATGGAACGCTTCTCCACGTCGGCATCCTCGCCATACAGCTCGGAGCGGAGGGCGGCTGCCATGGCCGAAAGGCCGCTGTCGCTGCCTATCACCTGCAGCTTGTCGCCCGGAAAAATCTCGGTATCGCCGTCGGGAATGTTTATCCTGTGGGTGCTGCGCAGTATGCTGCTCACATGAACCCCGAACTTTGTGCCCAGGGCAAGCTGCCTCAGCGTCTGTCCGCCCCACAGTGAGTCCTGCGGAATCACGATGTCAGCCATGTGGAGGTCACGGTCAAGCAGGTGTTCCTCATAGAGCGGCCGCCGCAAGCCTACCGCTTCTGCCGCCATGTCGCGCGAACGCAGGTTCTGGACGAACATCCGCTCCATGCGGATGCTGCCCATCTTCAGCCAACGCGACAGGACCATCACAGCAACAAGGGCAAGCGCAATGACTATCATGAGCGCATTGGCAAAGCGGCTCAGGTAGTTGCACACGTAGAACACAAATCCGCAGGCAATGGCGATACGCACTACGATGGTCAGGACAAGCAGTACGTGGTTGTAACGGTTCTCAGCCCACAACGCCTTGAACTCTTCACTGCGGTTTTTCTTCATCACCATTGCACGCAAGAAGGGCGACATGGCCGCCACAGTGAGCAGTCCGCAGATGAGATTGGCCGTCCAGTGCCATCCGGGCATCAGGTTGCGGACGAAAGGCAGCACGAACGTGAACATCAACGCTATGACCGCCACCGACAAAGTGGAGTAGATGAGCGTGTTGACCGCCATCTGACGCAGCAGCCTGCGCCAGTTGTCGCCACCCGGCATGGACAGACGGCCGTTGAGAGTCATCTGGTTGAGACTGGCAATGAGCCTCTTCGGCAGACGTTTCTCCAAGGCCGAATAGCACGGATTGGCAAAACGCATCATGTAAGGCGTGAGGAACGTGGTGATAACCGACACCGCCACGACAACAGGGTAAAGGAAATCGCCAACAACATGAAGGGACAGGCCCAAAGAAGCTATGATAAAGGCGAACTCACCAATCTGTGCCATGGAGAAACCGCACTGCATGGAGGTCTTCAACGGCTGTCCGCTGAGCAGGTAGCCCAGCGTTCCGAACACTGCCTGCCCCACCAGAATGGCAAGAACCAGCACTACAATGGGCCAGGCATAGTTGATCAGCACCTGTATATCGACCAACATTCCGACGGAAACGAAGAAGATGGCGCCGAAAAGGTTCTTCACAGGCTCCACAACCCGCTCTATCCTGTCGGCCTCGACGGTCTCTGCGAGTATGCTGCCCATGACAAACGCACCGAAAGCGCTGCTGAAACCTACCGCAGTCGATACCTCCGTCATAAGGAAACACAGCCCCAAGGCCACGACAAGCAGCGTCTCGTCGGTCATCAGGCGGCGCACCCGGCGCAGCAACTGCGGTATCAGGAAGATGCCGACCACAAACCAAAGGACAAGGAAGAAGCCTATCCGCAGCACTATACCTATCATTTCGCCGCCGTCAGGGTCGTTGCCGTGGGCAATGGCCGACAGCATGACCATCAGGACTATGGCAAGTACGTCTTCCAGAATGAGCACACTCATAACGACACCGGCAAACCTCTGCTGCCTAAGCCCCATGTCGTCGAAGGCCTTGTAGATGATTGTCGTGGACGACATGGCCAACATACCGCCAAGGAAGATGCTGTCCATACGGCTCCAACCGAAGGCGTGGCCGACTCCGATGCCTAGAAACATCATGCAGAAGATTATGGTACCGGCCGCAACCACAGGAGCCAGCCCCATCTTGAGTATCTTCTTGAACGAAAACTCCAGTCCCAAGGAGAACAAAAGGAACGTTACACCGATGTTAGCCCAAATGTCAACATTGGCCAAATCGGCCACCGAAGCAGTGTAGGGAAACTGCGGGCTGACCAAAAAACCCGCCACTATGTAGCCCAGCACGAGGGGTTGCTTGAGCCGCTTGAACACTAACGTGACCGCACCCGCCACTATGAGGATGAGTGCAAGGTCTTTCACAAGAGCCGGAAGTTCTGCCATATCATTTAATTGTTTGTGTCACATGACGGCCGCGCCCGCTCTGCGCAACCGGATTGCCCGTCCAGGCATCAGTACCACTGCACCGCATTGCTGTAACTGCTGCGCTTGTCATACTTCAGCGCATCGGTCAGCGTGGCCGCATTGCACCGGAACGAGAAGTTGTAGCTCGTGTAAGGGGCGAGAACCACCGAACACGACATGTTGAAACAGTGCAGATCGCGGCTCAGGGAGGCCGTTGTCATGGAGATTTTGTGGTTGTCAAAGTCGTAACCCGACGAGAAACTGATGTTCCAGCCGTCACTTATGCGCACGTTGCCGCTGAAATTCAGCGTCTGGGTGAACGAGTAAGGATACATCATGCGGTCGTAATTGAAGTCTTTTGACTGGTCTTCGCGCATGGAAATGCCGTATCCGAAGCTCAGAGACCACGGCATACTGAACGTCATGTAGCCGTCATCGTCGGTCTCGGCCTTGCCCGCATTCTCCTTTTTAGCCCCCTTCTGTGCCTCCTGCAGGGTCTTGTCCTCGTTTGTCTCGCGCTCATACTCGTCGTCACCGCCGTCCTTGGTGGCGGAAGCGGTGTTCTTCTTCACCCTCTCGCCGCGCAGCCACTTGAAGAAGTTGGCCACTTTCTTGTTGTCAAGCGTGTAGGAGAGGTTCTGGCTCATGCCCTGGAAGCGGCCGAACCTGCCCTGGCTGTAGCGGGTCACGCGGTTGCTGACGTAAGGCTTGCCGTTTTCGTCAAGCTCATAGGCGTATGTGGCGAACGTGGCGTTGAGATTGAACGTGTAACTCTTGGTCAGCTTCAGCCTCAACCGTGTGCTGAGGTCGCTCCAAGGGCGTATGTCGGTGGCCATATTGTACGACATGGACGCCCCAAGTTCGTCGATCAGGCTTATTTTCTTGAAGCCTGTCGAGTCGTCATCCGACCGTATCTTCATCTCAAGGTTGTTGGATATGTCAACGGAGATGCTTCCCGTCTTGCCCTTGCCCGGCACTCCGAAGATGCCGTTGGAGTATGGAGAGTACTCAACCAGCGAGACATTGCCCTCGGAGTCGGTCTTCTGGTATGACTGATAGTAGCCGTAGCGGCTCGAACCGAAGTCCGGGGCGTAGTTGAACGACACTTGCGGGGTGAAGACGTGGCGTATTGCGGTTATCTTGTCGCCGAACAGTTTGCGCCAAGGCACGTAAAAGCCGTAGAGTTTGGTCGTTGCGGACAGGCTGAGCCGCCAGTTGTAGAGGTTGTAGAAGCCGTCTATCGTGTCGGTGACCTCCCTTTGGGTCTTCTCGTCCCACGACTTTACCACCTTGTTGGAGTACATCCGGTCGGTGAAAGTGAACGAGGGATTGATGTTAAAGTACTTGAACACGGTGATGTTTCCGCCCACCGGGATGGTGTGCTGCATGCCGTTGCGCCAGTCACGCGACAGGCTGGAGTGCATCAGCCGGTCTTCCTTGGTCGATATGCGGTTGCTTAGCTGACCCGTATAGGACATGTAAATCTTCTCATACCACCGCTGTTCTCCCGCCATCTTCTTGCGTTTGAACGGATAGAAGCGGCTCACGGAGATGTTAAGGTCGGGGAAAGTGAGGTCAATGGTGGAGTCCCGCATGTTCTGGCTGACGTTCATCGTGGTGCTGAGGGTCATCCCGATGCTCGAAAAGGTGTTGGTCATGCTCACCGACGAGGTTCTTGTGGTTTGCGAATAGCTCTGCGGGTTGTACATACTCGTCAGGTTGTTGCGTTCATAGCTGCTCGTTGCGAAGTTCACACTGGCCGAAAGCGTCCTGAAAGGGTTGGCCTTGGCGTCCTGGCGGTGGCTCCACTGAATCTTGAAACTGGTCTGTTTCGCATAGTCGGGCATGTTTTTCTCGCCGTTGATGGTGTTCTGGAAGCTGGCGTAGAAGCTGCCTGAGAAGCGGTAACGCTTGCGATAGTTCGACGCTGCCGACAGTCCCCATGAGCCTTTGGTGTAGATTTCACCTATAAGTTTGAGGTCCACCTTGTCGCTTATGGCGAAATAGTAGCCTCCGTCGCGCAGATAGAAGCCGCGTTCGGTCTCGTCGCCATACGTAGGCATGATGAAACCGCTCGAATAGCTCTTGGTAAACGGGAAGAAACCGTAGGGTATGGCAAACGGCAACGGCACGTCGGCCACCACGAGATAGGCCGGTCCGAACACCACGTCCTTGCCCGGACGCACCTTGGCGCGCGACAATGCTATGTAGAAGTCGGGGTGCGGACTGTCGCAAGTGGTGTAGCGTCCGTGCTGGAGGAACAGTTCGCCGTTGGAATTGCGCTTGGACAGCTCGCTTGTAAGGTAGCCGTCCTGCTGCTGGGTATATACTTCGCTGATAAGGCCTTTCTTGGTTTTGAAGTTAAAGGCCATGGTGTCGCTCTCGTAGGTGTCGCTTCCCATCTTGAAGACCGGCGTGCCCGCCATCACCCCGGCGGTGTCTTTCGCCCCCGTAGCGTGCACTATACTGCTGTCAAGGTTCATGTATATGCGGTCGCTGGTGAGGTCCATGTTCTCGTATTTCACGTTGGAATTACCGTAAAGGTGGGTCATTCCCGTGGCCGCATCATAGGTCAGCGAGTCGTTGGCCGTATAGTAAACCGGCGCATCTATGCCGTTCTTGCGCTTGCGGTTGGCGCTGTCGAGGGCAAGAGAGTCGTCTATGGCCTTGTTGTGGCGGTAGATGGCGAGTTGCAGCGAGTCCATTTTCAGGGTGTCGGGAACTGCCGCACCGGTGCTGTCCGCCACGGTTGCAGCAGCCAGAGTGTCACCTGCCGCCGTCACCGTCGAGGTTACGGTGTCTGAAACGTGTGCGAGGGAGTCGTGAACGGCTGCAACAGAGTCAGCCACAGGCAATTTGCCTTTGCTGTCAGCCGCAGTGTGAAGCACATACGGCACTTCCGCCAACGCAAAGAGGAAGGCGGAGGACAGCAAAAAGGTCATTGCTTTTTTTCTCACGGCTGCAAAATTACTTATAATATGACGAATGGCGCGCGGCTTTCGATAATTTAACACGCAGCAAAAGCCCCTGTTTTCGGGCGTAAACACAGTGTTTCCAACCCGCAAACGGGCGGGTTATCATGACCCAATGCCGCGGTTGCGTCAGGCGAACAGCCTTGCCCATTCCATAAAGCGCGCCACGCCGTCGTCACCGTGGCGCGCGAGGCTTGCAGCAGCCTGTTCCACGGTGCGCACACGGTCGGGATGCGCCTTGGAAAAGAACTTGTCGGCATAGCAGATGAGCTTCTCTTCCATCGTTTCGGGCAGGAAGTCGTGGCGTGGCAGCGGCAGTTGCAGCTCCTCAATCTGCCGCAGAGTGATGCCAGCCCCGGTATGCCGTTCGCACACACGCGCCACTTCGGGCAGTCCTTCTGCCCGCATAAGCTGCCCACCGTCGTAGCCGTGGAGTATGTAAGGGTCGGTTCCGTGACAGTGTATGCCCGGTGCGTCGGTCATAAAGATGCCTATGTCGTGCAGCATGGCGCCCGTTTCGACAAACTCGCGGTCAAGGTTCAGATCCTTATGGCGGCCGCACACGGCCAGCGCATAGTCGGCCACGTCGCGGCTATGGCGCAACAGCAGACGGCGGAGTTCGTTGTCTTCGGGATAAAACTTGTTGATTACTTCAATGTACTTTTCCACTTTCGCAAATAAAAACGATGCTGCGCGACAAACCAACACCGTGGTCTGCCGCGCTTACATCTTGACTCGGTAATCTGTAATCAATAAGAAAACTTATCGTTCGCGTTCGATCCAGCCGAGTATGTCGCCGCGACGCACCACAGAACCCTGCTTTGCGCACACTTCAACGAGCTTGCCTCCGAGGTCGGAAGGCACGGGTACAATCTCGCCCCACTTGGCTTGGATGTAGCAGAAGGTGTCACCTTCGTTGTATTTCTGGCCAATGAACGGCTCAAGACACTTGCTGCACTCGCCGTCACCGGCAAACTCAAAGTACAGGTGTCCGGCCAACGGCGCCACTATAGCGTCGGCACGCGCGTGCTTGAGAGCCGAGAGCTGTTCGGGAGAGAGGCTCTCTCCGAGGCGCGAGTCCTTGGCTTTCTGCAAGTCGGCGAGGAAGTTCTTCTTGGCCTGTCCGCTCTTGAAGTTGCGGTACTGTTCGGGATGCATGGCAAGTTCAAACAGTTCCTCGTCGTCCTGTCCGCGCTCCCAGCCGTTTTTCTCCATCTCTTCCTTGAAGCCGTCGAGTGCGTCGGGAAGTATGGTGTGCGGGTCTTCGGTGGTGAACTGGCGGCCCTGCTTCTCGGCAAGCGCCACGATTTCGGGGTCGAGCTTGCCGGGCAGCTTGCCGCTCTTGCCGAGTATCATGCCCCACATCGAGTCGTCCATCATCACGAAGCGCCCCTTGCCCTGCGTCATGGTGAGCAGATTCATCAGCGCAATGTTCTTCACATACTGCGAGAACGGCGTCACCAGTGGCGGATAGCCCACCCTTGGCCACACGTAGGCCACCTCGTCGAAGAGCATAACGAGCATATCGTCCATGCTCAGCTCGGCCTCACCGTTCTTCTTTCTTATGCCGTTTATCACGTTGCGCATGCCTCCCATGTCGGCCATCATGCTTCCCATCATGCCTCCGGGCAGCCCGCAGCCGAGCAAAAGCGACGACATGTGCTTGTTGCCTGGGTTGATGAAGTAGCCCAACCAGTCGTCTATGAACTCCTGAGTGAGCGACCTCGCGTGCATATACGCATTCATATTTATATCCGGAACGTCGAATCCCTCGTGCTTAAGCATGCTCAAGACGGAGATAATGTCGGGGTGCACCTTGCCCCAGCTTAGGGGTTCTATGGCTGTGTCGATGATGTCGGCGCCATTGTTGCACACTTCGAGTATGGAAGCCATTGACAATCCGGGGCCGGAGTGGCCGTGATACTGTATGACAATGTCGGGGTGCTTGGTCTTTATGGCCTTGGTCAGTGCGCCGAGCATGGCGGGCTGGCCTATTCCGGCCATGTCCTTCAGGCAGATTTCGGGCGCTCCGGCCTCGATGAGCCGGTCGGCTATCGCACTGTAGTACTCCACCGTGTGTACGGGCGACGTGGTTATGCAGAGCGTTGCCTGCGGCGTCATGCCGGCTTCGGCCGCCCAGCGGATGCTGGGTATGATGTTGCGCACGTCGTTCAGGCCGCAGAAGATGCGCGGGATGTCCACTCCCTGTGCGTGCTTGACCTTATACATAAGCTGGCGCACGTCGTCGGGCACGGGATACATGCGCAATGCGTTCAATCCACGGTCGAGCATGTGGGTCTTGATGCCCACTTCGTTGAACGGCCTGCAGAAGGCGCGCACCGCATCGTTGGGGTTTTCGCCGGCCAGCAGGTTGACCTGCTCGAACGCACCGCCGTTTGTCTCCACACGGGCGAAGCATCCCATGTCGATTATGGCCGGGGCTATGCGCTCCAGTTGGTCCTTGCGGGGCTGGAACTTGCCCGACGACTGCCACATGTCCCTATAGACAAGACTGAATTGGATTTTCTTCTTCATGATATTTATAGGATTTTGAAACAGCAAGGGAACGGGCCGCCCCACTCCGCTTGCGCATTTATACTTCATGCAAAGGTAGGAAAAATTGCCATAAGCCGCCGTTCAAGCACTGTTTTTTTGCCTTTCCGATGAACAAAAAGGCACATAGCGACAGCCTTTGCCACGTACAGTTGGCAAAAAGGGCGGGAACAAGTCGGATGAAGTGCGGAGATGAGTCGGGAAAGTGCGGATATGGATTGGGAAAAACGGAAGTATTGCAAATGCAAACCGCCGGGTTGCGCTCCGTAAACCGCCCGTTTACGGCGGCCAAACAGGCCATTCACGGCGCGCAAACGGCAGAGTCATGGAAGCAACTGCCCGCCAGAGGGTTATAAGAAAAAGGGGTACGGCTTTTTCTCTTGCCATTTGTGACTTCATGCAATTGCTTTGCAATCCCACTGCAAAATTAGAGCACGGCAGAGACACCGCACCTACTACACAATTCAAGGCAGAATGAGCTTAAATCTTGCACTTTTGGGGTACGGGGAAGCCGCACCTCCCATTGCACAGCCGTGATAACCAACAAGATACAGGCAAACGTTAGGAGGTGCGGTGCCCTCGCCGCACCATTCGTGCGCAGTTGACAGGGAAGAAACATTCCCCATTCTTCATTACCCAAAAGGGAGAGACTGTCTTAACGACAACCTCTCCCCTACACCGGCTTTCCCGGTCAATTAAACTTACTTGGTACAGGCGGGCGTAAGCCGCTTGACTCCGAGGAAGAGCTTAGTCCTCCTCGTCAAAGCTCCAAACGCCGCCGCCCCGCTTGGCGTTTATCTCATGCGAACCGTCCGACTGGCCTCCGAAACTGAAGCCGTCGTTAAGGCCGCTGCCTGGGTTGACATCGTAACCTGCCGATGCCGCCACCATGAAATCCGTTTCATTCTGCAACTCCACGATGCGTGTTGACGGTTTTACATATGCTTGTTTTTTCATTGTTCTATAGTTTTTATGCGTTAAACTTTGGTTTCACTGTCGTTACTCTACCACTACCTTCTTGCCGTTGACGATGTAGAGACCCTTCTGGAGGCCGTCCAGAGAAGCGGCGTTGCGCTTTACCACCTGTCCGGCGAGGTTATACACATTGTACTGTGCGCTCCGGGGCTTGCCGACGCTCTGGATAGAGGTCGTATCGTCCAGTCCGTCGAGCGACATCACTACCTTTGCGTCAGAACTGGTGGCGGGATCGAGACGGAAAATGGCGCGGAAGGCCTTGATGCTTTCGCCTCCCTGGGCACGGTAGAGCTTGTTGTCGGTGCTCAGGAAGAAGTCCTGATCGGTGACAGTCAGGCCTCCCTTCTTGTAAGTGCCCACGAACTTGACCAAAGCGTCGGTCACTTCCGGTGAGGAGGCGGGAGTTACAACGTTAACGTCTTCAGCCACGGCGAAAGTCACGGCCTTTGCCGGGCGTACCAAGCAAGGTGTGTTGGCCTTGATGGACACATTGTTGCCCTCACTGGTCGAGAAATTGAGGGTGATGGCCTTGGTTGCATCGTCAGCCGTGGCACCTGTATATACGGCAGTCTTGGTTCCGCTGCCGAAGAGAGCCTGCACCTGCGAGTAAGTCATGTCGAACGGCAGCACAACCGAGTTCCACGTGTAAGCCGTGAACGAGCGTTTCACACCGATATTGGTGTTTTCGGCAGCCGCAACAGAGCTGTTGTCGCCGTCCTCATCAAGCACCGCGATGTCCGTAGCGGTGTAGTTCACATCCTTGAATGCAAGCCAGCTGATGGTGTTACCGTCCGCTGCGGTGAAGTTAACGTTCAGGTTGCCGTCCTCACCTACCAGGCCGTATGTCTTGGTTTCTTTCTTCAGATACAGCTGTGATGAACCTATCTTATCACCGTCGCATACATTAACCGATGCTCCGCCGTTCACATCCATCGTCACGCCCTTGACTTCAGTCTGGCTATTGGACTGGCGCACACGTACATTGGCAGAAACTTCACACACCTTACCGGTAGTCAGACCGCCGAGTGTACCTGTCTTTGTGCCGGCAGGAAGCGTGCTTGAGTCAACAACCCACCACTCTACGAACGGAACGACAAAGTTTGAGCCGTCACTAACGCCCTCCGTTGACCAAGTATTGATGCTGAGAGAAGTGTCAGACCACGTGCTGCGGAGCAAAGACCATACGTTACGCTCCACTTTATGTGAGCCTAAAGCATACGGATCTTGCAGAGCGGCAGCCTCTGCATCGGTCAGCGTCCGTGCGTCATACTTGCCTTTTGGAGTAGTATAGTCGCTGGTCTGATAGGCTGTGAGGGCATCTGCGGTGTAGAAGTTGGTGCTTTCAATAAACTTCAGCGTGTTTTCAAGAACCGTATTGGCCTTTGCATAGCTTGCGATAGAAGCCGTGGCGTTTGCGGTGGCCGTGTTCAGCGCGCCTGTAGCGGCAACAAGAGCGGCCTGACTGGTCTCGTCAACGCTGCCATAGTCACTCAATGCTGTGGTCAAAGCCGTGAGTACATCCCCGTTCATCGGGCTTTCCTGATTGACGGCCTTTGCCGCTGCGAGTGCTGTCTCGTATGCTGTGACATACTCTGAGATGTCAACAGTGCCGAGATATGACATGGTGAAGTTGTCGAAAACAATCCATGAGCTTGAAGAACTGGCATCTCTCAAACCGATAGTCATATTGCCATCATCAACAACTACCTCTACTGTTATCTTGCCTTTAGTCCGGTCGGCTGCCAAAGCCTGGGCATTGTCTGCAAAATTTCCGCTCGTTGCGGTGTTGGCTGTCATGGTTTTAGTGGTGCCGTTGCTCGTTGCATAAAGCTCAGCGGTATAGGTTCCCGACTGCACTACCTGCACACTCACCCGATATTTGCCACTGGGAAGATTGGTCAAAGTCTGGTTGAGGTCGAAAGAAGGCATATGATACATCTCTATAGCGCCATTGCCATAGTTATAATTGCCGCTGTTGCCTTTTGTCTGATAGGTAACAGTACCCGACCAACAGCCGATTCGCCCATTGTTGTTCTTATAGTCGAATGTCGGATTGTATATAAGTGCGGTAGCGTCAACGGCACTTTCTGCACTTGCACCGGCCAACAATTTAGCGTTGAACGTGGCTTTGGGAATGCTGTAAATCTGGAATTTCTGTCCTTTACCGGCATCGTTAGCCCCCAACTCGTTGCCTTCTGCGGGACTACCCGTCCCATTATTGTAAATACCCAAAGGACGCGAGTATTGTGTGGAGGTCAGCGACCATGCTCCATCGGCATAGCTCAAGCCTAAACCTGTCCAAGAAATGGAAGCGTCCTGGTCGTTAGTGCGCCAATTAAGACTGTTTAGGCTTCCGCTATATTCCGTCTGAAATTGGTAAGCGTTAAGGCTTAAGTTCCTCAAGCCATAGTTTTCGCCGTTAACCTCAAGCATCCAAACTTTGGCGAGGTCCTTAGTAAGGTCAGAAACTGATGCCTGATAGAACATTGCATTGTTGCTTTGGGTTGTGCTTGAAGCAAGGCCAAGCATCAAATCAGCATCGTTGTCAACGAAAACGTAATAATTGTCTGCAATGTCCGATTGGGTTATCGAAGTGATTTTAGCCCACCCGTCCTCAGTAGTGAGCACAGAGGTGTCTGCGAGTGCTAAATTACCCCCCCCCAATAAGGGCGGATAAAGCCACGAAAAGTAACTGTTTTCTCATGTTGAATAGTTTTATAATTGTTGTTAGTCGTATGTGTCAGTACAAACCGACGGTCAGTCTATAGATTTAAGTCGCCGTGCGTTTACATTATAATGTATATAGACTCAATCGGCGCATCCGTCGCAAAGATACCACTTTCCGCCAACTAAACAAAGAAAAATGGTCATTTTTCAAAAAAAAACCACAAACAGAGATGCAGAATTTAGTGGATGGCACACTTAAAGCTCACGCTTTGGGGTACTCAGTTGATAGGGAAGAAGCTGGATCTGGACGGGCGCAGCGAAATCCCCAAAGCATGGCGTGACACGTATTGCGAAAAACAAATTGCCCATGCTTTCGTTCGGGATGCGTTCGGGATTTGTTTGGGCGCAACGAGACGCAGCAACTACCACACCCAAGCGCAGGACACTTAAAGCTAACGCTTTTTTGGTACGGCGAGGGCACCGTACCTCCTAAGGCTTGCGCCGTTTCTGAGGTTTCCATATGAGATGTTTTGCTGCTTGTCTTCGCAGGAGGTGCGGAGCCCCCGTACCATTCAAGGGAGAATTTCGGCAAAAGCCTACTGCATAGCCCAAGCACAGGTACACTTAAAGATCACGCTTTCTTTGGTACGGCGGGGGGGCCGTACCTCCTGAAGGCCGCGCTGAAGTCTTCGGGCAATGTAAGTTTGCCCTTGCGTTAGGAGGTACGTCGCCCCCGGCGTACCATTCGTGCGCATTTGCCGCAGACAAGCGCAAAGGCAAACTTAGCAGGCGTTGCACCAACCATATCTGCCTTTGCACCAGAGCTTAGCTGATGTCACCCGAAGGGCTTGCGCCCGGCCAGACGCTGCCATGCAAGGGCTTCATACTTGGTGCCGGGGCGGCCATAGTTGGCATACGGATAGATGCTGATGCCGCCCCGCGGGGTGAAAACGCCCAGCACTTCGATGTATTTGGGCTGCATGAGCCTGACCAAGTCCTTCATTATGGTGTTCACACAGTCCTCGTGGAAGTCGCCGTGGTTGCGGAAGCTGAAGAGATAGAGCTTCAGGCTCTTGCTCTCCACCATCTTTTCGTCGGGCAGATAGAGTATCTTTATCTCGGCAAAGTCGGGCTGGCCGGTGATGGGGCACAGGGATGTGAACTCAGGACAGTTGAACTGCACCCAATAGTCGTTGTCGCGGTGCTTGTTGGTGAACGTTTCGAGCACTTCGGGAGCGTAGTCCATGGAGTATTTCGCGGCCGCTCCGAGGGCGCGGAGCCCCTCTTTCGTTCTTGTTTCCTGCTGCATACGGTTTAGAATTTCATACGGAAAATGTTGTAACTGACGCCCCTGTCGTAGGCATCCTCGCCCTCGCGCTTCTTGGCAAAGGCCACTACGCGGATGGTAACGGGCAGGACGATGACCTCGTAGAGAGTCTTGAGCACCACCTGTGACACTATCAGCGACGGCATGGAGGCGAGAGGCACCACGCCAAGCAGGGCGAGGGGGAAGAAAATGAGCGAGTCGGCTGTCTCGCCATACACGGTGCTGAGTATCGCGCGGACGGAAAAGTGGTGCCCGGCCGACGAGATTTTCATGCGGCTCATAACATAGGCGTTGACAAACGACCCTACGAGAAACGCCACAAAGGACGCTGCCGCCACGCGGGGAGCCAGTCCGAAGACGGAATGGAAACCCTCTTCGTTGTCCCAATAGGGCGCTCCGGGGATGGCATCGGCCAGTGCGCCGAAGGCAACGAACATGAAGTTCATGGCAAACCCCATCCAGATGAGCAGCCGGGCGCGGCCATAGCCCCACACCTCGCACACACAGTCGTTGATAATGTAAGATACCGGGAAGACCAACAGGCCGCCTGTGATTGTCACCGGGCCGAAGGCCATCTGCTTTGTCTCGAGTACGTTTGCCGTAATGAGGCAGACGCAGAACAGTATGCCGAAAAGCATGAACAGCACACTGACTTGTTGTTTCTCTTTCTTCATGTTCTTGTTTTTTAGAGGAGGTTAGACAAGGACTCCTTTTTATATAATATATGTATCCGAAACGGGACGCCGGACACCCGAAACGGGGCGCCGGCCTGAAGCAGACCGGCGCTCCGCGGTGTGTACAGGTTGCGCTCCGGCTATGCCTTGGCGGCGTTTCCGATGGCCTGTTCTATCACTTTGGGATAGTATTCCATCTCCAGGCGGTGCACCTTTGCCGCTATGTCATCGGGCGAGTCGCCGGGCGACAGTGCCGTCCTGGCCTGAAAGAGTATCTCGCCGCCGTCGCACACCTCGCTGACGTAGTGGACGGTGATGCCGGTCTCGCTCTCGCGGTTGGCGAAGACGGCCTCATGCACATGGTGGCCGTACATCCCGCGACCGCCATACTTGGGCAAAAGCGCCGGATGGATGTTGACTATCCTGCGCGGATAGCGGTGCAGGAGGAACGAAGGCACCATCAGCAGGAAGCCGGCCAGCACTATGAAGTCGATATGGTGGGCTTCGAGCACGGCCATAAGCCTGTTCTCGTCGTTGAAGCCGGCCTTGGGCACGACCTCAACGGGCACTCCCAACGCCTCGGCGCGCTTTATCGCATAGGCGTCGGGGCGGTTGCTGACCACCAGGGCCACGCGCGACGCTCCGCCGGCGGCGAAGTGGCGTATGATATTCTCGCAGTTGGTGCCGCTGCCCGACACGAATACGGCTATGTTCATGGCCTTATGCGGTGGTAAAGTAGCTGAACGTGTATGTCACCTTGCCGCCCCGCTTGTCGGTAACGGTCATGGTGTTGATGCTCTTGTCGGCGTTGAGAGTGGTCTCCACGGTGTATTTGCCGTCGGAACCGGTTGCCTCCGACACCACTTTCGTTGCCCTTGCGTGACGGAAAAGGCCGAGCAGCAGGTAGGGGCTGCACTCCTTTGCGCCGAAAAGCAGCTGGTTGGCGTCAACCGACTGGCGGCGGTTGTCGGTGGAACTGTAGCTCATCCGGAGGGAATCCTTTACGACTGTGCCGTCAGAGTAGTGGTGCAGGTAGCGCAGACTGTCGGGACAGCGCGTGTCGGTGTCGGGGTTTGACACCTTGTCGAGGTCTTTGGTGAACAGGAAACCGTGGCCGTAGTAGTTCTCATTGGGGCGGTGATCCTGGAAAGTGAACGACCAGAGGGTGTTACTCTCGTAGTCGTTGAAATAACCCACCGTGTCGGTCTCCGAAGTGATGTTGTCAGGCTGGTAGCCAACGCTGAATTTCACGTCTGTTCCGGCTATTGTCACCGTGGTATCGCCCCATACTATGGGCATATTGCGATAGACTGTCTCTCCATTGGCTATCCTTACCGACGTGGGGCGGCACAGTGTGTCGTAGGCAATGGTTATCTCGCTGCCGTCATCGCCCTTTATGCCGCTCACAAGCGGTGCTGTGCCGAGGCTTCCGTCGCCGCGTGTGGCATACTGGGCGATGGGAAACGACACATAGGCGCTGCCCTCGTCAACGTCACGCGCAGTGATTTGGCACTGGCGCGCACTCCCGGTGGTGTTCAGGGTGTAGAAAATGGGGATGTAGTTGTACGTCATGCCACTGCCGCCCGTCACCTTTATGGTACACCAGTCGCTGGCTGCGCTCTTCTCAATGCCCCACCGGCCGTAGCTGGCAAAGGCTATGTAGCCGTGGTTGGTGTTGGCGTAGGCCGTAGGGGTGTAGCTTGCGCCCGTAAAACCGGCATACTTGTCGCTGACAGGGCCGCATGACACCACCGCAACTGCCATGGCGGCAACGGCGAACAATGATTTTAGTGTTCTCATAAGTCTTTCCTTTCTGTTAAAATGTTACACATTAATTATATAGCAACACCTTTTCATAAGTTCCATTCTTGCGTTCCGGCGGTTCAGGCCGCACTTGGCATGTTTTCGGAAGCCGCTGCGGATGCTCGGAAGCGGCGGTGGTCAGTCGTCGGAGCCGTCGTCCCAGCCGTCGAAACCGTCTCCCGAAGGGTCGAAGAAGGCGTCGAGCGAACGGCGTTCCTTCTTGGTTGGGCGGCCTGTGCCGCGCGCCCGGTCAACGAAACCGCTGATGCGGGTCATCTCAAGCAGCTCGTACTGGTCGGGCGTGGTCACGTTTTCATAGACCTGCGGCAGGAGTTTCGCCCCCACACGCTGCTCTATGGGCTGGAGAATACGGAACGAATAGGTCACGGGCGACTTGCGCACGCTGACCGTCTCGCCCGCTTTCACCATGTGGGACGGCTTCACGTTGGCGCCGTTCACCGTGATGCGCCCGTTCCTGCAGGCATCGGCGGCGATGGAACGGGTCTTGTAGATCCGTGCCGCCCACAGCCACTTGTCAACTCTCGCCTCACTGGCCATACTATCCCTTCTTGTTGTAAGCGTTCATCGTGACGTCTATGCCCGACAGGACGAAGCTCCTGATTATCTCACAGGCCGTTTCCATCTTCGGCTGAAGCACGTCCAGCTCGTCCTGACTGTAGCGTCCGAGCACCCATTCCACCTGCATGCCGCGCGGAAAGCCGTTGCCTATGCCCACGCGCAGACGGCTGTAGTGCTCAGTACCGAGCACCGACTGGATGTTTCCCAGCCCGTTGTGCCCCGCATTGCTGCCCGACGGCTTGAGCCGGAGCGCGCCCAGGGGGAGCGCAAGGTCATCGACAACGACGAGAAGCCGGCTGATGTCGATGTTTTCCTTGTTGAGCCAGTAGCGCACGGCGTTGCCGCTGAGGTTCATAAACGTGCTCGGCTTGAGCAGAAACAGCTTGCGCCCCTTCGCACTCGCCTCGGCCACGAAACCGTAGCGGCGGTCGTCAAAAACAATATTGGACGCTTTCGCGAAAGCGTCCAATACCATAAATCCTGTATTGTGGCGGGTCATGTCGTACTCGTCGCCGACATTGCCCAAACCAACTATCAAGTACTTGTCCATTACTCTGCTGCTGCCTCAGTGGAAGCTGCCGCTGCGGCCGCTGCCGACTTGGAGGCACGGGTGGTCTTAACCGAGCATACTACCACTTCAGCCGGCGTTGCTATCTCAAGACCCTCGAAGCTCAGCTCGCCAACCTTGATGCTCTTGCCGAGCTGGAGCGACGTTACGTCGATGTCAAGGTGCTCCGGGATGATCTGATACGGTGCGGTAACGTTGATCTTGCGGATGGAAAGGTTGATGCGACCACCATCGCGCACACCCTGTGCCAGACCGTTGAGCTTGACAGGTATGCCGATTGTGATGGGCTTCTTGTCGTTCACCTCATAGAAGTCAACGTGAAGCAGCGCGTCGGTCACCGGGTGGAACTGCAGCTCCTTGAGGATTGCGGTGTGGCTCTCGCCGTCTATCAAGAGGTTGATTACATAGATATGGGGAGTGAACACCACCTTGCGCAGCTCGCTCATGGGGCATACGATGGATGTGGCAACGGGAAGCCCGTTCTCACCACGCTTTTCACCATAGAGATTGCAGGGAATCATTCCCTCCTTGCGAAACTTCTTTGCGGCTTTCTTGCCCACCTCGGTGCGCAGTTTGCCTGTAACTTCGATTTCTTTCATTGTCTTTTAATGTGTTACTCTAAAATTAAGTTTGTCCAAATGCTCAATTCGCCATCACACTTACCTTTACTGATGTTTGAAAAAGCGCTGCAAAGGTACTCGTTTTTATCCATTTGCACAAGTGTTTGGGCAAAAAAACGAGACAATCCGACCCGGTTGCAGTAAAAAAGTCGGCAGGTTACTCATGGAAAGCCGGCAGGTTACTCATGGAAAGTCGGCAGGTTAGCCTCCGTAAACGGCACGCTTGGCCCTCCCAAATGCCGTGTTTGGCTGCCTTTAACGGCACGCTTGGCGCTTGCAAGCGGCACACATTTGCCACGCAAGCACACGGCTGCGCTTTGCCAAGCTGCCCACAGGCAGTCTGGCAAACGCGGTTTCAGATGCGGGAAAAAGATGTTTGAAAGATTGGGAAAGGGCGTTTCAGTTGGCCATTTCCGACATGAATTTGATGCGGACCAAACGTATTTCGTCCTCGGAGCTGTCGCTTCCAAGCTCTTTCAGGGCGGCTTCGAGGTCGTCAGTCTCCGACTCGCGGAAATAATCGTATATGTCGGTGACGTGATCCTCGTCCATTACGTCGTAGAGGAAGTAGTCTATGTCGAGCTTAGTGCCCGAATAGACGATGGCTTCAAGCTCGTTAAGCAACTCCTCGAAGTCTATTCCCTTGGCGGTAGCGATGTCGTCAAGAGCCACCTTGCGGTCTATGCTCTGTATAATGCTTACCTTCAGCACCGACTTCTTGGCCACCGTGCGCACCCGCAGGTCGGTCTGCCGCTCGATACCGTTCTCTTCGCAGTACTTTTTTATAAGGTCAACGAACTTCTGGGCGTATGGTTGGCGGGCCTTACCCTCCCCTACACCCTGGATATTCTTCAGCTCTTCGAGCGTAACGGGATAGTCTGTGGCCATCTGCTCAAGCGATACGTCCTGGAAAATGACGTATGGGGGACGCTCCAATGCCTTGGAAACCTTCTTGCGGAGGTCTTTCAGCATGGCGTTGAGCGTGGGGTCGAGGGCACTGGTGCCGCCGTCGCCGTCGGACGAACGCCCGTCTTCGCAGTTGAAGTCCTGGTCTTCGACTATCATAAAGGTCTTGGGGGCTTTCATAAAGCTGCGCCCTGCGGCGGTTATCTTGAGCAGACCGTAGTTCTCAACCTCCTTCTTGAGGTAGCCGGCGATAAGGGCTTGGCGCAAAAGCGGCGCCCACACTTTCTCATCCTCGTCCTCTCCGGAGCCGAATGCCTCAAGTTCGTTGTGCTTGTGGGCAAGGATTTCGTCCGTCTCGCGCCCCAATATGAAGTCAATCACATAGTCTGCGCGGAAATTCTCCTTGATTGCGGCAATGGCACGCAGGGCTATGGCAAGCTCGCGCCCGGCCTCTATCTTCTTTTTCGGGTGCAGACAGTTGTCGCAGTTGTGGCAGTTGTCCTTGTCGTACTCCTCCCCAAAGTAGTGGAGCAGCATCTTCCGGCGGCAAACCGAGGTCTCTGCATACGCAGCCGTCTCCTGCAGCAACTGCCGGCCTATGTCCTGCTCGGCCACAGGCTTGCCTTCCATGAACTTGTCGAGCTTCTGGAGATCCTTATACGAATAGAACGCGATGCAAAGGCCCTCGCCTCCGTCGCGCCCGGCGCGCCCTGTCTCCTGGTAATAGCCCTCCAGACTCTTCGGAATGTCGTAATGTATCACGAAGCGCACGTCGGGTTTGTCGATGCCCATGCCGAATGCGATGGTCGCAACTATGACATCGAACTTCTCCATCAGGAAGTCATCCTGCGTCTGGGAGCGCGTTGACGTGTCGAGACCGGCGTGGTATGGGGCAGCCTTGATGTCGTTTGCGCACAGGATGGCGGCCAGTTCCTCCACCTTTTTGCGCGACAGACAGTATATAATGCCGCTCTTCCCTGAATTGTTCTTGATGAATTTTATGATTTCCTTATCGACATCCTTGGTCTTGGGGCGCACTTCATAGTAAAGGTTGGGGCGGTTGAACGAACTCTTGAACTCCTTTGCGCCAACGATTCCGAGGTTTTTCTTTATGTCAGTGCGCACTTTGTCGGTGGCAGTGGCCGTAAGCGCGATAATCGGAGCGTTGCCTATCTCGTTGATAATGGGGCGTATGCGACGGTATTCCGGGCGGAAATCATGTCCCCACTCGGATATACAGTGTGCCTCATCGACGGCATAGAACGAAATTTTAACGGATTTGAGGAACGAAACGTTGTCCTCCTTGGTCAGCGACTCCGGGGCAACGTACAGCAACTTGGTGCGTCCTTCAAGTATGTCGCGGCGTACTTGGTCAACAGCCGCCTTGTTCAACGAAGAATTGAGGTAATGCGCAACGCCGTCCACGTCACTTAGGTTGCTTATGAAATCGACTTGGTTCTTCATCAAGGCGATTAGCGGCGATATAACGATGGCGGTACCCTCCATAAGCAGCGATGGAAGCTGGTAACACAACGACTTGCCGCCACCGGTCGGCATGAGCACGAACGTGTCCCGGCCATCGAGCACATTCCGGATGATGGCTTCCTGATCGCCTTTGAACTTGTCAAAACCGAAATGTCGCTTTAATGTCGCCAAAAGATCTACCGTGTATGTCATGCTAACTTATGGTTTTCAGTCAATCCTTATAGGTTTTGTAGTCAAGGTTCCAGCCTTTGAAAGGCACTAACCTCCAGCCTTCAACAGGCCAACTCCAGCCTTCAACGAGCAAACTCCAGCCTTCAACGAGCAAACTCCAGCCTTCAACAGGCAACCTCCAGCCTTCAACAGGCCAACTCCAGCCTTTGAGTGGCAAACTCCCGTGTTTGAAAGCCCTCTTTATGGGGTTTGCGGCCAAACCTCCGCCCTTCGGGCAGCTAACTCCTGCCTTTTGCGGTCAAGCCCCAATCCGCTGCAGGTTGGACTTGTCCAGTTGCCGCAGCGCATAGTCGAGTGTCACGTTGAAAGTCTTTGCCCGCTTGGACGGAGACTCGAACATGGCGTCGGTCATGATGGTCTCTACGATCGAGCGCAAGCCGCGTGCGCCCAGTTTGTACTCCACTGCCTTGTCAACAATCAGCTTCAGGACATCGTCACTGAACGTCAGCTTTATGCCATCCATTTCGAACAGCTTGACAAACTGCTTGACTATCGAGTTCTTAGGCTCGAACAAGATGCGCGACAAGGCCTCCTTGTCGAGCGGATGCAGATAGGTCAGCACCGGCAGACGGCCTATTATCTCAGGTATAAGGCCGTATGACTTCAAGTCCTGCGGCATGATATACTTCATAAGGTTGGCCTTGTCAATATTACGCACGTTCTGTACCGAGTTGTAACCCACCGTGTGCGTGTTCATACGCTGGGCTATCTTGCGCTCAATGCCGTCGAATGCACCTCCGCAGATGAACAGTATGTTGCGTGTGTCCACGTGTATGTACTCCTGGTCGGGGTGCTTACGGCCTCCCTGCGGCGGAACGTTGACCACGGTTCCCTCCAACAGCTTCAGCAAACCCTGCTGCACGCCCTCGCCGCTCACGTCCCTGGTGATGGAAGGGTTGTCGCTCTTGCGCGCAATCTTGTCTATTTCGTCTATAAACACAATCCCGCGCTCTGCCGCACGCACGTTGTAGTCGGCCACTTGCAGCAGCCGCGACAGAATACTCTCCACGTCTTCGCCCACATAGCCGGCTTCGGTGAGCACCGTGGCATCGACTATCGTGAACGGAACGTCGAGTAGCTTTGCGATGGAGCGCGCCAGAAGGGTCTTGCCCGTGCCGGTGCTTCCCACCATTATTATATTGCTCTTCTCTATCTCCACGCCTTCGGAATCGTCTGGCTGCTGGAGGCGCTTGTAATGGTTATAGACAGCCACCGAAAGATGGCGCTTGGCCTCGTCCTGTCCTATGACATACTGATCCAGATGGGCCTTTATCTCCTTCGGCTTGGGCACCTTCTTCGGCTTGTAGCGTTCATTCTTGTCGTCAGTATCGGCATCCAGCAGCAGCGCCTCGTTCACTATCTGGTACGCCTGCATTACACAGTCGTTGCAGATGTAGCCGTTGATGCCGGTTATGAGCAGACTTACCCTTCCTTCTTCGCGCCCGCAAAAGCTGCAAACCTTCTTCATTTCTTGTTCTCTTTGTCGTTTGTAGCGTCGGCGGCGGTGTCGTTGTCCTCTGAAGAGCCGGTCTTTCTGACCATCACCCGGTCTATCATGCCATACTCCCTGGCCTCTTCTGCCGTCATCCAGTAGTTGCGGTCGGAGTCATTCCACACCTTTTCAAACGGAGTGTGCGAATGATCGGCTATGATAGTGTACAGTTCTTTCTTGAATTTCATTATCTCCCGCGCCTCTATCTCTATGTCTGAGGCCTGTCCCTGCACTCCTCCGAGCGGCTGGTGTATCATTACGCGGCTGTGGGTCAACGCCGAACGCTTGCCCTCTGTCCCAGCCACGAGCAGCACTGCCGCCATTGACGCGGCCATACCCGTACAGAGCGTGGCCACATCACTGGAGATAAACTGCATTGTGTCGTAGATTCCAAGACCGGCTGTGACGCTTCCGCCGGGCGAATTTATATATATGGATATGTCTTTCCCCTGGTCTTGCGAGTCGAGGAAGAGCAGTTGTGCCTGTAATATATTAGCGGTATAGTCGTCAATCTGCGTTCCGAGGAATATGATGCGGTCCATCATCAGGCGCGAGAACACGTCCATCTGGGTTACATTGAGCGCACGTTCCTCAAGAATGTACGGGTTCAGATACTGTGCCTGCGAGCTTACGACCTCGTCAAGCACCAGTCCGTTTATGCCCAAATGCCTTGTGGCATACTTCCTAAAGTCGTTCATTGTATGGTAGTTTATTTCTTTCAGTTCTTTCAAGACACGATAAGGAGGTTATCGGCTTTCTCTTTTTCATTCCGTTCGTAGGAACAAAATTAATAAAAAAAGTCGATAACCTCCTTACTTCGCGAGGTTTTTTATCGCTGTGCTTTATTTTTCCTGCATCATCTTGTTGAAGTCGTCAAGCGAGATGGCCTTGTTCTTCAGCTTCACGGTATTCTTGACGGCGGCAACCAGCTTGATGTCGATGGCGCGGTCAACGAAACTGTCGGTGTTCTTGCCGTCCTTGACCATATCAGCGGCATACTTTTCCAGATATTCGTCGGGCACATTTGCCATTCCATACTGGGCGAACTGGGCGCGGGCCACCTCTTTGGCCACTCCCTTCACGTCACTTTCGTCTATCTTGATGCCGTTTGCGGCCACGAGCTGCTCCTTGATAAGGTGCCATTTCAGTTCCTTTATGCTTGCTTCATAGTTGTCTTCCACAAACTTTTCGCCCTTGTCCTTGTTGTTCTCAAGCATCATTTTCTTCAGCAGAGCGTCGGGAAAGGTCAGCTCGCCCACCTTCTTTTCCAGACAGGCACGCATATCCAGCAGGAATTTGTAGTCGCTGTCTGTGGCTAATTGTGCCTTTATTCCGTCGGAAATCTTCTGTTTGAACTCCTCTTCACTCTTCACTTCGTCCTTGCCATACACCTGGTCGAACAGTTCCTGGTCAAGCTCTGCCTTCACGAAACGCTGCACTTCGGTGACGAGACAGGTGAAGTCGGAAGTCATGGACTCGGCCTTTTCCTTGTCTATCTTCAGCAGCGACGACACTTCGGCCGTGCCTTCGGGATAGGCTTTCCTGGGGTTGAAGGTGATTACGCTGCCCACTTTTGCTCCGTCGAACAGCTTTTTCTGGTCTTCCACCTTTATATATTCGGGCATCATCACCGCTCCCTCCACGACAATGCCGCCTTCCTTGGCGTTGCCGTCGGCGTCAAGCTCGCGCAAGTCGCCCTTGAGCATGTCGTTTTGTGCCGGGTCGTAAGCCTCAGCCTTGTCGTAGTGGCCGCCGCGCGACCGGAACATTTCCACCTGCTGGCCGACCAACTTGTCGTCAACCGTTATGTCGTAATAGTCAATGGAGTCCTTTGCGGTCAGCTCTGCCTTAAATTCGGGAGCCACAGCTATGTCAAACACGAAGTCAAACGGCCCGTCGCCCTTCAGGTCGAGCTGTTTCTGCTTCTCGGTGTCAGGCATCGGGTTGCCCAGCATCTGGATTTTGTTCTCGCGTACATAGTTATATATACCGTCACCCACCAGCTTGTTTATGACATCGGCCTTTACCGCCTCGCCATACTGCTGCTTTATCATCCCCATAGGCACCGTTCCGGGACGGAAACCTGGAATGTTTGCGCGTTTGCGGTAGCCCTTCAGTGTCTTCTCGACATCCTTTTCATAGTCATCCTTTTCAACGGTCACGGTAAGCAAGCCGTTGATTTTGTCGGGATTTTCAAATGAGATATTCATCGTTAATATTAAATGTGTTGATTATATGTCAAATTTTGGGTTGCAAAATTAAGGATAAATGGCGTAACAGCCTAAACTTTTGGCATTTTTAACGCAAGGGGAAACGCATGCCGGAAAGGCGGTTTTTCCTACGGGCCGGCACGCTGTCCGCACCCTGTCCCGCCCGGCATTCATGCGCAGGCGCCGCTGCCGTCATCCGTTTTCGGCCGCCTCCTGCGCCCTGCGCTGCTCCTCCATGGTCTGAAAGTCTTTCTTGCGCAGGCTGAAACTGTTGGTCAGGTACTTGTCACGCACTATCTGGTTGGACGCAAGTTCCTCGGGTGTGCCCTGAAACAGTATGCGTCCCTCGAACAGCATGTACGCCCTGTCGGTTATACACAGGGTGTCTTCCACATTGTGGTCGGTTATCAGGATGCCTATGTTGCGGTATTTCAGCTGCCAGACGATATACTGTATGTCCTCCACGGCTATGGGATCGACTCCGGCAAACGGCTCGTCGAGCATGATGAACTTGGGGTCTATGGCCAGACAGCGGGCTATCTCCGTGCGCCGCCGCTCGCCTCCCGACAGCTGGTCGCCCTTGTTCTTGCGCACCTTCTGCAGCCTGAACTCCCTGATCAGGCTCTCCAGCTTCTCCATCTGGTACTCTCGCGGCTTTCCTGTCATCTCCAGCACCGAGAGAATGTTGTCTTCAACACTCATCTTGCGGAACACGCTGGCCTCCTGGGCAAGGTATCCGATGCCTGCGCGGGCGCGTTTATAGACGGGATAGTCGGTTATGTCGAGCTGGTCGAGGTATATGTGGCCGGCATTTGACGTGACCAGCCCCGTTGTCATGTAGAACGAGGTGGTCTTTCCGGCACCGTTGGGGCCGAGAAGTCCTACTATTTCGCCCTGTTTCACGTCAAACGACACGTCGTTAACCACCGTGCGCTTGCCGTAACGCTTCACGAGGCCTTCGGTGCGCAGCACCATCTGCCCCTCAACCGGCTGCCCTGCCGATACATTATTGCTGTTTGCGTCCATAGACTATTGTTCTTATGGCGGGTCTATAAATCAGCTTTGCCGGATTTTGAGACTGTTTCCGGGCGCATACCGCCAGCGGGCGCGGGAGTAATGCGGGCATTACGGCTGAGAAAGGTGGCGACATGAACCGGAAAGAGGCCAAAAGGCGGCAAAACGTAACCCATATTGTTTGTTGTTTTTCTTGCGGCGGTAATTTACAGAACCCACCTTACACCTTATTTTATATAGGTGCGGAAGCTGTCAGCCGCATCTCTTGCACAGCCATATCCTATGCCGGGACGCGACAAACACTCTTGCAAAGGTAAGCAAAAAAGCCGAAAACAAGAGGCGCACCGGCACCCTCATTTTCACAAGGCGCACACTCCGCCCCAAAAAGCCGCCCGTTTGACGCCCGTAAACCGTGCGTTTATGCCACGCAAACAGCCCGACTACGACCCGTAAACCGCCCGTTTGCAATTCACACCCGGCTGGCTTTCATTTGCAAATGCAGCGGTCGCACCCAAGAATGGATATAGTTGCGCATACCGGCACAAATCCTTATTTTCCTGTTAATGACGTTAAATTTAACGGAAACGATTAACTTTTCAGCAACAACATCCCCGTTTTTGGACTATCTTTGCCGCCATGAAGAAATCAATGATTTGGGCTGTGGCCATCGTCATGGGGCTTTCGTTCCTCGCACTGCTCTTTCTGCAACTGTCATACATTGAGGAAATGGCAAAGATGAAGAAGGAACAGTTTGACGAATCGGTCAACCGCAGCCTCTATCAGGCATCGCGCAACCTCGAACTCAACGAGACGCTGCGCTATCTCGAAAGGGACGTGAACGAAACCGAACGCCGGGCGTTCAGCCAAGACTCGGTCTCCACCCGCTCGGGCAAGCTCAACGATGTGGTGCAGCACTCCCACCAGTATGCAGTGGCGGGCAAGGACGGCACCATCTACTCGTCTTTCCAGCTGAAAACCATCACAACAAAGCCTTCAACCATACCCAAGGCCATGATACTGCGGTCGGACAAGAACTCCATAAGCGAGGCTTCCAAGTCGCTGCAGGAGATTGTGCGCAACCGGTACGTGTATCAGAAGGCGCTGCTTGACGAAGTTGTGTACAACATCCTTTACACTGCGAGCGACAGGCCGCTGAAAGAGCGCATCAACTTCAAGCTCCTCGACCAGGACTTGCGCGCCGAGCTGCTCAACAACGGCGTCAGCATACACTATCACTTCACTGTATCAACCGCAGACGGCCGGGAGGTGTACCGCTGCCCCGACTATACCGACGAGGGACAGGCATACACCTACTCGCAAGTGCTCTTCCGCAACGACCCGTCGTCCAAGATGGGAGTGGTGAAGATACACTTCCCGGACATCAACAACTACATCTTCTCCAGCATAAGGTTCATGATACCGTCGGTGGTGTTCACCATTGTGCTGCTCGTAACGTTCATCTTCACCATCGTAGTCATCTTCCGGCAGAAGCGGTACACCGAGATAAAGAACGACTTTGTCAACAATATGACCCACGAACTGAAGACTCCCATCGCCAGCATATCGCTTGCCGCACAGATGCTCGGCGACGAGAGCGTGACGAAAAGCCCAACTATGATGAAGCACCTGGGCGGCGTGATCAACGACGAGTCGAAACGCCTGCGCTTTCTGGTGGAGAAGGTGCTGCAGATGTCCATGTTCGACCGCAAGAAGGCGGTGTTCAAGAGGAAAGAGACCGACGCCAACGAACTTGTGGAGACCATTGCCAACTCGTTTTCGCTGCGCGTGGAGCACACGGGAGGCAAGATCTACACCGACATCGGGGCGGCTGACTCCACCATATACGTCGATGAGACCCATTTCCAGAACGCCATATTCAACCTGATGGACAATGCGGTGAAGTACAGAAGCCCGGACAAGCCGCTTGACATATACATCAAGACATGGAATGACGGCGGACGGCTGTTCATATCCATACGGGACACGGGCATGGGGATAAGGAAAGAGAACCTCAAAAAGATATTCGAGAAGTTCTATCGCGTGCATACAGGCAACCTGCATGACGCAAAGGGCTTCGGTCTGGGGCTGGCCTACGTGAAGAAAATCGTGGACCTGCACAAGGGAGACATCAGGGTTGAAAGCTCATACGGCAAGGGAACGACCTTCACAATATCGCTCGACGCAGTGAAATGCTGACCGCCGCCGCCCCGAAAGCGGCGGATGCAACCGGGAAAGACGGCCGACGGACAAGAAAAAGACAACATTATTATAGTATTAACCAATAAATTAGAGACTATGGACATGAACATTAAGATTCTTCTGTGCGAAGATGACGAGAACTTAGGCATGCTTTTGCGCGAATATCTCGCCGCCAAAGGCTACGACGCAGAGCTGTGTCCCGACGGCGAAGAGGGCTACAAGGCCTTCCTGAGGGACAAGTTCGACATCTGCGTGCTTGACGTTATGATGCCCAAGAAGGACGGCTTCACCCTCGCGCAGGAGATCCGTGCCGCCAACTCCGAAATCCCCATCATCTTTCTCACCGCAAAGACACTGAAAGAGGACATACTTGACGGCTTCAAGATCGGCGCCGACGACTACATCACCAAGCCTTTCTCCATGGAAGAGCTTGTGTTCCGTATAGAAGCCATACTCCGGCGGGTGCGGGGCAAGAAGACAAAGGAGAAAGTCCTTTACCATATCGGCCGTTTCACGTTCGACACGCAGAAGCAACTGCTCACTATCGGTGACAAACAGACCAAGCTGACGACAAAGGAGAACGAGTTGCTGGCGCTGTTGTGCAGCCATGCCAACGAAATCCTGCAGCGTGACTTCGCCCTGAAGACCATCTGGATTGACGACAACTACTTTAACGCGCGCTCAATGGACGTGTATATCACCAAATTGCGCAAGCATCTGAAGGACGACGACCAGGTTGAAATCATCAACATCCACGGCAAGGGCTACAAACTCATAGCTCCCGAAGAGGAAGAGGACGAGAAATAAGCTATGGACGGTTTTGCCGGCTTCTTCGAAAGAGCATGGCGGGCTATGCAACAGAAAAGAAGCCGGCAAAAACCGCAAAAGAAGTACCGGGCAATCATACCGGGTTATCGTTTTACCGTCCCATCCCTCTTCTACTGTTTCCCTTTTGTTTTGTCGTCAATCGCACCTTGTCTAAAAAAAAACGACAAAACAAGACTCCCATTATGGGAAAAGTGCGTATCTTTGCACCGTTACGCATTATGAATTGCAATGTGACGGCAGAAAAAGTATCCAAGTATTAGGAACAAGTATTAGGAACAAGGCAAAGGAAAGACGGAGATGACGACAGCACTTGGCATGTGTTCGCCGAGATTTCGTGTATCACGTTGCTGTTTATGTACACATTATATATTATATGATGCGGATGTTATAGAGGAAACAGATGTTTGATTAAATCATAAAAACGTAATGAAAAGACAATTAACTAGTATTTTGCTCTTCTCTGCCATCTT